>NZ_JBHXSL010000030.1:0-95781 GCF_042714725.1 Streptomyces sp. NPDC058685
CTGCGGTGCGTCACGGCCGCACTGACTGCCACTTCTCGACCGCACGCAGGCCATCGGCCGAAGTTCCGCCCGGAGGGGGTGTCCGGCCGGGCGCCTGACGAGTTGCGAACGCCGCGCCGGTCAGCCGACCGGCCCCCCGAGCCCGTTCGGCGTGGCACCGTGCACGACCGTCACGCCTATAGCGCCTGTCACCCCGCTTTCGAACACCGAGTGTGAGCAGACGGCTATTTTCGGTCAGAGGTGCGATTCGTCGTGCCCTGGGCCGGATCCACCCGGGATCGGCCATACGTTCCGGGCACCGATCGTCCCGCCCAGGCACCCCATGTGATGCATTCATCCGGGCGTTCCCCTCATCTGGCGAAGAATTTGCCGTTCTGGTGGAGGAAGTGACAAAGAATCGACCGAAAGTGACGTTTCCGTTTTGACGGGTGATCGGCCTGGCGGTGATGGTCTGTCGCATGGCCCCCTCACCCCCCGTCGCTTCCAGCGGTCTGCTGCGCATGCGCGATTTCCGTCTCCTGCTCGCCGGCGCGGCCGCCGGACAGGTCGGCGCTCAAGTCACCCTGGTCGCGCTGCCGTTGGTGGCCGTTCTCGTGCTGAAGGCACCGGCGTTCGAGGTGGGTCTGCTCACCGCGGCCGAGACGGCCGCGTTTCTGTTGATCGGGCTGCCCGCGGGCGCCTGGGTCGACCGGATGCGCAAACTGCCGCTGATGATCCGGGCCGACGTCGTGCGTGCCGTCGCCATGGCCAGTGTGCCGCTGGCGGGCGTGGCCGACGTCCTGACGATGGCTCAGCTGTACGTCGTGGCGCTGGTCACCGGAGCGGCGACGGTGTTCTTCGACGTGGCGCACCAGAGCTATCTGCCCCAACTGCTCCCCAAGGAGCAGCTGATGGCGGGCAACGGAGCCCTGGAGACGGTCCGTTCGTCGGCCCAGGTCGCGGGGCCGGGGCTCGGT
Organism: Streptomyces sp. NPDC058685; assembly: GCF_042714725.1. Lineage (NCBI taxonomy): Bacteria > Bacillati > Actinomycetota > Actinomycetes > Kitasatosporales > Streptomycetaceae > Streptomyces > Streptomyces sp. NPDC058685. The sequence continues at coordinate 957 of NZ_JBHXSL010000030.1, forward strand.
GGTGGGCTCGTCCAGCTGGTGGGCGCGCACCTGGCGATCGTGGCCGACGCGATCGGCTACGCCGTGTCCGCACTCTTCCTGATGGCCATGAAGCGGCCGCCCGAGCCGCGGCCCGAACCCGTGCCGGGAGCCTCTCTTCGATCGGACATCGGGGAGGGCCTGCGGTTCGTCCTCGGCCACCCGCTGTTGCGGGTCATCGCCGCGACCACCGGCCTCGGCAATTTCTTCACCGCGATGCTGATGGCCACTCAGACCGTATTCCTGGTACGGGTGGTGGGCCTCCAGCCCGCCTCCGTCGGGCTGATGCTCTCCGCATCCGCCGCGGGCGGACTCCTCGGCGCGCTCACCGCCGGCACGCTCGCCGGCCGCCTGGGCCAGGCACGCATCATCTGGCTCTCCGCGCTGGTGACCGGCCCGTTCGCACTGCTGTGGCCGCTGTCCGGCCACGGTGCCGCCGCGGCCCTGTTCGCCGTCGGCTCGGGTGTCGTCTCCTTCGGCGCGGTCGTCTACAACGTGGCCCAGGTCAGCTTCCGGCAGACGCTCTGCCCGCCCCGGCTGCTCGGCCGCATGAACGCCACTCTGCGCTTCCTCGTGTGGGGCACCCTCCCGCTCGGCGCCGTGGTGGGCGGTGCCCTCGCGGGCTCGTTCGGCGCCCGTGCCGCGCTGTGGGTCTGCGCCCTCGGATTCCTCCTCGTACCGATTCCGCTGCTCTGCTCCCCCCTGCGCCGCATGCGCGATCTGCCGGCCCCGCCCGACGACGTGGACGGCCCGGACGCAAGCGGCCACGGCAGTGGTGCCGAACCCGTCACCGTCGCCTGACCCACGCTCCGTTCGGCATTCGCCGCGCCCACCGCTTCTCGCCGCCGTCCCACCCGAGCGACATCGGGTGGGTCGCGCGCGCCCACGCCCGAGAGGATCACGTGCACACCAGCATCACCGGCCAGTACCTGGCCCGCTTCCGACGCATCGCCGACGCCGACACGGGGGCCGGGCTGCTGCCCGTCACCGGGGCGCAGCGGCGCTTCGTCCTGGTGCGGGCCATGGACCCCGCCGGACGGCCGGACACCGTCCCGATGTTCTTCGCCTTTCCGCGCGGCACCGTGGACCCGGTGCGGCTGAAGGCGGCGGCGGACCATCTGGCGGCCCGTCATCCGGTGCTGCGTGCCCGCCCCGAGGTGATCCGTGGCACCCCGGCGCTGCGACTCGAAGCGGCGGACGTCCCCGTGGAGCGCGTACGGCCCGCGCCGGGTGAGAGCTCCGCCGACGCCCTGCGCCGGGCGGTGTCCGCGTGGAGCGCGGAGGGATCTCCGATGCGGCTGTATCTGACCGATGACGAGCAGGCGGACGAGGAGGTCCTCGGGATCGTGCTCGACCACATCGCCTGCGACGGTCAGTCGCTGGCGCGCGTCGTCGACGAACTGGGGGACGCCTACCGCGACGGACGGGGACCGGCCGACCTCGCACCGGCCGACGGCGAGGCGGAACTGGCCGCGTACCGCGAAGCGGTCCAGCTCCAGCTCGACGCCGAGCAGCGCGGCGGTTCACCGGCCGCATTGGAGTACTGGGGCGACCGGCTGCGCGCGGTCCACGAACGTGCGCCTCTGCCCCGTCCGCGGGATCCGGCCCCCGGCGTACTGCCGTCCGGCTCCGCCGAGTTGCGGCGGAGCGCCCCGGCGGGCGGCGTGCCGTTCCCCGCGCTGCTCGACGCCTGCCGAGCGACGGCCCGCGTCCTGTACGGACCCGGCCATGTGCCGCCGGTCGGGTACCCGTGGGGTGGGCGTCCGGCAGCCGCGGCGCAGGTTCTGGGCTGCTTCCTCAACACCGTCGTCTTCCCCGCCCGTACCCACGACGCGCCACAACTCCCGGAGGACGGCGGCTCGGAGGCGACAGCCACCGCGTGGTGGGACGACCTGGACCGGGCGGACACCCCGTTCGACGAGGTGGTGCACGCCGCCCGGTCGGCGGGTGCCCGGTGGACCGGACGGCTGGACGGCCTGCTGACCGTGGACGATGCCCGGCGGCGTCCTCCGCTGACTCTCGGCGGGGTGCCCGGCCGCGAGGTCCACGTCGACGGACGCCCGGTGCGCGCGCCGTTCGCCGTGTCGCTCACCCAGGGGCCGGAGCTGCACATCCGCATGGTGTGGGACCGATCGGTGCTCGACGGCGCGGCGGCCGAGGACGGGTTCGCCGCCTTCTGCCGGGCGTTGCCCGCACCGGCATCGGCGGACCCCGCCCACTGAACCACCCGCCCGGCCCTGGACGTACGGCCGGCGGCAGCCCCCAGGCACAAGACCACAGCAGAACATCACAGCCCGGCACGGCCGGTCCGCGCGATCCGCGGACCGGCCGGCGACCACGGGCGGGGAGCGCAACCGTTCCCGGCCCGCATCCGTATCACCCGACCCGACAACCTCAGGGATCGCCCATGCTTCCCCTCTCCTCCTCGCAGGAGATCGTCTGGCTGCACGAACAAGTGCAGCCCGGCAGCCGCGCCTACAACTTCACGGCCTCACTCGACCTGTGGGGGGCTCTGGACACCGACGCCCTGCGCCACGGACTCGCCGCGGCCCTCGAGCGTCACCCCGGACTCCGTCTGGAACTCGTCGCCGTGCCCGGCGCGATGCCCGGCCAGCAGGTGGCCGACATCTGCGCGCCTCGTCTGCACACCGTGGATCTGACCGGTGAGGCGGACCCCGAGGCCGCGTTCCTCGAGCTGCTGCGCACCGAGGCGGAGACCCCGCTCGACACCTACGAGGCTCCGCTGCTGCGCTGGACGCTGGTCCGCCTCGCCGACGACCAGCACCGGCTCATCCACGTCGAGCACCATCTGATCCACGACGGGCACTCGTTCGCGATCCTGCTGGCCGACGTGTTCACGGTCTACCGTGCCCGTGTCCTCGGTGAGTCCGTCGCCCTGCCTCCCGCGTCGTCGTACGCGGACCATGTGCGCGACAGGACCGACGACGCCCTGACCGAGGAGCGGCAGGAGAGCCTCGCCTTCTGGGCCGACGAACTGCGCGACGCCTCCCACGACATGCCGCTGCCGGGCCTCGCCCGTCCCGGCGCGCGGCGCAGGCACCACGGCGGACAGCTGAGGCAGTCCATCGGTGCCGACCTCGCCCAGCGGCTGCGCGGGCACGCCCGCGAGCGCGGTCTCACCCCGTTCTCGACCCTGCTCGGCCTCTTCGCCGAGCTTCTGCGCCGCCACAGCGGCCGCTCCCAGATGGTCGTCGGCACCGCCGTGGGCAACCGCCCGCGCGGCTACGAGGACGCCGTGGGCATGTTCGTCAACACGATCCCGCTGCGGCTCCGCCTGGATCCGCGGGCTCCTGCCGAGGACACCATGGACGAGGTGACCGACACCCTGATCCGTGCTCTGCCGCATCAGGACGTGCCCGTCCAGGAGCTGACCCGTGCGCTCGGGATGCACACCTCGGGCGCCGACAACCCGCTGTTCAGTGTCATGTTCAGCGCCCATGACGCCTCCCTGCCCGAGATCGACGTGCCGGGTCTGGACATCACCCTCTTCGAAGGGTTCAACACCGGCACCACCCGCTTCGACCTCGATGTGGTGCTGCTCCCCGACGACCGTCGCGGCGTCAGCCTCCGTCACGGCGCGCCCGGTATGACCCTGGTCTGGGACTACGACGCGGATCTGTTCGGCGAGGAGGTCGCCACGCTGCTCGCGGACCGCTTCCTGGACCTGCTGCGTGCCTACCTCGACGCCCCCGCCACCGTCCTCGCCGACCTCGCGCTGCCCGCAACACCCGCTGCTTCGCCAGAAGTTGTGGCGGCGCCCGGACCGGTGGATGACGCGGACCCGCTCGACCCGGCCGCGGCGCACGATCCCTCGCTTCCCGCCCTGCTGATCGGCGCGCGCCGGCTCACCTACGGCGACCTCGACGAGCAGGTCTCCTCCCTCGCCCGGCGTATGCGCGCCGCCGGGGTGACCGCCGGACAGCCCGTCGCCGCCGTCCTGCCGCGCGGCGCCGCGTCCGTCGTGGCGCTGCTGTCCTGTCTGCGGACCGGAGCCGTGTACTGCCCGCTCTCGCCGTCCGACCCGGCGTCGCGGCTCGAGCTGCTGCTCGACCGGCTGGGCCCCGCGCTGGTCCTCACCACCGCCGACGCGGGCGTGACCCTTCCGGCGCACCTTCCAACCGCGGACATCGACGCGGACTCGTTCCCCGCCGCGCGCCCGGCCGAGGTGGTCCCCGGTGCGGCGTACATCATCCACACCTCCGGCTCGACCGGCATACCCAAGCCCGTCGCCGTGGGCCGGGCCGCCCTGGAGAACCATCTGACGGGCGCGGCACAGCGGTTCGGCCTGGCGGTCGGGGACCGGGCGCTGCTGTTCGCCCAGCCGTCGTTCGACGTCGCGCTGGAGGAAGTGCTGCCGTCGCTGTACGCGGGCGCCTGTCTCGTCGTGCCGGACCGCGAGGTGCCCACCGGCACCGAGCTCGCCGAACTGCTCGCCACCGCGCGCGTCACCGTGGCCAACCTGCCGACCAGCTATTTCCTGGCCGTGCGGGAGGAGTTGCGGCCCGCGCTGCGCGAGCGCCGCTGGGCGCCGCGACTGCTGGTCCTCGGCGGCGAGCGCATTCCGGCGGACGCGCTGGACGGGTTCCTGGCCGACACCGATGCCACCGTGCTGAACGTCTACGGCGTCACCGAGGCCGCGATCAGCTCGACCGTGCACGAGATCACCCGCGACGGGCTGGTGAACGGCGCGGAGGTGCCCCTCGGCACCGAACTGCCCGGCGAGCGGATCCATGTCCTGGACTCGGCGCTGCGGCCCCTGCCGTCCGGTGCGGTCGGTGAACTGGCCATCGCCGGCGCCGGTCTGGCCGAAGGCTATGTCGGCAACCCGGACGCCACCGCCGCCCGCTTCGTCCACGTCGACGCGCTGGGCGGTGAGCGGGTCTACCTCACCGGCGACCTCGGCTACCGGGACCGCGACGGCCTGCTGCACTTCCTCGGCCGGCGTGACCACCAGATCAAGCTGCGCGGCTACCGCATCGAGCTGGAGGAGGTGGAGGCCGCCGCGTCCGCCGTACTGGGCGGCCGCTCCTGCGCCGTCGTCCTGGACCGGTCGGCCTCCGGCGGACCGCGACTGGTCGGTTTCGTGGAGAGCCGCGAGGCGCACGAGCCGTGGGACGAGCAGGCCCTGCACGTCGAACTCGGCCGGCGTCTGCCCGCCGCCCTCGTCCCGGGCCGCTGGGCGCGACTGGACACGATGCCCACTCTCGCGGGCGGCAAGCCGCACCGCAGGGAACTGACCCGTATGGCAGCCGAGTTGGAGCAGACCGCACCGGTCGCGGAGAGCGCAGAGCCGGCCATGGGGCCGGCGGCGTTCACCGATCCGCAGCTCACGCTGCTCGCGGAGGGCTGGCGCGAGGTGCTCGGCCACGACCGCTTCTCCGAGTCCACCCACTTCTTCCGGGCCGGAGGTCACTCGCTGCTGGCCGCCCGGCTCGCGGCCTGGCTGGAGCCGCGGATCGGCACACGGCCGCCGATGCGCCTGCTCTTCCAGAACCCCGTACTCGCCGACCAGGCCCGCGCCCTCGGGTCGCTCGCCGCGGCCGTACCCGTCCCCGCCGCCGCGACCGCACCGAAGGAGTCCTGATGACCGACCTGCTGACCGACACCGCCACGGCCTCCCCGTTGGCGAACGCTCCCGTGGCGGCACCGAGCGTGATGCACGGACGCCCGCTGCCCGCCTCCGCCACGACCGGCGTGTTCTCCCGGTACGAGGAGTGGGTGCGCCGCAGCCCCGAGGCACCGGCCGTGCTGGACGGGTCGCGTACCTGGACCTACCGGGAGCTGGACGCTGCGGCCGACGAGACCGTGCGTGCACTGGAGGGGCGGGTGCGCGTCGGCGACCTCGTCGGCGTCTGCCTCGACCGCTCCGCCGGACTGGTCGTCACGGCGGTCGCCCTGGCGCGGATGGGCGCTGTCTATCTGCCGCTCGGACCGCGTCCCGGCGAGCGCCGGATCCAGGCGGTCACCGAGGACGTCGAGGTCGCCTGTCTGATCGGCGACCCCGCCGTGCTTCCGGAGCGTCACCAGGCTGCCGAGCGGATCACTCTGCCGCTGCCGGGTGAGGGAACGAACGCCGCACCGACCACCGTCGCGGCATTCGCCCCGCCCGCCGCGGGGGCCCGTCCCGCCCTGCCGGAGTCCTTCTACGCCGTGCTGACCTCCGGCTCGACCGGCCGGCCGAAGGCAGTCGCCGTCGCCGAGCGCGCGCTGTCCGCCCTGCTGGACTGGTATCGCGCCGAGACCGGACTCGCCCCCGGGGACCGGCAGTCCCTGCTGATCGGCGCCGCCTTCGACCCGCACGTCATGGAGCTGTGGGCGGGACTGACGTCCGGGGCCGCCCTGGTGCCCGCGCCCGACGCGGTCCGCTGGGACCCCGCCGAGCTCACCTCGTGGTGGCGCGACGCCGCGGTGACGGTGTCCGTCGCGGCCACGCCGATGGCCGAGCCGGTGCTGAACCGGCCCTGGCCGCAGGATCTGCCGCTGCGTCATCTCGTCGTCGGCGGCGACCGGATGCGCCGGCGCCCGGGCGCGGACGTCACGGCGACCGTGCACAACGCGTACGGTCCTGCCGAAGCCACCGTGGTCACCACCACGCACGCCATGCGCCCGGACGACGACGGTGTGCGGGACGAGACCCCGCCGTCGATCGGCACCCCGATCCCGGGCGCCACGGTGCTCGTCACCGACGAGGAGGGCGGCATCGCGCCTCGCGGCGCGGCGGGAGAGCTGTGCATCGGCGGCGACTGCCTCGCTCTCGGCTATCTGGACCCCGAGCTGACGGCACGCCGGTTCGCCGCGCCGCCCGCGGGGATCGACCCGGAACGCACGCAGCGCGTGTACCGCACCGGGGACCGGGTGCGCATGCTCGACGACGGGACGCTGGAGTTCCTGGGCCGTCTCGACGACCAGGTGAAGATCAGCGGCGTGCGCATCGAGCCGGCCGAGGTGGAGGCCGCGCTCGAGCAGGATCCGGCGGTGCGCAGCGCGGTCGTCACCGCGCCCCGCTCCGCCGACGGGAGCGCCCGCCTGGTGGCCTTCGTCGTCGCCACGGACGCCGCCCCTGACACGGACGCGCTCCTGAAGGCGGTGCGCGCCTGGCTGCCCGAGCAGGCCGTGCCCTCGGCCGTGCGCATCGTGGACGCCTTCCCCCTCGACGCCAACGGCAAGGTGGACCGGCCCGCGCTGCTGCGTACGGCCGCCGAGTCCGCCCGTCCGGCCGGGCCCTCGGACGACGCCGGTTCGGACGACGGCACGACGGACAGCGAGCGTCTCGTCCTGCGTCTGGTCCGCGATCTGCTGGACTCCCCCGGCGCCGGTCTCGGCGATGACTTCGGCTCGGCCGGCGGCACATCCCTCGTCGCGTCCCGGCTGCTGGCCGCGATCGAGAAGGAGACCGGCGTCCGTCTGCGCGCCCCGGAACTGCTGCGCCAGCCGGACCTGCGAGCGGTGGCCGCGGTGCTGGACAAGCGCCGCGCCGCAACGACGGCGGCGGTCTGAGATGCCGACCGTCCTCACTCACGCCCACGCCCACGGCCCGAACACCCCGGAGGAACAACGCGTGTCCGCCGACTCCGCATCCACCGGTTCCGCCGCGGGTCTGCCCGCACTCATGGCGCGGCACGCCGAGCAGACCCCGCACGCCCTGGCCGTGATGGACGGCGACACCACGCTGACGTATGCGCAGTTGGTCACCTCGGCGCGCTCTCTGGCGGCCCACCTGCGCGCGCACGATGTCAGACCCGGTGACCGCGTGGGCCTGCTCGTGCCGCGCTCGGCCAGAACCGTCGTCGCCCAACTCGCCCTGTGGTGGGCGGGCGCGGCCTGTGTGCCGCTCGATCCGGCCCACCCCCGCCCCCGCACGGACGCCATGCTCGCCGATGCCGGGGTGACCCTGACCGTCGGCGACAGCAAGCTGCTCGAGGCGATCGACACGGCCGGTCCCACCCTCGCCCTGCCCGACGAACCGCTGCTGACGGGCGACGAGTCGGCGCCGGCCGGTCACGCCCCGCACGCGGCGGCGCTCGTCCTGTTCACCTCCGGATCCACCGGACAGCCCAAGGGTGTCACCGTCACCCACGGTGGTATCGCGGGGCTGGTCACCGCCCCGACCTATGTGACGGTCACGGCACGCGACCGGGTGCTGTTCCACTCCCCCGCCACCTTCGACGCCTCGACGTTCGAGGTGTGGTCGGCGCTGGCCAACGGCGCGGCGGTCGTGGTGTGCACCGCCGAGCGGCCCTCCTTCGAGGATCTGGCCCAGCAGGTGGAACGGCACGGCGTGAGCGTGGCGTTCTTCACCACCGCGCTGTTCCACCAGCTGGCGGCGCGGCGTTCGCGCCTGTTCTCACTGCTCCGTACGGTCGTGGTGGGCGGCGAGGCGATGGCGTCCCAGCACGCCCGCGCGGTTCTGCGTGCCTTCCCCTGGCTGGAGTTGGTCAACGGTTACGGCCCGACCGAGACCACGACGTTCGCGACGGCCCACCGGGTGACGGACGCGGACTGCAACGGTCCGGTGCCCATCGGCCGCCCGATCGCGGGTGCCGTCACCCACGTCCTGGACGCGGACGGACAGCCGGTCGCGCCCGGCGAGCACGGTGAACTGTGGATCGGTGGCAGCCGGTTGGCGAGCGGCTACGCCGGCCGCCCCGAGCTGACGGCGGAGCGATTCGTGGACCATGCGTCCCTGGGCCGCCTCTACCGCACCGGCGATGTGGTCTCGGCCCGTCCCGACGGACTGCTGGACTTCCACGGCCGCGCCGACGACCAGGTCAAGGTCCGCGGATTCCGGATCGAGCCCGGCGAGATCGAGCACATCCTGCGCGAGCAGCCGGAGGTGGACGACGCCGCGGTGACCGTGCGCCGGGCGGCCGAGGACGACGCCCGTCTCGCCGCCTTCGTGGTCGCCGCACCCGGCCCCGTGCCCGGAGCCGAGACGCTCAGGACCCGGCTCGCCGAGCGGCTGCCCGCCCATCTGGTCCCCGACGAACTGAGCTTCGTGGAGCGGCTTCCGCTGACCGTCTCCGGCAAGGTGGACCGCCGCGCGCTCACCGCACTGCACAGCGCTCCCGCCGACGGCGGCGCCATCGAGCCGCTGAGCCCGTTGCAGCAGGCGGTCGCCGAGGTGTGGAGCCGCAGCCTGGGCTGCGAGGTGAACCGGCCGGACGCCGACTTCCTCGCCCTCGGCGGGCACTCACTGCTCGCCCTCGTCGTCACCGACGATCTGCGCGAGGAGCTCGGGGTCAAGCTGTCCCTGCCCGACTTCTTCGCCGCGCCCACGGTGGCCGGACACGCGGCGCTGGTGGAACGCGCGCTGCTGGCCGACCACAGCGACCTCCACCCCGACGCGTCCGAGGACGACACCCATGGCCACTGACATGACCCCGAGTTCCGCCGCGCTCCAGGAGGAACTGCTGCGCAGGGCACGTGCCCGCGCCGGCAGCCGCCCGGCCGCTCCCGCGCCCGCCGCGGTCCACGAGACGTCGCCCGCGCCGCTCTCGCACGCCCAGCGGCGCATGTGGCTGATGGACCGTCTCGGCCAGGGCGGTTCGCTGTACAGCGTGCCGTTCGCCACCCGGCTGCGCGGGCCGCTCGACATCGACGCGCTGACCGCCGCGCTCACCGGGCTCGTCCGCCGTCACCACATCCTGCGCACCCGCTACGGGCAGCGCGGCGACGAGGCGTACCAGGAGGTGCTCGCCGCACCCGACGCGATGGATGTCGTCGTGGTGGAGAGCGACGACGACGGCATGTGTGTCCTCACCGAGGAAGCTCGTCGTCCGTTCGACCTGTCCGCCGGACCGCTGCCGCGCGCCCTGGTGGTGCGGCACGGTCCGCTGGACCACACCGTGCTGCTGACGTTCCATCACATCGCCATCGACGGCGGGTCGCTGGAGACGGTGGCCGACGAGTTGTCCCAGCTGTACGCCGCGGCCGTGGACGAACGCCCGCACACGCAGCCCGAGCCGCCGCAGTACGCGGACTTCGCCCGCCGGGAACACGCGGCGGCGAAGCGTCTCGGCGAGGGCCTCGACCACTGGGTGCGCCGCCTCGCCGGCGCGACTCCCGTACGGCTGCCCCGGCCCGCGCACACCCCGGGCGGGCGGGCCGCCGTCGCCCGGACCACGCCGTTGGACGCCCAGGTCCTGCCGGCCCTGCGCGAGATCGGCCGGCAGCACCGGGCGACCCTGTTCACCGTCTCCCTCGCCGCCTCCTTCGCGGCGCTGCACCGGCTGACCGGCGAGGACGACCTGGTCATCGGCTGCGCCGGCACCCACCGCGAGGGAGCTGCCATGCGCAACCTCGTCGGGCTGTGCGTCAACACCCTTCCGATCCGGGTGAACCTGTCCGGCGACCCGGACTTCGGCACACTCGTCGAGCGCGTACGCGACGCGCTGCTGGAGGCCCAGCAGCACCGGGACGTGCCGTTCGACCTGATCCTGGAGCGGCTCGGTGCCGGTGCGCGGGGCGCTGACGGTACGGCACTGGTACGGGTGTCCGCCGACGTGCTGCGGGAACCCACCGCGCTCCGGCTGCCGGGGACGGTCGCCGAGCCGGTCGACATCGGGCTCGACGAGGCCAAGTTCGACCTGTCGTTCGGGCTCGTGGACTCCGACTCCCCTGCCTGCATCGTCCAGTTCGGACAGTCGGCGCTGGACTCCGACGCGGGAGACCGGCTGGCGGACGACTTCGGAGCCTTGCTGTCGGCGGTCGCGGCCGATCCTGCTCTGACGCTGTCGCGGCTCGGCGATGGACCTCGGGCGATCGTGACGGACGACTGCCATCCGGCCGAGGCGCTGCTGCGGGCGGACTCCCGGATCGCCGACGCCGTCGTACCCGTAACGGCCAACGGTCCGCTGATCGCGTACGCGGTGCTGCGGAAGACGGGTGGCCCGTCCCCCGCGGAGCTGCGCTCGGACCTCCGGGCGGCCCTGCCGCGGGACAGCGTTCCTGCCGCGGTGACGCTGCTGAACACCATGCCGCGGACCGCCGACGGCTCGCTGGACACGTCACGCCTTCCCGGCGCGGTCGCGGCACCCGTCCCGCAGGGGCCCCGTGCGCACGCGGTGACGGAGGCCTTCGCCGAACTGCTGGGCCGCGTGCCGGCACCGGACGACGACTTCTTCGTCCTCGGCGGTCACTCACTGGTCGCGGTGCAACTGGCCGAACGACTGCGCACCGGGCTGAAACTGCCGGTGACCGGTCTCGATGTGATGCAGTGCCGGACTCCCCGGGCGCTGGCCGCGCTGCTGGACGAGCGGGAGCTCGAGCGGGCGGCCGTCGTCGCCACCGCCGCACCGGCGGCCGGCAGGCGGCGGGTCCGGGAGGGCACGGTGCTCGTGACGGGTGGCACCGGCGGCGTCGGCGCCTTCGTCCTGCGTGAACTGGCCGCGCGGGGACGGCCCGTGCTCGCCCTGGCCCGACCCGAGTCCGCCCACCTGGTCGCCGGCGACGGTGTCGAGGTCATCGAGGGCGACCTCGGCGACCTGGACGGCCTGCGCGCCGCGGTGGAGAGCGCGGACGCGGTGATCCACGCCGCGTGCACCTTCACCCGCCCCGAGGTGGACATGGCCGCGATGAAGGCGATGGTCGAGGCCTGGAGCCGCGGACCGTTCGTGTTCGTCAGCAGTGTGGACGCCTACGGGAAGCCCACGGACCGGCAGGTGGTCGAGGACGCGGCCTCGCGGCAACCGCTGAGCGCGTACGGCCAGGCCAAACTCGACTGCGAACAGCTGTTGTTGCGCGCCGCCGGCACCGAGGGCCGCGGCGGCGCGAGCGTGGTCCGCTCGCCGATCGTGTGGGGTCCGCACGACCGCCTGCGGGACCAACTGCGCTGGGGAGCCACCGGAATGCTCTACCAGGCGGCTCTGGCCGGGGACCCGATCCAGGTCCCCGGCCCCGGCGCCGAGGGCCACGACTGGTACGGCGCGCCCTGGGTCCACGCGTCCGCGCTGGCCCGCGCCGTGACCGCCTGCCTGGACACACCGGTCCACGGCACGGCGAACGCCGTGAGCGGCCACGTCGCGTGGGCGGACCTGGCGGCCGAGCTGGGCCGGCTGCTCGGGACCGACAGCGAGATCAGCCTCGTCGACCGGGTGCACCCGGACCTCGACCACCGCTGGCACTACCGGTCCGACCGGCTGGCCACGTCCCTTGCCGAACGCCCGGGCGAGGACTGGCAGTCGGTGCTGGCGGCGATGATCGATGGCCAGGTGCGGGCGGGACGCTGAGGTGAGAACGGGGGCGCCTGCCGGGGGGGCAGGCGCCCCTTTCACCGTGTCTGCACGCGCTCGCAGAGGTGTGCCGACGCCGGCGCCCACGCCACTCCGTCACAGGTACTCGGCCGCCGCGTCGAGAAACGCCCGCCGGCTCGGGCTGATGCATGCCCAGACCTTCTCGTCCTGGGGTGCTCCCGGGTCGCGCGGGCCGTCTCGGATCACGTTCTGAACCGCGAACGCGACCCGCCGTGCCGCCTCGTTGAGCTCGGACGGGCACAACAGGTGAATCGTCTTCTGGGCCACCCACAACCTGTCGACGGCCTGTTTGGCCCGCGCCTGCCACTGTTCGTCGGTCAGGTTGTCGTGGTACCGGTCCACCGCCACCCGTTCGGCCTCCTGCACCGCGACCAGGAAGGCGATGAGGTGGCTGAGGGCTTCGGCGCGGCGCCCCTCGGCGCGTTCACGATCGCCGCGTCGCGTTTCCACGCGCTCCGACGCGCGTCCTTGCCAGAACTGGGCCGCGAACGAGGTCAGCCCGCCGAGTACGACGCCCATGAGCGGCGCAAGCGTTGTCCACACCCGTCCACTCTGGCCAGGGCTCGGGGCATCGCACAGTGGTTGCTGGATATGTCGGACGGTGTCCCGTCCGGTGGTGTAGAGGCATGGTGCAGTGGCATGGCCGCTCCACCACGGACATAGCCGAGGGGCAGCCGGCGTGGCGTGGTCGTCCGCCCGTCCGGGACATCACGGACGCACGCGGACCCCGCGCAGCGGGTCGGCGAAGCCCTGGCCCGGACCCCACCGCCAGAAAATGCGCGCACTCCGATCCGGACCTAGAATTTTTCGGATACTGCGCCGGATGGCGAAGCGTGCCCACTTCATCGCCCCGGGCAGGTTCACATCGAATTGAGGCGTTATGAAGCACGTCGACACTCAAGCGCGCCCCAGCGAGGCCACACCGGAGATTCCCACCGTAGAGGTCACCCTGATCGTCAACGGCGATGCGTATCGCCTGCGGCTCGATTCACGCGTGACCCTCCTCGACGCATTGCGTGATCACTTGGTGCTGACCGGGGCGAAAAAGGGCTGTGACCAGGGCGCTTGTGGCGCCTGTACCGTGCTGGCCGACGGGAAACGCATCGTCGCGTGCCTCGCGTTGGCCGCCCAGTACGAAGGCCGCGAGATCACCACCGTGGAGGGCCTGTCCGACAACGGTGAGCCGCACCCGATGCAGGCCGCTTTCGCACGTCGCGACGCGTTTCAGTGCGGCTACTGCACGCCTGGGCAGATCATGTCCGCCGTGTGCCTGGAGGCCGAGGGCCGGGCCGGGACGGACGAGGACATCAGCGAATTCATGAGCGGGAACATCTGCCGCTGCGGTGCCTATCCGAATATCCGTGCCGCGATACGCGACGTCGTGACGGAGGGATGACGATGCGTCCCTTCGAATACGTCCGGCCCGCTGAGACCGCGCAAGCAGTCGCGGCCGTGACGGCCGACCCGAAAACGTCATTCCTGGCCGGAGGCACGACCCAGCTGGATCTGATGAAGGACGGTGTCCTGGATCCCGATCGGCTGGTCGACATCACGCGGCTGCCGCTGAAGGGGATCATGCACGCCGATTCGTCGGTGCACGTCGGCGCGCTGACGACGATGGAGGAACTCGCAGCGGATGCCGTACTGCGCGAGCGGCTTCCGTTCGTGCGTGAGGCGCTCCTGCTCGGAGCCTCCACGCAGCTGCGGAACATGGCCACCATCGGCGGAAACCTGCTCCAGCGTGCCCGGTGCCGCTACTTCAGGGACCCCACCGTGGGGGCCTGCAACAAGCGCGAGCCCGGGTCCGGCTGCGCCGCGATCTCGGGCTTCCAGCGCATGCACGCCATCCTGGGCACGAGCGATCAGTGCATCGCGCTGCACGCCTCGGACGTCGCGATCCCCTTCGTGGCGCTGGACGTCCTCGTCCATGTCCAGGGCCAGGACGGTCCCCGGTCGGTCCCGCTGACGCAGTTCTACCGGGAACCCGGCACGACACCGCACATCGAGAACGTGCTGAACCACGGTGAGCTGATCACCGAGGTCGAGATTCCGCTCCTGCCGGAGGGAACCCGGTCCCACTACCTGAAGGTCCGCGACCGGGTGTCCTACGAGTTCGCCCTGACCTCGGCCGGCGTTGCCCTGCGGTTCGAGGGCGACACCATCCGCGACGCGCGGATCGGTCTCGGCGGCGTCGGCACGGTCCCGTGGCGGGCCTGGGGCGCCGAGGACATGCTGCGAGGAGCACCGGCGAGCGACGAACGCTTCCGCCTGGCCGCGGAGGCGGCCCTGGAGGGCGCGCAGACGCTGCCGGGCACCGCGTTCAAGGTGGATCTGGCCAAGCGCACCCTGGTACGCACGCTCGAGACCGTTGCGGGAGCCCCGTCATGACCACCCTCGAATCGCCCGGTCGCACCGTCGTCGGTGAGGGGGTGGACCGTGTCGACGCGCCGCTGAAGGTCACCGGCGCCGCCCATTACCCCAACGACTTCAGCTATCCGGGCATGGTGCACGCAGCCCTGGTGGGGAGCACGATCGCCGCGGGACGCATCCGCAGTATCGACGCCTCCGACGCGCAGTCCGCGCCCGGCGTCCTGACGGTCATCACCCATCTGACCGCTCCGCAGCTGCCTCGCGGACCGATGACCCTGCTCGGGCCGTCGCCGCCGGCACCCATGCAGGACGACCGGATTCTCCACTACGGCCAGCACATCGCGATCGTGGTGGCCGACAGCGCCGAGCAGGCCCGGCACGCCGCGTCCCTGGTACGCGTGGAATACGAGCCGGCCGAGGCGTTGCTCGACATGGAGAATCCGAACGCGCAGGTCCTGAGCAACCCCTGGGGTATGGACGCGGACCGGGGAGACGTGTCCGCCGGGTTCGCCGAGGCGGACGCCGTGGTCGAAGGGCGCTACACGACGCCCGACAACACCAACAACCCGCTCGGCCTGATGAGCACCATCGCCTCGTGGCACGGCGACTCGGTCACCGTGCACGACTCCACGCAGTGGCCGCACAACGTACGCACGACACTCGCCGCGGTCTTCGGCGTACCCGAGAGCGGTATCCGGGTGCTCGCTCCGTTCGTCGGCGGCGGCTTCGGCGCCGGGCTGCGGGTGTGGTCCCACGTCATCCTGACCGCGCTGGCCGCCCGCGAGGTCAAGCACCCCGTGAAACTGGTACTGACGCGACCGCAGATGTTCACCTCGGTCGGGCACCGTCCCGACAGCGTCCAGCAGATCAGGATCGGGGTCACGAGAGCCGGGGACCTCGTCGCCATCGAGCACCACGCGATCTCCTCGGTGGCGATGGAGGACGACGACTTCGAGCCGGTCTCCGGCTGCTCGGCTGTGTCCTACGCGTGCCCCAACGTCATGACGCGCGACCGGCAGGCCCGTCTGAACATCCCCTGCCCCGGGTCCATGCGCGCTCCCGCCGAAGGCCAGGGCAACTTCGCCCTGGAGTCCGCCATCGACGAGGCGGCCCACGCCATCGGCATGGATCCGCTGGAACTCCGTCTGCGCAACTATGCCGAAGACCATCCGGTACTCGGTCTGCCCTGGTCGAGCAAGGCCCTCCGCGACTGCTACACCCAGGGTGCGGAGCGGTTCGGCTGGTCGCGCCGCACGCCCGACATCGGCTCCATGCGCGACGGCCGATGGCTCGTCGGGTACGGCATGGCCGGTGTGTCCTACCCCTTCTACCAGGCTCCCTGCCAGGCGCGGGTGTCCCTGCGGCGTGACGGCTCGGCTTACGTACGCAGTGCCGCCACCGACATCGGCACCGGCACGTACACGGTGATGACGCAGTTCGCGGCCGAAATCCTGGGGCTGGAGATCAGCAGGGTCCGCTTCGACCTCGGCGACTCCGACATGCCCTACTCGCCCCAGGCCGGCGGCTCCGGCCTGACCGGAGCACTGGCCAACGCGATCCACACCGCGTGCGACCACCTCGTCCACGAACTGCTCGACATCGTGCGCGACGACGACACGTCACCGTTGCGCGGTGCCTCACCGGACGACGTCATGCTCTCCGGCGGACGTCTCCACCGCATCAGCGCTCCGGACCAGGGCGAGCCCTGCACCGACATCCTCGCCCGCCACGGTCTGGAGGAGGTCAGCGCCGACGGTCGCAGCACCCCGCCCGACGGGAAGCAGATCGGCATGGCACCCTCCGGCGCCTTCGGAGCCAAGTTCGTCGAGATCCGCATCGACCCCGAGCTCGGCCTGCTCCGCGTCAAGCGGGTGGTCTCCGCCATCGACGGCGGGCGCATCCTCAACAAGAAGACGGCCACCAGTCAGATCGTCGGCGGCACCGTCGGCGGCATCAGCCAGGCCATGTTCGAGGCGACCGAGACCGACCGGGGCACCGGCCGTATCGCCAACCCCACGTTCGGCGACTACCTGATGCCCGTCAACGCCGATGTTCCCGACATGGAGGTCGTCTTCTGCGGCCCTCCCGACCCCGCAACGGAGGTCGGCACCAAGGGTGTCGGGGAGATCGGGCTGGTCGGCGTGGCGGCAGCCATCGGCAACGCGATCCATCACGCCACCGGCCGCCGTCTGCGGTCCCTCCCCTTCACCATCGACCAGCTCCTCTGACGGCTTCACCGATCGGGCGACCGGCCGCCGGGGCCGGCCGCCGAGGTGGAATCAACTGCCGAGTGTGCGGACGTACTTCGAGAACTTCTCCAGGCCGTCGATGTTCCTCGGCCCGCTGATGCCCTCGTTGTAGTCGAGGACGAAGAAGTTGTTCTTCCTGACCGCGGGCAGCTCCCTCGTGTGCGGGGACTTCCTCAGAAAGTCGATCTTCTTCTGGGCGGGCTGGTCACCGTAGTCGAGAATCATGATGACCTCGGGTTCGGCCTCGGCGACCGCCTCCCAGTTCACCTGGGTCCAGCGCTGGTCGAGCCCGTCGAAGATGTTCCTGCCGCCCGCTGTCCTGATGATGTCGTTGGGCGGGACCTGGTTGCCCGCGGTGAAGGGCTGGTCGGTGCCCGAGTCGTAGAGGAAGACCGGCACCGGGGCGCCCTGGGGCGCCTGTGCCGCGACCGCGTCGACGCGGCGTTTCAGGCCGGCGACGACCTGGTCCGCCCTGTCCTCGACCCGGAAGATCCGGCCCAGTCGGTCGAGGTCGGTGTAGAGCCCCTCGAACGGGGTGACCTTCTCGGGGTACTCGGGGTAGTTGAAGCAGCTCTCGGTGTGCATGAAGCTCTGGATCCCGAGCTTGTCCAGGATCTCGGGGGTGATGCCCCGCTCGTCCTTGAAGCCGGAGTTCCAGCCCGCCACGACGAAGTCGGACTTGGCCTCCACCACCAGTTCCTTGTTGAGGAGGTCGTCGCTGAGCATCTTCACCTCGGCGTACTCGGACGCCCAGGGGGACTCGCTCACCGGCGGGTTCGCCGGAGGCATCACATAGCCGTGCACATGCTCGGTCAGGCCGAGGCTGAACAGCTTGTCGGCGCTGCCGCCCTCGTAGGCGACGGCGCGCTGCGGGGTGGTGTACGCGACCGGCTCGCCGCAGCGCTTCACGGTGACCTTCCCGGACGCCTCGGCGTGCGTGCCGACGTCGGCTCCGCAGCCGCTGAGCAGCAGGACGGCAGCGAACGCGGATCCGAGGGCGGTGCCACGGGACACCGCGCCGCACGATCGTTTTCTACGCATCAGGTGGATATGCCTTTCACAAGAAGGAGTTGGAGGAGGAGTGGAGCGAATACAGCAGTTGGGGAGCGCCTGTGACCGGGTGGGGGACGACACCGGCTTCGACGCCGAACACCTCGTCCACGAGTTCCGGGGTGAGGACATCGACCGGTGAACCCGCCGTCACCAGGCGGCCGTCGGAGAGGACGCCGATGCGATCGCAGGCCGCCGCGGCCAGGTTGAGGTCGTGCAGGACGACGAGGACGGTGAGTCCTGAGCCGCGCAGGAGCGAGAGCAGCTCGACCTGGTGGCGTATGTCGAGATGGTTGGTCGGCTCGTCCAGTACGAGGATCTTCGGCTCCTGGACGAGGGCACGGGCCAGCAGGACGCGCTGACGCTCGCCACCCGAAAGCGTGAGCACTGCCCGCTGGGCGAGGTGCCGGATGTCGAGCCGGTCCATCACCCGCTCGCACAGCTCCCGTTCCCGTCGGCCGAGTGCCTGATTGCCCTGGAGGTGGGGCGTGCGCCCCAGGGCGACGAGCTCCCCGACCGTGAAGTCGAGGTCGACGGCGCCGTCCTGGGTCATGGCGGCGACGGTCTGCGCACTGCGGCGCATCGCGAGACGGGAGAGATCGTCGTCGCCCACCCGCACCGTGCCGGAGCTGGGGCGAAGCGCCCGGTACACACAGCGCAGCGCGGTGGACTTGCCGCTGCCGTTCGGGCCGACGAGGCCCACGACCCGGCCACTGTCCACCCGCAGCGAGAGGTCGCGCACCAGGCTCCGCCCGTCGGTCACCACGGAGAGTCCGTCGAGTGTCAGATCCATCTCAACGGCCCCCGAACAGATAGCTCTTGCGACGCATGAGCACGATGAACACCGGCACTCCGACCAGTGCGGTGATGACGCCCAACGGCAGCTCACGGGGGGCGACGAGCGTCCGCGACGCCAGGTCGACCCACACCATGAAGATCGCCCCCGCCAGAGGGGCGACGACGAGCACCCGGGCGTGGACGGCCCCGACGACCATGCGCACCACATGCGGCATGACCAGTCCGACGAAGGCGATGGCACCGCTGACGGCGACCATCACCCCCGTCACGAGCGAGACGATCACGAGCAGGCCCTTGCGATGCCGGTCGGGGCTGATCCCGAGGCTCGCGGCCGTCTCGTCCCCGAGGGCGAGGACGTCCAGCGCCCGGCCGTGACGGTGCAGCACGGTCAGGCCCAGCAGGACGGCGACGCAGACGACGGGCAGCGAGCCCCAGCTCGCGGAACCGAAGCTGCCCATCGTCCAGTGGAGGATCATGCTGGTCGCCTCGCTGTCCGGGGCGACGTAGATGATCACGCTCATCACCGCCTGGAAGCCGAGCGACATGGCCACTCCGGTCAGGACCAGGCGCAGCGGCGAGAGCGTGCCCCGGCTGGATGCGGCCGCGTGGACCAGGACCGACGCCACCAGAGCGCCGATGAAGGCGCCGGCGGACACCGCGTAGACACCGAGCGCCGCAAGGCCACCGGTGACCGTCACGCCGACGGCGCCGACGGACGCCCCCGAGGAGACGCCGAGGACGAAGGGGTCTGCCAGGGCGTTGCGCACCAGTGCCTGGATGGCGACGCCGACGCCACTCAGCCCCGCGCCCACCAGGGCGGCGGTCAGCACCCGCGGTGTACGGATCTGCCAGATGATCTGATACGTCGTCACCTCGTCCGCCGTGATGCGTCCGCCGCTGAGAGCCGCCCACAGATACCGGGCCGTCTCCCCCGGCGTGATCACCGCGGATCCCAGACCGACGGCCACGACGACGGAGACGAGGAGGACGGCGAGCAGGATGAAGCAGGCCGCCAACAGACCGTGGGACGAGTCGAGTCGGCCCTTGAACCCCGTCGCGGACGCGGAGGGTGGGATGTCGGCTGATCCCGTTTCACCGGTGCCGGCCGATGGTGAGGTGATCGCGGGCGGAGGCATGGAGCCGGCCTTCACTTTCGGTAGGAGGAGACGTGTTCGGGGAGGGTCCGTGGTCGGTGACGACGGCCGGGCGGTACGAGGCCGGGGCTCGTCGGCTACGCGGTGTCGGCCGCCTCCGGCGCCCGTTCCTCGGCGCCTCGGCGGGACACCACGACGGCCGCGCCGAGCGCCGCGACGACGAGCGCGCCGAAGGCGGCGGCGATAC
Source organism: Streptomyces sp. NPDC058685 (assembly GCF_042714725.1). Lineage (NCBI taxonomy): Bacteria > Bacillati > Actinomycetota > Actinomycetes > Kitasatosporales > Streptomycetaceae > Streptomyces > Streptomyces sp. NPDC058685. The sequence goes on from NZ_JBHXSL010000030.1 coordinate 21,055, forward strand.
CGGGGTAGCCCGCCAGGCCGAGACCGGCGCCGCCCAGGGCCGCGCCGACGAAGACCCCGAGGCTCTGACCGGCGGCGTTGACGCTCAGGGCGGAGCCGCGCAGCGGGCCGCAGCGCCGTACCAGGAGGCTGACGGCGCACGCGGCCACGACGGCATGGCTCGCCGCGTGGAGCGAGGTGAGCGTGAGGGAGAGCGGCAGCCAGTGGGTGAAGTAGAAGCCGACCACCGACACCAGCGCACCGACGAGACCGATGGCCAGCAGGCGTTCGGTACTGATCCGGGGTTCGGCGGAGTTCGTGATCCGACCGGTGAGGAGGTTGCTCACGAAGTACGACGCGCCGCTCAGTGTCCAGACGAACGCGAACAGGCCGGGCTCCAGCCGGAATCGGTCGTCGTAGAAGGCCGCCAGATAGGCGAGGTAGCCCATGAAGACCGCGGTGCGGAGCAGGGAGATGAGGAGCAGAGGGACCGCTCCGCGAACCGCTGCGAGGGCCTTGAACGAGGCGAGATAGCTCAGGCGTTGCTCATCCCCGCTCTCCTCCGCCCTCTTCGGATCGGACCGTGCGAGGAAGACGAGGGTGAGGAGCACCGAGGCCGCGGTCACGGCGAGGAGGTCTCCCTCCCAGCCCCAGAGAAGGGCGGGCAGCGCCACGACCGGCGCAGCGAGCATGGCGGTCATCGACTGCACCGCCGTGACCAGGGTCGCCGCCCGCCCGGCGGCCTTGCCCGTGCCGAAACGGTCGGCGGCCGCCGCGGTGAGCGCCGGGTTCAGTACGGACGTACTCGCGCCGACCAGCAGACAGAACACGGCCAGCAACGCGAATTCCCCGCTCGCGCCGAGTGCCGACGAAGCGCCGAGAGCGACGAGTCCGCCCGCGGCCGCCCACTCCTTGCGTACCCGGTCGATGAAGGGGGCGAGCGCGGTGCCGACCAACAGGGCTGCCAGGCCGCCGAGTCCGCGCAGCCCACCCATCGCCGCGACGCTGCTCCCCGCCTCGTCCGCGATCGGCACCAGATAGGTGCTGAAAACGGTGAACGGCAGCAGACCGACGGCCGAGGCGAGCAGCACGGGCCACAGGGCACGGGCCATCCTCAGGTCGCCCGGCAGCGGTTCCTCCTCCGCGTCGCGGGCCGTCGCGAACCCCTTGGCGTCGGTGGTCACGAGCCGTCTCCCCCCGTGAGCACCGGATTGCCCGCGCGGTAGCGGTACATGAGCGTCGGATCGGCGCTGAACTGCGAGAAGGGGAAGGGCTCGGCGTTCAGGGCGGTCACTCCGCCGGACAGGAACGCACGGGCGACGGCACTGCCCGTCTGCGCGTAGACGACCAGGGGGACGCCCTGCTCCCGGCAGTGCTCCAGGATCAGGTCGAACGTGCCGTTGCTCAGGGTCATACCGGTCGCCACTACGGCGTCCGCTTCGCCCAGCACCTCGGTCATGTCGTCGCCGACCCGGTCGCCCCACTGGGTGGTGCGCAGATTGAGGTCGCAGGGCAGGCAGACACCTCCACGGTCGCGTATCGCCGCGACGAGCGGATTGACCACACCGATGAGGGCCACCTTCGCGCCCGGCTCGATGTCGAGAAGACCGGCGATGGAGGCGTCGCGGGCCCGGGCACGGGCCTCCGGCGTCCCGGCGGGCAGGGCGACCGGTTCGGCGTCTGCCGCATCGCGGTGCGGCCGCACGTGAGAGAGGTAGGCGTCGAGTGCGGCGACGCGGACCGGGGCCGACTCGTGGCGCAGCAGCGTGTCGAGGGTGTGGCCGGAGGCGTTCTCGCAGAGGTCGGGGGCGAGTTCACCGGCTTCGAAGGAGCAGGCGCCGAAAGTGTGCCCGACCCGGAGCACGAGGTAGTGGTTGTGGTAGGTGACCTCACCCCCGGCGAGCCGGGTGGTGTGGTAGAGCCAGAAGGCGCTGGTGACGGTCAGATTCCTGGGGTGGGGACCGTGGGCGCCCGACCGTACGGCGTCGGTCAGTTCCGCGACCGTCCGCGGGATGGGGTGTGGCATCTCGAATTCTCTCGTCGGGGTTGTACGTGCTGCGGTGCGAAGAGTCGGGCCGCCAGGGGGATGCGGCGTACTCAACTCCCGTGCGGAACAGGGAGGTCGGACCAGGAGGTCGTCGACCAGGGGTGTCTCAGCTCGTCGAGCGAGGTGATCTCGTGCGGCTCGAGGGTGTCGATGTCCGGGGCTTCCGTATGCCGGGCGTAGGCGCTCTCGACGTAGCGGTGGCCCGTGTCGGCCGCGACGAAGACATAGGTGCGGGAAGCGTCCCGGGTGCGTTCCCAGCGAGTGGTCAGGTACGCGGCACCGGCCGAGAGGCCGGCGAAGATGCCGCTGCTCCGCAGGAGTTCGACAGCGCCGGAGAGTGCGCAGTCGAAGTTGACCCAGTGGATCCTGTCGTACAGCTCGTGCCGGACGTTCCGGAACGGGATGGCGCTGCCGATCCCGGCAATGATCATGTCCGGGTCCGACACCTGGTCCGAGCCGAAGGTGACGCTGCCGAACGGCTGTACGCCGACGAGTGACACGTCCCGGCCGGCCTCGCGCAGATACGTGGCGATGGCGCCGGTCGAGGCGCCCGAGCCCACACCGCCCACCAGGGCCAGCGGGCCGTCGGGGACCTCCCGGGCGATCGTGTCGGCGACATCGCGGTAGCCGAGGTAGTGGATGGAGTCGTGGTACTGCCGCATCCAGTGGTACGAGGGGTTCGCCTCCAGGATCTCGGCGATGCGCCGCACCCGCAGTTCCTGGTCGAGACGCAGGTTCGTCGACGGCCGGACCTGTTCCAGCGTGACGCCGAGGATCTCCAACTGCGTGCGGAGGGTGCGGTCCACCGTCGTGGATCCCACGATGTGGCACTTCATTCCGTAGCGGTGACAGGCCAGCGCAAGCGCCTGTGCGTAGATACCGCTGGAGCTGTCGACCAGCGTGTCACCGGGTTCGACGGCACCCGACTCCAGGAGATGGCGGACCGCCCCCAGGGCCGAGTAGATCTTCATCGTCTCGAACCGCAGACAGATCACGTCCGGCCGCAGGGAGATGAGATCGGGTTTCTTGATCGCTTCAGCTATGTGTGTGTGCATGCCCGTCTTCCTGTCAGCCGCCTCTGAGCCGAGGCCGCTTGAGCAGGTAGGTCTGAACGGTGTCGGTGTCCCCGTCGCCTGGTGACGACCGGATCGAGCCGAGAGCATCACACTAATTGAAAATGATTGTCAAGACCGATTGCGGCTCACGCCCCGGGCTTGCCCCGCAGCGCCGGACTCAGATAGAAACGATTATCACTTTCGTATGAGCGCCACCGAGGAGGAGTCCCGTGAAGCCGACCCAGGAGGCCGGGGTCCGACGATGTCCGCCACGTGCGCGACCGATGAGAGGGACGATCGGCAGTGGCGTGGGGACCGCCTTCGGGACCTTCGGCGAGCTGCTCCAGGGCGTGCTGCCGGAGAAGGACGGGGACTTCCTCGTCACCCTGCCCGTCGCGCGCTGGACGAGAGCCACCTTCCGCCCGGATCCGCGGATGAGCGAGGTGGTGGTCCGGCCCGCGCACAAGCAGAAGGCACTCCGGCTGGCACGCACCATCGTCGAGCGGGCTCCACTGCCGGCAAGCGGGGTGCCGACCGGCGGGGTACTGACCGTCACCAGCGTCATCCCGGAGGGCAAGGGGCTCGCCAGCTCATCGGCCGACCTGGTGGCGACCGCACGGGCCGTGGGGCAGGCGCTGGGCATCGCCATGCCCCCCGCGCGGATCGAGCGACTCCTGGCGCGCATCGAGCCCACCGACGGTGTGCTCTACCCGGGCATCGTCGCCTTCCACCACCGCAGCGTGCGCCTGCGCGCCGTCCTCGGCTCCCTGCCGGCCATGACCGTGGTGGGGATCGACGAGGGCGGAGCGGTCGACACGGTCGCCTTCAATCGCATTCCCAAGCCGTTCACGTCGGCGCAGCGGCACGACTACGCGCGCTTGCTGGACCGGCTCGCCGGCGCCATCCGCTCCCGCGACCTGACCGAGGTCGGCCGGGTCGCCACGCGCAGCGCCCTGATGAACCAAACCCTGCGGCACAAACGGTCGTTGGAGCGCATGCGGGAGATCTGCCGCGAGGTCGGCGGACTGGGCGTCGCCGTGGGCCACAGCGGCACGACGCTGGGCGTACTGCTGGACGCCGCGGACCCCGCGTGCCCGCATCGCGCCACCGCCGCGGCGCGGGCGTGCACGGAACTGGCAGGAGGCGTCTCGGTGTACCGGACTCTCAGCTTCCCGAACACCCTCCGCACGACAACGAGCCACACGCTTCCCGCGTGAACCCACATCCGTGAGGCCGTCGAGCGCACGGACCGCCACAGCCCTCGCCGTGCAGGACCTCCCGCGAGAAGCACCTGACCTGCGCCTTTCCGGTCAGGCACCATCCGCGCACCCCCGCACAGGGCGGGACCGCATCCCATCGCGCGCGGATCACCGCGGTCCGTTCTACGCTGTTTTCTGGACAACCCGGGCAGTCGACGACCGGTCCCGAACCGGCGGAAGCAGGCTCCCATGGCTGGGCGATTTCCCGGACGCGTTCCGGCCCCGGAAGGCTGACCGAGCCCTCCGCGCACCACGCGGAGGCCAAACCCCAGCCCATCCGACAGGAGAGGCGGCACGGCCATGGCGGACTTCGTCGGCGCGGTGGATCAGGGAACCACCAGCACCCGTTTCATGATCTTCGACCACGCCGGAAACGAAGTGGCGAAGCATCAACTGGAGCACGAGCAGATCCTTCCCCGATCGGGGTGGGTCGAGCACGACCCCGTCGAGATCTGGGAGCGCACCAACTCGGTGATCCAGAACGCCCTCCGGCACGGAAATCTGTCGCCGGCCGACCTGGCGGCGATCGGTATCACCAACCAGCGGGAGACGACCGTCGTCTGGGACCCGCGCAACGGCCGCCCCTACTACAACGCGATCGTCTGGCAGGACACCCGTACCGACTCCATCGCCGCCGCCCTGGAGCGCTCGGGCAAGGGTGACGTCATCCGCCGCAAGGCGGGTCTGCCGCCCGCGACGTACTTCTCCGGCGGCAAGATCCAGTGGATCCTGGAGAACGTCGACGGCGTCCGTGAAGCCGCGGATCAGGGCCACGCCATCTTCGGCAACACCGACGCCTGGGTGCTGTGGAACCTCACCGGCGGCCCCGACGGCGGCATCCACGCCACGGACGTGACCAACGCCAGCCGCACCATGCTGATGAACCTCGAGACGCTGGACTGGGACGACGAACTGCTGGGATTCTTCGACATCCCGCGGTCGATGCTGCCGAGCATCAAGCCGTCCTCCAGCGCGGATGCCTACGGCGAGACACGTACCTCGCGGCCCCTGCGTGAGGCCATCCCCATCGCGGGCGTGCTCGGCGACCAGCAGGCGGCGACCGTCGGCCAGGTCTGCTACTCGCCGGGTGAGGCCAAGAACACCTACGGCACCGGCAACTTCCTGGTGCTGAACACCGGTACGGAGCTGGTGCGTTCGGAGCACGGCCTGCTCACCACGGTGGCGTACCAGTTCGGCGACAGCCCTGCGGTCTACGCCCTGGAGGGCTCCATCGCGGTCACCGGTTCCGCGGTCCAGTGGCTGCGCGACCAGATGAAGATCGTCAAGACGGCCGCCGAGAGCGAGACACTGGCCCGCACGGTCGAGGACAACGGCGGGATGTACTTCGTCCCCGCCTTCTCCGGCCTGTTCGCCCCGTACTGGCGTTCCGACGCCCGCGGCGCGATCGTCGGCCTCGCCCGGTACAACGACAACGGGCATCTGGCGCGGGCGACGCTCGAAGCCATCTGCTACCAGAGCCGCGACGTGGTGGAAGCCATGGAGCAGGACTCCGGCGTCCACCTCGACGTGCTCAAGGTCGACGGCGGTGTGACCGCCAACGACCTGTGCATGCAGATCCAGGCCGATGTCCTCGGCGTACCGGTCAGCCGTCCGGTCGTCGCCGAGACCACCGCGCTCGGCGCCGCCTACGCGGCCGGCCTGGCCACCGGCTTCTGGCGCGACACCGACGAACTGCGCACCCACTGGCAGGAGTCGAAGCGCTGGGAGCCGCAGTGGTCCGAGGACCAGCGGGCGGAGGGCTACGCGGGCTGGAAGAAGGCCGTCGAGCGCACGCTCGACTGGGCCAAGGTCGAATAGACCGACACCCCTGGGCGGGTGCGCGTGCGCCACTGACGGCCTTCGGACGGGCCGTCAGTGGCGCTCGGGCACCCGCTCCAGCACGAAGACGGGGATCTCCCGGTCCGTCTTCTTCTGGTAATCCGCGTAGTCCGGGTACGCCTCGACCGCGCGGGCCCACCACACGGCCTTCTCCTCGCCGGTCACCTCACGAGCCGTCATGTCCTGGCGCACGGCGCCGTCCTGAAGCTCCACCCGGGGATCGGCCACCACGTTGTGGTACCAGACAGGGTGCTTCGGCGCCCCGCCCAGCGAGGCGACCACGGCGTACTCGCCCTCGTGCTCCACCCGCATCAGCGGGGACTTGCGGATCTTGCCGCTCTTGGCGCCGCGAGTGGTCAGGATGATGACCGGCATCCCTCGCAGCGTCGTGCCCTTGGAGCCCCCGGAGCTCTCGAAGAGCTCCACCTGGTCACGCACCCACTTCTCCGGGCTCGGCTCGTACTCACCCTCAAGAGGCATGGCATCCATCCCGTCGTCGGTCAAGGTCTGGTCTCTGGGCAGTTGTTCAACGCGCCGCGCGTCCGGGATCATCCCGGATGCGCGTGCGGCACGGGGTGTCCAAGGGGTCGGTCAGGGGACGATGGAGTCGACGTACCCGCCGTCGACCCTGACAGCCGCGCCGGTGGTCGCCGACGCCTGCGGGGAGCTGAGGTAGACGACCAGGTTGGCGATCTCCTCGGGCTCGATCAGCCGCCCCAGCAGGGACTGTGGACGGTGCAGCCGCATGAACTCGCGCTGCGCCTCGTCCCAGGGTCTGTCCCGGCCCACCAGCTCGTACACGAAGTCCTCCACACCCGGAGTGTGGGTGGGTCCCGCGATGACGGAGTTCACCGTGACACCGGCGCCCGACGCGTCCTTGGCGAAGCCGCGCGAGACGGCCAGCAGGGCCGTCTTGGACATGCCGTAGTGGATCATCTCGACCGGAACGACGAGCGCGGAGTCGCTGGCGATGTTCAGGACCCGGCCCCAGCCGCGCTCCTTCATCCCGGGCAGATAGGCGCGGATGAGGCGCACGGCGCTGAGGACGTTGGTCTCGAAGTACTCGCGCCACTGGTCGTCGGTGATGTCCAGGGCGTCGGTGGGGCCGAAGATGCCGAGGTTGTTGACGAGGATGTCGGCGTCGGGGACGGCCTCGCCCAGCAGCCCGGCGCCCTCCTCGGTGGTCAGGTCGCAGGTCACGGTCGCCACGTCGGCCGCCGGCACCGCCTCGATCAGGCTGCCCGCGGCCTGCCGCAGACGCTCTTCGCCCCGCCCGGTGAGAACGGTTCTCGCACCCGCCCGTGCGAGGCCCGTGGCGATGGCGAGTCCGATGCCCTGGGACGATCCGGTGACGACCGCCGTCCGGCTGCTCAGATCAATGTGCACGCGTCGCACGCTCTCATATCTCCGCGGAGCGGATCGGCTTCGCCACGCGCGGGAACCCGCGCCGGCCTCGTCCCCGGTGCACGGTACGAGGCCGACGCGGATTGCCGCGTGCGGAGACGTCAGATACGGCCACCGGTCGCACGGGTCACGGGGCCGAAACCGCGTCGTGCGGAACGCCGGCCGACCGCGAAGGCCGCCGCGCCCACCGCGACGGCGCTCGCGCCACCGCCCGCGACGAGCAGGGTGCGGGCCTTCATGAACAGCCAGGCCGTACCGGCTGCCGCGCCCACCGCCTTCGTCGCCGTACCGGCCGCACTGCCCACCGTCTTGGAGGCCGACCCCAGAGTCGTGGTGACCGACTTCCCGGCGCCCGCGAGGGCCGACGCCGTGGCGTTCCCCGCCTCGTTCGCACCTTCCGACGCGGCGTCCGCGGCCCGGGACGAAGCCTGCTTGGCCCGCCCGCCCGCAGCTCGCGCGGCATTGACGTGTTCGTTCTTCGACGCTGTGGCTACTCGCTTGTTCGATTCAGTCATGGGGCTCGGGTAACCCCGTATCGGCGCTGAAAACCGATGTCCGTCATCCGGCTGTCGTGCCCTGTACACCTTCCGGTCTGCCGCCGGTCCGGAGCGCACAGGAAGGGGGCGGACCGGTGCTCCGGTCCGCCCCCTTCCTGGCACTGACTCAGGTCAACGTCTGCGGCTGCGCGTCGACCAGCTGCTTCCTATCCCCGCCACCTGAAGACCCAGCAACATCAGGCCGATGAGCATGATGTTGGTGGCGGTGAACGTGTCGTTCGTCGAGATCTCCGCCGCGTTGATGAGGAACGCGATGAAGAACAGCACAGCTGCTGCGATGCCAAGCATGGAGGTTCTCCCCTCGAATCGGTGAGGACCGTGTGCCCCGCGCAGCGAGAAAGAGACCTGTTTCCCTTCAGGTGCGCCGCGGCGGCGAGACGACGAAGGAAAGGACCAGTGCGGCCGCCACCAGAGCCGTCGGCAAACCGACGGCCGCGGGCCGGGCCTGAGTGAGCATCAGCCCGCCCAGCGCCGCGCCCGCCATCAGGAAGACGACGAGGACCGCGTTGTCCCACTGGAGCCGGCCGGTGGTCATGAGGCTCGTCAGCGCACCCGTCAGAGCGCCGGTGAGATAGGTCGTCGACAGCCCGGGTGCCCCGGCGGCGCGCACGGCCCCGCCCTGCGCTCCCATCGCCACGGACATGACGGTGAGCAGGGCGAGCCTGCCGCCGCTGTGCGGGGCGCCGCTCCACAGCGCCCAGGCGACGGTCGCGCCGCACAGGACGACGGTCTCCACGAGCAGCGCGCAGCGGGCACCGGTCCACCGCGCACCGGAGCTGCGCACGGTGATACGGCTCCCGATGAGCACACCGCAGACGTAGCCCGCGATCGCCAGCAGCGAGTGGCCTGCCAGCGGAAGCTCCCAGCTTCCGACGGAGAGGCCGAGGAGGGCCAGGTTCGCCGTCATGACGCTGGTGAAGACGCCCCCGAGGGCGAGAAAGCTGATGGCGTCGACGGCGCCGGTCGCCAGGGTCAGGAGCAGCACCGGGGCCGAGGCGAACAGATGGTGCGGCTCCGTGAGCCACGGGTCCGTGTCATGTGCCATACGACGGCTCCCGGCTCGTCAGACGCGTGCGCGGTCCGCCGGAGGGCGGAGCAGATAGACGCCGGCGGATCCGGCGAGCAGCACCATGCAGCAGATGAAGACCAGGCCCGCGTCCTCCAGGCCGAGCGGTTCGGCGAGGACGCCGATGCCGATGACGGGAATCGAGATGCCCGTGTAGGCGACCACGAACAGCGAGGAGATGACCCCGGCCCGGTGCTCCTCGGGAGCCGCGCTCGCGACCGAGGCGACGGCGCCTCTGAATGCGAGCCCCTGGCCCGCTCCCCCGACCAGCGCGCTGAGGACCACGAGCGCCAGCAGGTCCGAGGCCAGGGCGCCGGCCAGCAGGGCGAGCCCGGCGATGAGAGTGAAACAGCCGACCGGCAGCGCCCGGGCCACACCGAGCCGCGGCACCAGCAACTGTCCGGCGGTGGAGGCGAAGAAGGCCAGGAAGACGATGAGCCCGACGACCGCGAGGTTCTCCACACCGAGGCTCTGAGCGAGGAACGCGGGGCTCACCGAGGTGAACACGCCGAGCAGCGAGAAGCCGACGAACGCGGCGAGGCCGGCCGGTACGAACACGGCGCGCACCCGGGGCGGCAGGCTGGGCCGCTCCGGTCGGGCGACACGCAGCGGCTTCGGCCCGCGCACGGTCTCGGGGAGGAACCAGAGAACCACGAACGACACGGCGACCAGGGCGAGATGGACGAGGAAGGGGAGCTTCAGGGGCCACGGCGCGTACTCGGCGAGCAGTCCCGCCAGCAGCGGACCGCAGCCCAGTCCGCCGATGTTGGCCGCGGTCGAGGCGAAGGCGGCTCTGCCCTCCTTGCCCGGCGGTGCGCATTCCATGACGAAGGCGGTCGCGGCACCGGTGAACAGACCGGCGGACAGCCCGGACAGGAACCGGCCGAGGAAGAGCAGGGGCAGTCCGCTCTCGCCCAGGAAGCACACCGCGCTGAGCGCGGCCAGGACGAGACCGCACAACAGGACGGGTCTGCGGCCGACGGTGTCGGAGATGTTGCCCGCGAGCAGGAGGACTCCGATGACGCCGAAGGCGTAGACGGCGAAGACGACCGTCACGATCAGCTCCGAGAAGCCGATCTCCTGCTGATAGAGGCCGTAGAGCGGGGTGGGGAGTGTGGTACCCGCCATGCACACCGCGAAGATCCCGGCGGCCCGGAGGTAGCCGCCGCGGCGCAGGTCCGGCTGCGTGTTCAGGCGATCACTCACAGGGTGAACGGTAGGGGGCGGTGAGCCGCGGGGCACGTCCGGGGCGGCCGTGCGCCTGACGGTGGCGGGGCGGGCGCGACGCCTCCGCCGGGTACGGCGGGTGCGGTTGCTGTATCCGGCGGAGCGGGCGCGGTGATGGGGTCCGGCAGAGCGGGCGCGGTGATGGGGTCCGGCAGAGCGGGCGCGGCTGTTGTGTCGAGGCCGTCGGCCGCGGCGGCTCTGTCAGGGATGGGTGCGGGCGCGGGCGATGAGGAGCGCCACGTCGTCGTGGTCCCCCGGCTGCCGCAGCGTCTGCAGCAGCACTTCGCAGGTGGCGTCCAGGGATCGTTCGGGCGCGCCGAGGAGCGACAGGAGGAGGTCGAGCCGGACGTCGATGGCCTCGTCCCGGGTCTCCACCAGACCATCCGTGTAGAGGACGAGCTCGTCACCCGGGCGCAGGTCGAAGGTGGTGGTGCGGTAGGGGAAGCCGCCGACGCCGAGCGGTACGCCGGTGGGCAGGTCGAGCAGTTCGGGCGCCCGGCCGGGACGGGCCAGAACCGGTGGCAGATGTCCGGCGGTGGAGATGAGGCACTGGGCCTGGTGGGGGTCGTAGACCGCGTACACGCAGGTGGTGATGGTCTGGCCCATCCGGTCGGTGATGCGGTCGAGGTGGCGCAGCACCTCGTCGGGTGCGAGGTCGAGTTCGGCCAGGGTGCGGGTGGCGGTACGGAGCTGGCCCATGGTGACGGCGGCATGGATACCGCTGCCCATCACATCGCCGACGACGAGCGCGGTCTTCTCGCCGCTCAGCGGGATGACGTCGAACCAGTCGCCGCCCACCTCGCTTGCGGCCTGCGCGGGCTCGTAGCGGTTGGCGATCTCCAGACCGGGCTGGTCCGACGGCTGCTGCGGCAGCAGGCTGCGCTGGAGGGTGAGCGCGGTGTTGCGCACCTGCCGGTGCCAGCGTGCGTTGTCGATGCAGACGGCGGCCCGCGCGGCCAGCTCCCCCGCGAGGAGTTCGTCGTCGGCGTTGAACGGTTCGGGGTTGCGGGTGCGCTTCAGGTCGAGGGCGCCGAGGACCTCACCGCGGGCGATCAGGGGCACGGCCATGTAGGAGTGCACACCCGCGGCGGCCAGCAGTTCGGCGGCTTCGGGACTGCGCGCGATCCGCCGCAGATCGTCCTCGTCCACATGGGACACGCGGACCGGGCGGCCCGTGTTCACGCAGTGGGTGACCAGCCGGTCGACCTCGTAGCGGGCGACCTCGCCGGGCTGGTCGGCGGCGCGTATGGCGTCGGTGGAGAAGGCCGCGGCCACGGCCAGCGCGCGGAAGGTCGCGGGGCCGTCGTGCACCACGCCCCCCGAGCGGCCGTTCAGGGCGCTGTCGAGCACGTCCACCGCCGCCACGTCGGCGAGATCGGGCACCGAGACCTCGGCGAGTTCCCGCGCGGTCCGGTCGAGGTCGAGGGTGGTGCCGATCCTCATGGAGGCATCGGCCACAAGAGTGAGGCGCCGGCGGGCAGCGGCCACCTCGCTGGTGGCCCGATGACGCTCGGTGACGTCCACGACGGACACGGCGAGTCCGAGCACACGCCCGTTCGAGGACTCCAGGCGGTAGAAGGAGACGGACCAGGCGTGCTGGTGTTCGGGATCGGCCGGGGTGTGTCCGACGGACTCGCGGTCGAGGATGGGGACACCCGTGGCGAGTACCTCGTGCATATCGGCCTCTATGGACACGGTGTCCAGGAACGGCAGGGCCTCCCGGACGTGCCGTCCCACATGCTCGTGGGCGGCGAGACCGTTGATGCGCTCCAGGGCCGGATTCACGGTGATGTACCGGAGCTCCGAGTCGACGACGGCGAGGCCGATCGGGGACTGGGCGATGAGCCGGGTCGACAGCGCGAGATCCCGCTCCACCTGCCGCAACGTGGACTGCTCGGTGGCCAGCCCCAGGGCGTAGAGGTGCTTGCGGTCGTCCTCCAGCCGCATGTTGCGGAATTCCACCAGCAGGGACGTGCCGTCCTTGTGGCGTACGGGAAAGACTCCCGCCCAGTTCCCCTCACCGCCCATGACCTCGGCAAACAGCCGTTGCACCAGCTCATGGTGCTGCTCGTGCACCATGACCCGGGCGGCGGGCCGCCCCAGGGCCTCCTCGGCGCTGTACCCGAAGAGCTTCTCCGCCTGCGGGCTCCACAGCGCGATCTTGCCCTCGGCGTCCAGCATGATGGCGGCGACGTTCAGGACATCCATCAGGCCGCCGGACTCGGACGTGATGCTCCCGGGACGCACAGCCCCCTCCACCGGGTCAGGGGAAGGCTCCGCAGCGCGCATCCCACGACCTCCGTCCGCCTGTCGTCACCTCTTGAGGCGCTCTGTACCCACTCCGGGCCTCGGCATCAGTGTGCCCCTCCAGGGACCCTCCCATCGTCCCTCCGGCCAGGCGGAGGCCGCATCCGGCGGGCGCTCCCCCGCCGGGCGGGAGAGGATCACCAACGATGCAGGCGCGGACCATCCTGCACCAGTGGTATGGCTGGATTCCACAGGTATGACAACCCTGGTTGCCGTCCGAAGGATCAGCCGGGCGTCCTGCAACGGGATTGCAACCTCTCCCGTGCTTCGCTCGGCTCATGACCGAGACCCCGCGCGTGGAGCTGACCCCGGCCGCCGCCGATCTGCTGCGGCGACTGCGGGGCATGCACGGACCGCTGATGTTTCACCAGTCGGGCGGCTGCTGCGACGGCAGCGCCCCCATGTGCTACCCGCAGGGAGAGTTCCGTACGGGGTCCTCCGACATCCTTCTCGCGGACCTCCGGGTGGAGGGCGTCGAGGAGGACATCTCGTTCTGGATCTCCAGGAGCCAGTACGAACGGTGGAGCCACACACGGCTCGTCGTCGATGTCGTCGAGGGCCGCGGCAGCGGATTCTCGCTGGAGGCCCCGGAGGGGGTGCGGTTCCTGATCCGGTCACATCTCGTCGGCGCCTGACCGCGCGGGTGCGCCGGCGGCTTCGGGGCCGGTTCAGGGCCGCAGACTGCTGACGACCTCGGCCGTGGCGGCGACGCCCTCGCTGATCGTCGGCGCCATGCTCGTGCCCGCGAGGAAGAAGCCGAGCAGGCAGCACACGATCGCGTGCGAGAGCTTGAGTCCGCCGTTGCGCAGAAAGATCACCGCGAGGACCACCAGAAGCAGTACGACCGAAATCGACACAGCCATCGTCAACCTCCTCCGCCGCGCCGGATCCGCGGCATTCGGCCGTCAGTCTGGCGCAGCGGAGGGCCCGTACGGCCGACTGGCGTGTCCGCCGTACGGGTGCAGTCTGCGGGAGCGTCCGGCTACCGGCCGCGCCTGCGCAGAAAGGTTTCGAGGCCCGCCAGATCGTCCGAGTTGAGGTGGTCGACGCCCGCGGCGAGCAGCTCGGACCAGACGGCGTCGCGGGCCGGGCCGGGCACATCGGGTGTGGCCCAGAAGCGGACGCGCTGACCACGGTCGTGGGCCGCCGAGACGAGCGAGTGCAGCGTGCCGCGTTCGGCCGCGGGGAAGGGGCCGATGCCCTGCCAGGTGAAACTCGATGTCCAGTTGCTGGAGATCAGCGGGATGAAGGAGGCGGGCGCGGCGGTGCCGAGGTCGTCGAGCCGGCCGTCGTAGAACGCGTACCGCTGCCGCTGGGCCTCCATGGGCACGCGCGCCGCGCGGTCCCCGGAGACGACCGGGGTGACGGCGCCCGGGCGGACCCGGCCGTGCGTGTAGGCGGTCAGCATCCGGCTGAAGCGCCGCAGTTGGCGGTCGAGTTCGAGGTAGCAGGCGACGCCGTCGGTCTTGATGTCGACCAGCAGCTGCACCGGCTTGTCGTAACCGCGGTACACCGAGCCGTGGTTGGCTCGCACGCGCGCCATCAGCGGGTCGAGGTAGAGCGAACGCAGAGTGCGGGTGGGGTCGAGCTCCTCCGGGGTGTGCGCGACGAGCAGTTCGCCGTTCACCAGGAAGATGTCGGCCTCCAGGCTGGTGAATCCATGCGACAGGGCATCGTGGAGCGGCCGTTCGTGCAGGTAGTCGTTGTGGGCGTGCGCCTGCCGCAGCGGCCGCGGGCGGTGCCGCCCACCGTGGTTCTCCGCCGCCTGCGCGGCGGCGGGTACGGCGACGGCGCCGGCCAGCGCGGCGGCGAGGGTCGTGACGGCTCTGCGACGGGTGGTCAGCACAGTGGTGCCTCCGGGCTCGTGGGGTCGGGAGGGACACCCGAGTATCAGCCCGGCCCGTCGCTGATCGGCAGTGCTGCACCAAGAGTTCGGCCATCCGTCACCTGGTGACCGTGCCGGGCGCACCGCCTGGCGCGGCTCAGTGGGTCCATGCCTCGGACCAGTGCACCGTCCGGTCGCACCAGCGCTCCAGCAGGGTCCGGTCGTGGCCGACGGCGAGGAGGCCGGCGCCCTGTTCACGGCGGTAGTGCTCGACGACCGCCACCAGCGCGGCCGTTGTCGAGGCGTCGAGCATGGCGGTCATCTCGTCGCAGATCAGCCAGCGCGGTTCGAGCACCAACGCCCGGGCGAGACACGCGCGTTGCAGCTGACCGTCACTGACCTCGTGCGGTCGCCGGCCCAGCAGTTCCCCGGTGAGTCCCACCCGGTCGGCCAGTTCCCGGGTCCGCCGGACGGCTTCGTCGCGTCTGCCGGTCGCCCGCAGCGGTTCGGCGATCAGGTCGCGCAGCGGCAGCCGGGGGTCGGCGGAGAGCCTCGGCTGCTGGAAGACCACGCCGATGGCGGTGCGCTGGGCCCGTGGGGCGGTGTGCCGCCAGCCGCGGGCGGCCTCGCCGTCGATGACCACGCGGCCGCTGCAGGGCCGGTGGAGCAGTGCGGCCACGCGGGCGAGGGTGGACTTGCCGCAACCGCTGGGGCCGAGGAGACCGACCGCCTCACCGGGCGCGAGGGTGAGCGAGGCGTCGCGTACGACGGGGCGGCCGCGGTCGTACCCGGCGGTGATCTCCTGCAGTTCAAACACGGGCGGGCTCCCGGTCGTCGGGGGCGTTCACGGGGTGGTGGCACGCGACTCCCCCGTCAGGAACGGGCTGTGTCCCGCAGCGTTCGCTCACGCGCTCGCAGCGCGGGGCGAAGGCGCACCCGGTCGGCAGGTCACCCAGCTCCGGCGGCAGCCCGGGGACGGGGACGAAGTCCCGTTCGGGGAGCGCGGCGAGCAGCCCTCGGGCGTAGGGGTGGCGGGGTCCGGGGCTGCCGAAGAAGGCGCCGGCGTCCGCGAGTTCGACGATCCTCCCGGCGTACATCACGGCGACCCGGTCGGCGATACGCTCCGCCGCCGCCAGATCGTGGGTGATCATCAGCAGGGCGCGCCCCTCGTCGGTGTGGCGGCGGAGTTCGTCGGCCGTGCGGTTCACCAGGTCGCGGTCGAGTCCGGTGGTCGGCTCGTCGGCGAGGAGCAGGGGCGCGTCGCCGACGAGAGCGAGCGCCGTCGCGGCCCGCTGGGCGAGGCCGCCGGACAGCTCGTGCGGGTAGCGGTCGAGGTGTCCGGCCGGAAAGGCGGCTCGCTCGGCCGCGGCGACGGCGGCCTTGCGCAGTTCGCCGCGCGGTGTGCCGGTGAGCGCGCGCACCGTCTCCGACACCTGTGCTCCGACGGTACGGACCGGGGTGAGATGGGCGGCCGGGCTCTGCGGGACGAGGCCGATCCTGCGCCCGCGCACCGTACGGGCGAGGGTCCGCTCGTCGGCACCGAGCAGTTCGACACCGTCGACGGTCGCGGTGCCGGCGGTCTGGGCGTTGCCCGGCAGCAGGCCGAGCAGGGCGGAGGCGAGCACGGACTTGCCGCAGCCGCTCTCGCCGACGAGGGCCAGGCACTCCCCCGCGGCGAGGTCGAAGGTCGCTCCGGTGACGGCCGCGATGTGCCGGCCGCCGCGCATCCGGAAGCGTACGGACAGGTCCCGTACGGACAGGACGGTCACAGCATCAGCTCCGATCGCCGGCGCGGGTTGATCCGCTCCCGCCAGGCGCCCGCGAGGCCCGCCACGGCGAGCGTCGGGACGATCAGGAACAGCCCGGGGAAGAGGGTGGGCCACCAGTCGCCGGCGAGGAGGGAACCGCGGGCGGACTGGACGAGGTTGCCGAGGCTCGCCTCGTGGGCCGGCAGTCCGAGCCCGAGGAAGGAGAGCGCGGATTCGTGCCACATGGCGTGCGGGACCATCAGGACGGCCGCGAGACCGGCCTGCGGCAGCACTCCCGGCAGCAAGTGCCGGGCGGTGACGCGCCATCGTGAGGCACCGCCGGAGATCGCCGCGTCGATGTACGGCCGGGAGCGCAGGGACAGCACTTCCGAACGGACGATACGGGCGGTGGACAGCCAGTGGGTGAGCGCGACGGACACGATCACCGGCCAGACCCCGGGGCGGAACATCGCCACGATGAAGATGCCGAGGAGCAGATGGGGCACGGACGCGAACGTGTCCACGAGCCGCATCACCAGCCGGTCGGTCCAGCCGCCGAAGGCCGCGGCGGCGGAGCCCACCAGGGTGCCGATCACGGTGGCGACCAGCGCCGCGACGACGCCCACGAGCAGCGAGATCCGCAGTCCGTAGACGCACCGCAGCAACAGGTCGCGGCCCACGTCGTCGGTGCCGAAGGGGTGGGCGAGCGACGGCGGTTGCAGCTTCATCGACAGATCGACCGCCTGCTCGTCGAGCTGCGCGATCGGCGGCACGACCAGCACCGCGAGGACGACCGCGGCCACCACGACGGCGGACACGGAGACCCGGACGGTGCGGGTGGAGCGCCGGGTGCGCCCGCGACTGCGCCACACTGCCTCAGCCATCGAAGCCCACTCTCGGGTCGGCGAGTCCGTACAGCACGTCGGACAGGAGGTTGCCGGCGAGCACGGCAGCGGTGGCGAGGACCGTGAGCGCGGCCAGCAGCGGGAAGTCGACCGAGGTCGCTGCCTGGACAGTGGCGGCGGCGATGCCGGGCCAGCTGAAGACCGTCTCCACGAGCAGCGCGCCCGTGATGAGTTCGGGCACGCGCGAGCCGATGAGGGTGAGCATCGGCAGCATGCCGGACCGCAGGGCGTGACCGAGCAGGACGGTCGGCTCGCCGAGTCCGCGGGCGCGGGCCCCGCGCACCGGGTCCTCGTCGAGCGCGTCGGCGACCCCTTGGCGTACGTACAGGAAGAACCACGGCAGTTGGGAGATGCCGAGGACGGCCGCGGGCAGGACCAGGTGCGAGGCGACCTGGCCGAAGGTGACGACGTCGCTGGCGGTGTCGGTGAGTCCGCCGGCCGGGAGGACGCCCAGTTCGAGAGCGAAGAACCAGATGGCGAGCAGTCCGAGCCAGAAGGCGGGTGCCGCTTCGAGGGTGTAGGCGGCCGAGCTGACGCAGCGGTCCAGCCAGCCGCCGCGGCGGCGGGCGGCCAGCACGCCCAGTGCCGTGCCGAGCAGGATGGCGACGGCGAACGCGGTGACGGCGAGGAGCGCCGACCAGCCGATCCGCTCGCCGACGACCTCGGCGACGGGCCTGCGCAGGACGCTGGAGTTCCCCAGGTCGCCCTGGAGCGCGGACATCAGCCAGTTCCACCAGCGGGTGACGAGGGGCTGGTCGACACCGAGATTGGCGCGGATCTGGTCCAGGTTCTCCTGGGTGGCGGTCAGTCCGGCGGTGCCGGTGTACGCCTTGACGGGGTCGAAGGGAGATGCGGCGGCGACGGCGAAGACACCGAAGGTCACGACCAGGAGCACGGGGGCGGCGAACAGTGCCCGCCGCCCCGCCATCCGCGCCATCGCCTCCCAGGGAAGGCGGCGGGTCACTGCTTCGGGGTCCAGTCCTCGACGTTCCACCAGGGGCCGGAGGCGAGCCCGTGGTCGTGCGGCTCGACCTGGGTGGTCAGTCCGTCCCAGCGGTCGGCGACGACGTAGAGGTGGTCGATGTGGGTGAGGAAGGTGTAGCCGGGGTTCTTCACCAGTTCGCGCTGAACGGTGTCGTAGGCCGCCTTGCGCACGGTCCTGTCGCCGCTCTTGCGGCCTTCGACCAGGGCCGCGTCGACGGCCGGGTTGTCGTAGCGGGCCATGTTGTTGAAGCCGTCGCCGCCGAACGAGGACGTCAGCAGCAGGTACTGGTCGAAGTCGGGGTCCGCCGGGGCTCCGCCGCCGGCGAGGACCGCGTCGTCCTTCATCCGCGGCTCGATGACCTCCCAGGTGCCGGCCTGCGTGGTGACGGCGATGCCGGCCTTCTTGGCGTCGGAGGCGTAGGCGAGGGCGTGTTCCTGGCGGAGTTTGTCACCGGCGAGGTACCAGAGCGGGAACGCGGCCCGCACGCCGTTCTTCTCGCGGATCCCGCTCTTGCCGGGCTTCCAGCCGGCGTCGTCGAGGATCTTCTTCGCCCGGGCCAGGTCGTATGGGCGCTCGGTGCCCTGGGTGAACCACTCGCTGCCGGTGGGGACGGGGCCGTAGGCGGGCTTGCCGGCACCCTCGAGGATCTTGTCGACCATGGTCTGCCGGTCGACGGCGACATCGAGCGCCCGACGGATCGCGGTGTCTCCGGCGACCTTGTTGTGGGTCGGCAGCGTGACGGTCCGGTAGTCGTACGTCGTGGCCGCGTAGGTCTTCTTCGCCCCGTCGCCCTTGAAGCCCTTGGCGAGGTTGGGCGGCAGGATCGCGCCGTCGAGGTCGCCCGCGCGCAGTCGCGTGGCGCGGACGTCGTCGTCCTTGATGATCGCCATGGTGAACTTCTTCACCTTCGGCTCGCCGCCCCAGTAGTGGGGGTTCGCCTTGAGGCTGATCTTCTCGCCCTTGGACCATCCGGTGAGGACGTACGGCCCGGTGCCGATCGGCTTGGTGGTGAACGGGCCGGTGTTGACGTCCTGTCCGGCCACGACGTGCTCGGGAACGATGGGCAGGACGGTGCGCTCGGCGAAGGGCGCGTAGGGGTACTTCAGCGTGAAGACCACGGTGTCCTCGCCGGTCGCCCTGACGTCCTTGATGGCGTCGAGCTCGGACTTGGAGGCGTTGTTGGTCTTCTTGTCCAGGATGGTGCGGTAGGTGAAGACGACGTCCTTGGCACCGAACGGCTTGCCGTCGCTGAACGTCACGCCCCGGCGCAGTTTGTAGGTGTACGTCAGCCGGTCCTCGCTGATTCTCGGCAGCGCGGCGGCGAGTGCGGGCTTGAGGTTCATCCCGCGGTCGAGGGCCAGCAGTCCGTCGAAGATCTTCGCGTTGCCGTCCTTGCCGTAACCCAGCAGCGGGCTGAGGCTCTCGGGCTCGTACGCGATGCCGACGACGGCGGACTCCCCGTCGCCGTTCTTGCCGGCCGCACCGCTGTCCGGGTTGGAGCAGGCCGCCGCGCCGACGGTCAGCGCGGCGGCCAGCGTCGCCGCGGCCAGCCCTCGTATCGATCGGGCGGACATGACCCACTCCCCTAATGAAGATCCACTGTTATTGCGAACGATGCGCAATTAAACAGCACGCCAAGGGGAGCGGACCACACAGGTCCGCAAGGCGGTGCGGGGACGGCCTAGGGAGCCTCGATGTCGACCAGTTCGGCCAGAGCGTCCTTGTGGCTGCCCGCGGTACCGAGGGCGATCGAGTCCGACTTGGCCCGCTTGAGGTAGAGATGGGCGGGGTGTTCCCAGGTCATTCCGATGCCCGCGTGCAGTTGGACGCACTCCTCGGCCGCGTGCACCGCGACCCGGGAGGTGTACGCCTGGGCGACGGCGACCGCGAGAGCCGCTTCCGGGCTGTCGGTGGCCAGGGCGTCGGCGGCGTTCCTGACCGCGGCGCGCGCCGAGACGACCTCCAGCCACAGCTGCGCCATACGGTGCTTGAGCGCCTGGAAGGAGCCGATCGGCCGGTTGAACTGATGGCGCTCGCGGGTGTGCCGGACGGTCTCCTCCAAGCACCACTCGGCGACGCCGAGCTGCTCGGAGGCCAACAACCCGGCCCCGGCGAGCAGTCCACGGCGGACCGCCGCCTCCGCGGCGTCGGAGTCCGCGAGCCGGGTGGCCGCCGCGGTACCGGAGACGGTCACGGCCGCGAGTGGCCGCGTCAGATCGAGCGGCGTCTGCGCCTCGACGCCCACTTCCCCGGCCTCGACCGCGTACAGGCCGTCGGAGCGCAGCACCAGGAACACATCGGCGGCCGCCGCGTCGGCGACACCCGAGACCCGGGACCCACCCGCGGCGAGCGGGCCGTACGGGGAGGCCGACAGCGGGACGGCGAGCACGGCCACGGTGCGGCCGGACGCCAGCGCGGCCAGCAGGTCGGCGACCTCCGGCGTTTCCGTGTCGAGCGCGAGAAGCACCTCGGTCGCGATGACCGAACTGGTCAGATACGGCGCGGGAGTCACCTGGCGGCCGAGTTCTTCGAGCACCACGGCCGCCTCACGGTGACTCGCGCCCTGGCCGCCCAGCTTCTCCGGAACGAGCAGCCCCGCGGCGCCCATGTCGGCGGCGAGCGCCTTCCAGAGGCCCGCGTCGTACGGCGTGCCGGCCTCGGCCCGCGTCAGCAGCGCCGCGGTGTCGGCGCGGTCGGTGAGCAGGGACCGGACGGCTGCCCTCAGGTCGTCCTCGGCCTCGGAGTAGAGCAGATCGGGCTGGGTGCTCCGCGTCGGCGCCTTCGTCATCGGGCGAGGTCCTTCCAGGCGATGTCCTTGTCGTTGCGCGGCTCGGACGGCAGCCCGAGTACGCGTTCGGCGACGATGTTCAGGAGCACCTCGCTGGTGCCGCCCTCGATCGAGTTGCCCTTGGAGCGCAGATAGCGGTAGCCGGCGTCACGGCCGGTGAAGTCGACCAGTTCGGGCCGGCGCATGGTCCAGTCGTCGTACAACAGGCCCTCTTCGCCGCGCAGTTCGACCTCCAGGCCGCTGATCTCCTGGTTGAGCCGGGCGAAGGCGAGTTTCATGCCGCTGCCCTCGGGGCCCGGCTGGCCTGCGACGAGCTGCTGGCGCAGCCGTTCGCCGGCGAGGCGGGCGACCTCCGCCTCGACCCACAGGGTCAGCAGACGCTGGTGCAGGTCGTGGGTGCGCAGTTCGGGACGCTCGCGCCAGGTCCGCGTGACGGGGCCGATCATGCCTCCCTCGCGGGGGATGCGGCTGCCGCCGATGGAGACGCGCTCGTTCATCAGGGTCGTCTGTGCGACCTTCCACCCCTCGCCCACCGCACCGAGGCGGTGGGCGTCGGGAATGCGCACATCGGAGAGGAAGACCTCGTTGAACTCCGCCTCGCCGGTGATCTGGCGCAGCGGACGTACCTCGACGCCGGGGTCGGTCATGTCGCAGATGAAGTAGGTGATGCCGCGGTGCTTGGGCAGATCGGGGTCGGTGCGGGCGATGAGGATGGCCCAGCGCGCCACATGGGCGCTGGAGGTCCACACCTTCTGTCCGCTCACCACCCAGTCGTCGCCGTCGCGCACGGCGCGGGTGCCGAGCGCCGCGAGGTCGGAGCCCGCGCCCGGCTCGCTGAAGAGCTGGCACCAGACCTCGTCGCCGACCCACAGCGGCCGCAGGAAGCGCTCCTTCACCTCCTCGGAGCCGTACGCGAGGATCGTCGGGGCGGCCATGCCGAGGCCGATGCCGATACGGCGCGGGTCGTTGTCCGGCGCGTCGGCGGCGTTCAGCACGGCGTCCACGACGGCCTGAAGAGAACGCGGCGCGTCGAGTCCGCCGAGGCCCTTCGGGTAGTGGACCCAGGCGAGGCCGGCGTCGAAGCGGGCCTTGAGGAAGGTGGTGCGGTCGGTGGTGGCCGGCGGATGTGCGGCCAGCAACTCCTCGGCACGAGTGCGCAGTTCAGCGGCGTCCGTCATCGGGCGGCTCCTTCCGGAATGACCACCAGACGACCGGTGGTGGTGCCGTCGGCCACGCGCTGGACCGCGTCGGCGGCGTCCTTCATCGCGACCCGTCCACTGATCAGCGGCTTGACGGCGCCATCGGCGGCGAGCCTGGTCAGTTCCTCGTGACAGGCGAGGATCGCGGCCGGGTCCTTCTGGTTGTACAGGCCCCAGTGCAGGCCCACGATCGAGTAGTTCTTGACCAGCGCGTGGTTGAGCGCGGGGCTCGGGATGGTGCCGCTCGCGAAACCGACGACAAGGATGCGGCCCTCGAAGGCGACGCACTTCGCGGACTTGGCGTACGCGTCACCACCGACCGGGTCGTAGATCACGTCGGCGCCCCGGCCACCGGTCGCCTCCTTGACGGCGGCGACGATGTCCTCGGTGCGGCGGTCGACGACGACGTCGCACCCGAGTTCCCGGGCCACGCGCGCCTTGTCCTCGCCGCCGACGACGCCGATCACCCGGGCGCCGGCGGCCTTGCCGAGCTGGACGGCGGCGCTGCCGACACCGCCCGCGGCCGCGTGCACGAGCAGGGTCTCGCCCGCCCGCAGCGCGGCCCGGCGGTGCAGCCCGAACCAGCCGGTCTGGTAACCGATGTGCAGGGCGGCGGCTTCGGCGTCGTCGAGCGCCTCGGGGGCGGGCAGCACGGCAGCGGCGTCGGCCACCACGTAGTCCGCGAGTCCGCCGTCCGGCAGGGCGGGGTTGGCTATGACCCGGCGGCCGTCCTCGGTCTCGCCGCAGATCTCCACGCCCGGCGTGAAGGGCAGCGGCGGACGCACCTGGTACTGGCCGCGGCACAGCAGCGCGTCGGGGAAGTTGATGTTCGCGGCGCGGACCTTCAGCAGGAGCTGCCCGTCGCCCGGCGTGGGCCGGTCCACCTCTTCGAGCCGCATCACCTCGCTCGGCTCGCCGTTCCGGTGCACTCGCCATGCCTGCATTTCCGGGCCTCCACAAACCGTAGGCAGTACTGCGCTCCGGTCGCATACTAAGCGGTCGCTTGTCGCTCGGGAAGCCCCCTTCCGGCCGCGCGGGCCCAAGCCCACCGCGGACTCCGGCCCCGTCCGGCCGGGAGCGTCGGCCCTCCTTCCGCCGGGGGGCTTCAGCTCTGCTTCGGCCTCGCCCGGACGTGCATACGCTCGCCCTGCGGCCCGAACAGGCTCAGGAACTCCACACTCTCCCCGCCGGCAGGCCCGAACCAGTGCGGGACTCGGGTGTCGAACTCCGCTGCCTCGCCGGCTCCGAGCACCACGTCGTGCTCGCCGAGCACCAGCCGGAGCTTCCCGGACAGGACGTACAGCCACTCGTAGCCCTCGTGCGTCCGGGGGTCGGGCTGCTGAGTGCCCGGCTCCTGCACGACCTTGTACGCCTGGAGCCCGCCCGGCTGGCGGGTGAGCGGCAGCATGGTCCTGCCGTGCCGCACGATCGGCTTCGCCCGCACCCTCGGATCCCCGACGGGCGGGGCGCCGACGAGCTCGTCGAGGGGCACCTGGTGCGCACGGGCGATGGGCAGCAGCAGCTCCAGGCTGGGCTTGCGCTGACCGGATTCCAGCCGGGAGAGGGTGCTGACAGAGATCCCGGTCACCTCGGAGAGGGCGCCGAGGGTGGCCCCACGGTCGCGGCGGATACTGCGGAGACGGGGACCCACCTCGTCGAGGACGGAATCGAGCGCTGGTTCGTCGTTCATGGCACCATTGCAGAAACAGCAAGGCTCTTTGTCAATCCCGAAGCCTCCGGGCCTCCGGCGCGGCCATCGCCGCGATCAAAGATCAGTGCAAGCCCATGGACGATTCGGCCGCCACCGGATACTCATGCCCTCATGACAGATCGTCTCGGCATTCCCGCACCTCCGCCCCTCGGCGCCGCCGCCCTGCCCGAAGGGACGTTCGAGGGCAGGAGTGTGATCGTCACCGGAGGCGGCTCGGGCCTCGGGAAGGCGATCGCGACGGAGTTCGCCCGGCTCGGCGCGGATCTCATGATCGTGGGCCGCAAGGCCGACCGGCTCAAGGCCGCACAGGACGAGCTCACCGGGCTCGGCGGCCGCGTCGCCGCCGCCCTGTGCGACATACGCGAACCGGACCGCATAGCCGAGGTCATCGATGCCGCCGAGGCCGCTTTCGGCCTGCCGGGCGTGCTCGTCAACAACGCGGCGGGCAACTTCCCCGTGCCCGCCGAGGAGCTGTCCGCCAACGGCTGGCGTGCGGTCGTGGACATCACCCTCAGCGGGACCTGGTTCATGACGCAGGAGTTCGGCCGCCGGCATCTCGCCGCCGGCACACCGGCGTCCATCATCAATCTCGGCGCGTCGTACGCCTGGACGGGCGGGCCCGGGTTCGTGCACTCCGCGGCGGCCAAGGCGGGCGTGCAGAACATGGTCGAGACCCTGGCCGTCGAATGGGGGCCGTACGGAATCCAGATCAACGCCCTGGTGCCGGGGCTGGTGCCGCACGACGACATGAGCGCCGATCTGCGGGGCGGCCTCGACCGGGCGGAGGACAAGGACGTCCGGCAGCCCGCGCTGCGGGTGGGGCAGCCGAGGGAGATCGGGTGGGCGGCGACGTTCCTCGCCTCCCCCTACGCCCAGTTGATCACCGGGCACACCCTGGTCGTGGACGGCGCCAACTGGCAGCGAAGGGCGCTGGTGAACGAGCCGGTGGTGACCGTGCGCGAGCAGTTGGGACGGGGCCCGTTCGCCGGCTGACCCACAGCCCGCCGCTCGCGTCGCGGCGGGCTCGGGCGCCCGCACCCCGTGGCGCGCGCGTTCACCGGCCCTCGAAGTCCGGGAGCCGGCGCGCCGCCTTGGCCGTGTAGCCTTCGCGACAGTCCTCCGAGGTGAGAGTGAGCGCCGCGCCGCGCGCCGAACGGTCGAGCGCCTCCGCGAGAGAGGCGTCCGCGAACGCGTCGATGTCGCGCTTGACGGCCCGCACCGCGAGCGGCGCGTTCCGGGCGATCTCCGCGGCCAGTTCCTGCGCGGCAGAAGCCAGTTCGGTGACCGGGGTGACCAGTTGGACCAGCCCCAGACGGGCGGCCGTCGCCGCGTCGACACGCCGGCCGGTCAGCGCCAGGTACTTGGCCCACCCCGCGCCCGCCTCGCGCGCGATCCGCAGATCACCGCCCGCGTCCACCGCCACCCCCAACTGCGCCTCGGGCAGGGCGAAGAGGGCGTCGTCCGCGGCGACACGGATGTCCGCCATCAACGCGAGCTCGAAACCGAAGCCGAGGCAGTACCCCTGCACCGCGGCGACCACCGGCTGGGGCAGTCCGGCGAAGGCCGCGAAGCGCTCGTGCGCCCAGCGGATGCCCTCGTAGTAGCGCTGAGCGCGCTCCGCCGCGGACGCGCCGGTGATCCCGCCGCCGGGGGCGGTGACGTCGATGCCCGCGCAGAAGGCGCGGCCCTCGGCCCGCAGCAGCACGGCTCTGACGGTGTCGTCGAAGCGGATCCGGTCGGCCATCAGACCCAGTTGACGGGTGGACTCCCAGCTCCAGCCGTTCAGCGTGGCGGGGCGGCACAGGGTGAGGACGCCCACGCCGTCGGCGATGTCGAGGCGGATGCGCTCCTCACCCTCGGCGATCTCCCGGTCCAGTGTGTCGATCATCGCCACCCCTTCTGACGCACCATCAGAAATCAGGGCAGCGTACCTCCGCCGTCAGCGTCCGAACAGCTCGAAGGCGACCGCCGGTCGGCCACAGAACCGCGCACCGACGGCTTCCGCGCTGCCGACGAGGAAGGTACGGCAGTACTCCTCGGGATCCTCGTCGGTCAGGACTTCGATGTAGCTGCGGTGCTCCAGGAGTGAGCGGACCGAGCGTTCGAGGCCCGCGGTCGCGTCGACCGCGTGCGTCGGCGTGGTGGAGCCCGCGACCGCCACCCAGCGGACGCCGTTCCAGGGCTGGAGGCCCTGCTCGGAGATGAGCTCGGGGAAGATCCAGCGGTTGCCGGCGTCCCCGGCCGCGTCCAGCGTCGCCCGGCCCACCGCACGGTGGTCGGGGGTGTTCCAGGCGACACCGCCCCAGGTGTCGCGGTGGTTGAGAGTGATGACCAGTTCGGGGCGGTGACGCCGGATCGCCGCCGCGATGTCCCGGCGCAGGGAGACGCCGTACTCGATCACGCCGTCCTGGTGGTCCAGGAACTCCACCGTGGACACCCCCACGACGGCCGCGCTCGCCCGCTGCTCCCGCTCACGCAGCGGGGCGCACTCGGCGGGCGCGATGGTGTCGATGCCCGCCTCGCCCCGGGTGGCGAGGAGATAGGAGACCTCGCGCCCGCCGTCGGTCCAGCCGGCGATCGCCGCGGCACAGCCGTACTCCAGGTCGTCGGGGTGCGCGACGACGGCCAGTGCTCTCCGCCAGTCGTCGGGCATCGGTTCCAGCTGGTCCGTCACGGGAGCGCTCATGGCCGCAGGATACGTCGCTGACCTGGCGTCAGCACGGCCCGGAGAGCTGTGCGGACGGCACCCCCGCCTCGGAGAACTGTGCGGGGCCGAGCGCCGCGGCGGACCGCGCGGGGCGCGGGCACACCCCGCGCGCCCGGCCGGTCAGAGCTCTCCGCGGGCCAGGCCGAGCAGCCGGTCCAGGACCCGTGAGCCGCCCGCCCGCACCCCGTCGTGCTCGTACTCGTCCGTGACCCAGGTGCGCAGCCCGCGGACGGTACGCGCGGTCCGCAGCGAGTGCTCGGTGTCCACGTACATGTCGTCGTGGTAGACGGCCGCGGCGACCGGCACCTGGTTGGCGGCCAGGCGCGTGGCGTCGTACAGCGGTTCCCAGTCGGTGCGGGCCGCCAGCGCGTCGGCGCATTCGCGCAGGGGCCGCAGGGCCGGATCCACCTCGAAGTGCCAGGGGTGGACCGACTCCCCGGTGAACAGCAGCGGACCGTCGCCCGCGAGGGCCGTCGCCGCGTCGAACTGCGGGAACTCGGCGCGCACCCGCTCGGCCGCCCAGTCCGTCGCCCGCTCGCCCTGGGCGTAGATCGCCTCGTGCAGGACCGCGTAGAGCGGATGCGCCGCGAAGGACAGAGCGGCGAGGACCGCCTCCTGGAAGGCGTCCGAGAGTTCGTGCCGGCGGCCCACCCGGACGAAGGCGCTCTCCAGCAGATAGTGCAGATGGTGGCTGCCGTCCCCGGACCCGAGAAGGATGCCCAGCGACTGGAAGGCCTCGGTGGTGAGCGTGTAGCCCCCGGGCAGGGTGGTCGGGTGCTCGGCGAGGTGGGCGGCGATCCGGCGTGCCCGCCGGACGTCCTGCGGGTAGCGCGCGTAGTGGGCCTCGACCTTGCGCTGGATGCGCGGGTACGCGGCGCGGTAGACGTCGTCCGCGGAGGCGTCCAGCGAGGGCAGTCCGCCGGTGACGAGTACGGCGCTCAGCCCGTGGGGCGCGGTGGAGAGATAGTGCGTGGCGCAGAAACCGCCGAAGCTCTGGCCCAGCACGGTCCAGGGGGCGCCGCCGGTGAGGCGGTGTCTGACGACCTCGCAGTCGCGCACGATGCTGTCCGCCCGGAAGCGGGCGAGGTGCTCGGCCTGGGCCTCGGGGCCGCCGCGCTCCACCAGCGTCTGCCGGTTCTGCGGCCCGGAGCGGCCCGTGCCGCGCTGGTCGAGGAGAAGGACGCGGTAGTCCTGCACCGCGCGGCCGAGCCAGGCCTGCCTGCCGACGAAACGGCGGGCGCCGAAGCCGGGACCGCCCTCCAGATACACCAGCCACGGCAGCTCGTCCCCGGCCCGCGATCCGGCGACGACCTCGCGGCCGAACAGTTCGAGCTGCTCGCCGCCCGGATCGCGGTGGTCGAGAGGGACGGCGAAATGCCGGTCGGTGAGGACGACTCCCGGCTGGCGGTATGTGCTCACTGGTGCTCCTGTTCTGTACGCCCCACGCCCGCCCATGGGATCACATGGGCGGGCGCGAGTCGCAGGGAACGGAGGTCAGCCGGTCGGGAAGTTGTCCGCGGACCGGATCCGGTCACGGACCCACACACCGGCGGGCTTCAGGGGCCCGGTGCCGGTCCAGGGACCGTTGCTGTTGCAGGTGCCGTCCTTGAAGACGGCGCCGGAACGGCTGTCGTCGGAGTAGTTCCAGTTGACCCAGCTGATCTTCTTGCTCGCCATCAGGTCGATGTACTGCTGGGAGCGGGTGAAGTTGTTCCCGCCGTCGCCCGAGGCCGTCTGGGTGCCGAACTCCGTGACGAACATGGGCAGTTTGTCGGCCGCGCGCGAAAGCGTGTCGAGGTATTCGCTGTCGTGCGACGCCGCGTAGAAGTGGAAGGTGTACATGATGTTGGACGCGTTGACCGGGCTGTTCACGATCTCGGTCTCGTCGGCGCCCTCGGAGACGCCGAGGGAGGACCAGGCGCGGGTGCCGACGAGAACCGGGGTGTTCGGGTCGTTCTGCCGGATGACCGGGATGAGCTGCTCGGCGTAGCTCTTGATCCGCGACCAGCTCACTCCGCTGGGCTCATTGGCGATCTCGTACAGCAGGTTGTTCTTGTTGCCGTGGCGCTGGGCGATCTCGGTGAAGAACGTCTTGGCGCGGGCGAGGTTGTGGTGGGGGTCGCCCGGGGTGAGCATGTGCCAGTCGACGATCGCGTACATACCGCGCGCGGTGGCCTGTTCGATGATCGAGTGGACCATGTCGGTGAACCTGCGCGGGTCGGTCTCGTAGCCGCCCTCCTGGATGTACATGGAGATGCGCAGGACGTCGGCGTTCCAGTCGGTCGCCAGGGCGTTCAGCGAGCCGGTGGTCACGCACTGGTTGTACCACTGGAGGCCGTGGGTGGACATGCCCCGCAGCTGGATGGGCTTGCCGTACTGGTTGCAGAGCTTGGTGCCGCAGACCTTGAGCCGGCCGTTGATCTCCACGGGGGTCCGGCCGACGGGCGGCGGGCCTCCGGCGTCGGTGGCCAGGCTGTCCACGTTGGGGCCGCCGTTGGCGGTGGTGGCGGTGGCCCGGATGGTGTTGGCGCCGGCCCTGAGGGCGGCGGTGACGGTGGCGGTGTTCCAGGAGGTCCAGGCTCCGGTGCCGGGGAAGGCCCGGTCGGCGGCCACGACGGCTCCGTTGACCGTGATGGTCATCGGCCGGTTGACCGTGGTGCCGTTGGCGTAACGGAGGGTCAGCGTGGTGCTGCCCGCCTGTGCCGCGTTGACGGTCCACTCGACATGACTGGCGGTGCTGTTGTTGTAGTTGACGAAGCCGCTGCCGGTGAAGCCGGCGTGGTTGGACTCCACGACTCCTTGCGAGATGGCGGCGTTCTCGGCCTCGTGGGTGACGGCGGCCGCCGCTTCCGGGGCCTCGGCGGCCGTGGGGGCCGCCGGTGCGGTGGGGGCCGTGGTGAGGCCGAGGAGCAGAGCGGCGGCGAGGGTGCCGACGCCGCCGAGTGAGCGTAACCAGTTCCTTGACGGTCTCATGGGTCTCCGTTGCCTGTTCGTGAGGGGGCCCGGACTAAAAGGAAACTTTCCTAACCGGATGGAATAGCAGTCCGGCTCTCCCGCTGCAAGGGCCATGACAAGAATGATCGGCGGCGGTGATCGCGGGTGACTCGTACGGTCGCGGCCTGTGTGCGCGGCCGCGGACCCGCTTCTAGCGTGAGGACATGATCCGGTTCGAGCAGGTCAGCAAGGTCTACCCGGACGGCACGACCGCCGTCGACGGCCTGTCCTTCGAGGTCGCCGAAGGTGAACTCGTCACGCTCGTCGGCCCTTCGGGCTGTGGCAAGACGACCACGATGATGATGGTCAACCGGCTGATCGAGCCGACGTCGGGCCGCATCTTCGTCGACGGTCAGGACATCTCGGGTGTCGACCCCGTCGCGCTGCGCCGCCGGATCGGCTACGTCATCCAGCAGGTCGGCCTCTTCCCGCACCGGACCGTCCTCGACAACACCGCGACCGTCCCCGCGCTGGTCGGCTGGAAGAAGGCGAAGGCCCGCGCACGGGCGGCCGAACTGCTCGATCTGGTGGGCCTGGACCCCGCGACATACGGCTCCCGCTATCCGGCGCAGCTCTCGGGCGGTCAGCGCCAGCGGGTGGGTGTCGCCCGCGCCCTGGCCGCCGACCCGCCGGTGCTGCTGATGGACGAGCCGTTCGGCGCGGTGGACCCCGTGGTGCGCGAACGGCTGCAGAACGAGTTCCTGAGTCTCCAGGCCACGGTCCGCAAGACGGTGCTTCTGGTCACCCACGACATCGAGGAGGCGGTACGGATGGGTGACCGTATCGCCGTGTACGGAGAGGGGCGCATCGAGCAGTTCGACACCCCGGCCGCCGTGCTCGGGACGCCGGCGACCCCGTATGTCGCGCACTTCGTCGGCGCGGACCGCGGACTGAAGAGGCTCTCGGTCACGGTGATCGAGGAGCACGACCTGGAGCAGCCGCCGGTCGCGCGTCTCGACGAGACGGCGAGGTCGGCCGCGGACCGGCTCCGCGAGGAGAACTCCCGCTGGGCCGTGGTGCTCGATCCGGGAGGCGATCTGCACGGCTGGGTCTCCGCGGAAGCCCTCGCGATCGCCGGCGAGCGGGGCGCGGTCGGCGAGCTGGCCCGCCGCATGGAAGCGTGGGTACCGCTCGGAGCGCCGCTGAAGCAGGCGTTCAGCGAGATGCTCCAGCACGACGCGGGGTGGGTCGCCGTGGTGGACGGCTCCCGCTTCGTGGGGGTACTCACCCCGGCGAAGCTGCACGAGGCGCTGCGCCGGTCCGTGGACGCGGACGCGCAGGGCAAGAGGCGGGACGAGGTCGACTTCGACTCGGTCTCGGACGCGTAGGGCGGGTCGGCCGGGTCGGGCGGGTCGGCCGGGTCGGGCGGGTCGGGCGGGTCGACTCGGCCGCAGAGAATCACGGCTCGACCTCGATGAGCGCCGGGGGGATGACTGATTCGCGCTGCCGCCCAACCCCTGTGTCCTGTACGGCTGTTGACGGACCATGAGGTATCCGTCGACCTGCCCACGACCTCGTACCCGGCGGGAGGCGTGCACGACGTCGGTTACGGTGCTGGGTGTGGTGATCACGGGAGGGGACACGGCGGCACCGGGTACCGCGTTGCTGATCGCGGCCGCGCCGGTCGGTAAGGGGCGTCTGATCGACGCCAGTTCGGTGCTGCCCGCGCTGGCCGCCGTACCGCCGAGTGCGCTGACGGGCACCGCCGCCGCGACGGTGGTCGAACTCGCGGACCCGCTCGACCCGCAGACCGTCCTGACCCGGATCCGTGCCGCGGCCGCCGCGGAGGGCCCGGTGTTCCTGTACATCGCCGGTCAGCTCCAGCTCGACCGCAAGCAGCGCCTGCCCCATCTGGCGCTCGCGCGGTCCACGCCCTCGACGATGCGGTACACGGCCTTGCCCTGGCACTGGCTCGGAGCGGAGCTGATGATCAGACGGCCCGGCACCACGACGATGGTCGTGGATCTGGTCGCGGACGCGGAGACGTGGCCACGGGTGGCCCGGGAAGGACTCGGTCTGGGCGCCGGCGTGCATCTGTACGGCCGCGTCGCACCGCCCCCGCAGCGCGGGGACGCGGTGGGCCCCGCCTACCTCGCGGCCTGCGCCTCCATCTGGCGCAGCGGCTCCCGGCCGACCCTCGCGGCGCTGCACGAACAGGCCGCGCTCCAGGCGGGGGTGGACGGTGCGCTGCTGCTGGCGCCGGCGGCGGGCACGCCACCGCACGGGGCGACGACGGGTGGCGGGTACGTGCCCCTCCCGCACGGAACGACGGAAGGGAACGGGTTCGGAACGCTCCCGCCCGCGGCTCTCCCGGTAGCTCCTCCGGTCCCGGCGGACGGCGCGTACGCGCCCGTCACCGCCGTCCCGTACGCGACCGCGCCGGCCGGCGGGGGCGGCGCGCCGACCGATACCCGGCCGGCGCAGCTCCCCGTCGCGCCCCTCGTCGCGGCGGAAGCACCTGCCCCCCTGCCCCCATCTCCCGGCACCGACCCTGCGCGCCTCCTCCCCGCACAGGCCACCGGCAGCACACCCCCGGCGCCCCTGACGCCTTCAGGCCCCGGTGCGGCCTCCCTGAGCGATCCCGCCGACGGCGGCGACCCTCATCCCGCCATCCTCGCCGCCGCCCACGCCGGGCGGCATCACGAAGCCGCGGCGGCCGCCGCCTCGTGGGAGCAGCAGGCCCTGCGCAGCCATGGGCCCGCCTCACCGGAAGCCCTGCACTGGGTCGAGGTACGCGCCGATCTCGCTCGCCTCGCGGGTGATCCCGCCCTCAGCTGCGAGCTGTGGATGGCCGCTGCGGAGACCCGGCTCACCCGGCAGCAGGCCGCCGACGATCCCGATGTCGAGGGCGCCGTCGACCGTGCGCACCACCAGTGGGAGCAGATCAGGGACGTCGCACGGGCACGGGCGCTGGCACCGGCGCTCGTCGCCCTGCGGCGGCGCGTCCCGGGCCGTCAGCGCGGAGCCCTTCAGGTCCTGCAACGGCGCCTGGAGCATCTGCACGCCGAGCGTCCGGTCGGCCGCGGCACCGCCTGACCGTCCCGGAGTGTGGCCGTGGTCACGCACTCCTGCCCCGGACGGGGCGCGGACGGCCCGGAGGGCCCGGGCCGCCACGGCTGTGACGTACATCCTGTCGGTGCTCCGGCGGACGCCCTTACGCTGGCCGGCCCCGCACGCCCCGGGCACGCGAGTCCTCGCGACCCGACCACGCAGTGGTGACAGCACCACGGCGGGCACAGGGAAAGGACCGTCCACCATGCCCAGTGATCTCTCTCCGGTCATCGCCGCCTCCGCGCGCTGGCTGCTGTCGGCGTTCCCGCCGGCGGCCGGCCCGCTGAACGACGCCCTGGCCGAGGCCCAGGCACGGCATGCGGTCGCCATCGCCGCCTCCCTGCGCTACCCCACCGCGCTGGACGCCGAACTGCTGGACCTGCTCGGCCCCGGCGGTTCCGGCCGGCTGGACGCCGTCACGGGCGCCGATGCCCACCCGCTGTGGGCGACGGAGTTCGACTGGCGCACGCGCGTGGACGAAACCGTGGTCAGCTGGGCGGCCTGTCTGCTCGCCGACGCCGATCTTGCCGCCGTCGCGGCGGCGTGCACGGCCGCGACGCATCACGGCGCGGGCGGGATCGGTGGTGCGGGCGGCGGCATCGGCGGCGCGCGCCGGCTGACCGTTCCGAGCCCCCGCGATCACCGCGCCGCGCCGCTGCTGCGGCATCCGGACCTTCTCCACCCCATCGCGGACCTCCACCGCGCGGCACTGGTCGAGCTCCTCTCGCCGGCTCCCACCGCTGCGGCGCCCGGCGGCGCGTGACGTCGGGATCGGGGGCGTGCGGTCCGGTCACGAACCGGGCTCGGGCAGCAGCCCCTTGGACTCCAGGTAGTCCCTCGCCACGTCCTCGGGCAACCGCCGCCAGCTGTCGACCTGTTCGTTCATGGCCGCCAGATCCGCCGTCGTGAGCACCGAGTTGAGCTTGCCGAGTGCATTGGTGACGCCGGCGCTCCCGGCGCGTGAGCGGTTCACCACCGGCACGATGTAGTCGGCGTTCTGCAAGTGCTTGTCGTCCTCCAGCAGCACCAGACCGAAGTCGTCGAGCGTCCCGTCCGTCGTCGTGGTCAGCACCATCTGGTCCTGTCCGCTCTGGACCGCCTGTTTGGCCTGGGTGGTGCCGACGCCCTTGGGGTCCACCGCCGTGATGTCGATGCCGTACGTCTTCTTCAGCCCCGGCTCGCAGTACGGCCGCTGGACGCACTCGTCACCCGCCGCGAGCCGTACGGGTTGGCGCGATCTGCCCAGGTCGCTCAGCGTCTTGAGGTGGTGTTTCTCGGCGAACGCCGCGCTCACCGCGAAGGCGTTCTGGTCGACGGCCTTCCCGGCGTCGAGCACGGTGAGACCGCGGGGCGTCGCCAGCCCCCGCAGGGCCGTCATCGTCACCGCGAGGTCGGGTGAGCCGACGGTGCCCGCCTTCGGCCCGTTGGCTTTGGCGTTCAGCCAGTCGGCGAAGGTGGCCGCGTACTCCGGGACCACGTCGATCTGCCCGCTCTCCAGCGCGGGTTCGTAGATCTCTCGGTTGGTCACGGACAGGATCTCGGTGCTGTAGCCGGCGTTCTGGAGCAGCAGCGCGTACATCTGGGCGAGCAGATCGCTTTCGGTGAAGCCCGCGGATCCGATCGTCAGATTCCTGCTGTCGCCGGGCGATTCGGTGACCGCGCCCTGGTTCTCCAGCGACGGGCCGGTCGCGCAGGCCGTGAGGAGCGCCAGCGAGGCGACGGCGAGAGCGTGGCGGGGCCTCATCCGCCGCTCCCCCGCCCCCACCCGGGTGCCAGCCGCTGCCCCAGTTCGAACAGTCCCTCCACGAGCAGGGCGAACACCGCGACCAGCACCGCCCCGGCGACCACCTGAGGGGTGGAGGCGAGGTTGAATCCCGCGGTGATGATCCGGCCGAGCCCGCCACCGCCCGCGAGGGCGGCGATGGTCGCGGTGGCGACCAGCTGCACGGCCGCGATCCGTACGCCGGTCAGGATCAGCGGCAGGGCGAGCGGGATCTCCACGCCGAAAAGCATCTGGCGTCCGGTCATCCCCATCCCTCGGGCCGCGCGGACGACGTCCGGGTCCACTCCGCGCATGCCGACGTAGGCGTTGGTCAGCAACGGCGGAACGGCGAACAGCACCAGCGCGATGATCGTCGGCCAGGAGCCGTAACTGCCGATCGGGCTGAGCAGCAGCAGGACCAGTACGGCGAAGGTGGGCACCGCGCGCCCGACGTTGGAGATGTTGACGGCCAACGCACCGCCCTTGCCGAGGTGTCCGAGGACGAGGGCGACCGGCAGGGCGATCAGACAGCTCAGTCCGAGGCACACGACGGTGAGGAACAGATGCTCGCCGAGCCGGTTCCAGACGCCGTTGGCGCCCGACCAGTTGGCGGCGCTGGTGAGCCAGTCCCAGGAGGCGGAGAGGGTGTTCATGCCCGCCCCCGTCGCGTCCACGGCGTGGCGAACCGCTGGACGAGCAGGAGCAGCAGGTCCGCGGCGACGGCGATGACCACGCAGAGCAGGGACGCGGTGAGCACCTGGGCCTTGAAGTAGGTGTTCATTCCCGCGTAGATGAGGTTCCCGAGACCGCCGTAGCCGACGATCGCGCCGATGGTGACCAGGGAGACCGCGGAGACCGTCGCGATCCGCAGTCCCGCCATGGCGGCGGGCAGCGCGAGCGGCAGTTCGACGGCGAGCAGCAGGCGGATGGGGCCGTAGCCCATTCCGCGTGCCGCCTGCCGGGTCTCCTGGGGCACGGCTCGCAGTCCGGCGAGGATGTTGCGGACCAGCAGGGTGAGCGAGTAGAGGACCAGACCCGCGATGACGAGCGAGGCGGAGAGCCCGTAGGCGGGGAGCAGCAGCGAGAACATCGCCAGCGAGGGGATCGTGTAGAGGACGGTCGTCACCCCGAGCACGGGCCCGGCGGCCCAGCGCCAGCGGCGGGCCGCGACGGCGAGGGGGACGGCGAGGAGCGCAGCGAGCGCCACCGCGATCAGGGTGAGCTGGAGGTGCTGGAGGACGGCGTCCCAGAGGATCTCACGGCGGGTGGACACATAAGCACCGCAGATCCAGTCATTGTGCGCGAGGCAGTCGTCGGGGGTCGCGGTCACCTGTTCATTGCAGCCCGGCCGGGGCGCTGACCGCGCGTTCTGCTCGCCTGTCCGGGTGCCGTCGGGTCCGGCCCGGCCACCGTGGACCGCCGTGACCAGGTGATCCAGATATGTGATCGGACACAAGTTACCTAAAGGTATGTAGTGACTTCCCATGCGGGCAGCAGTAGAACGTGTTCCCATTCGTCAAGAGTGAGGAACATCACATGACCGACGCTCACCTGCACGACAAGACCCCCAAAGGCGTATCGCGCCGTCGATTCATCACAGGAACCGGTTCCATTCTGGGCGCCGTGACTCTGGCCGGTCACACCACCCCCGCCCAGGCGAAAGCCGCCCTCGTGCCCGCTCCGATTCCGCCGGGCGCCCATGTCCCGGCCCTCGTGATCGGCACCGGCTACGGCGGCTCGGTCGCCGCCCTGCGTCTCGCCCAGGCGGGCATCGACGTGCACATGGTCGAGATGGGGATGGCCTGGGACACCCCCGGTCCGGACGGCAAGATCTTCGCCAACACCACCAAGCCGGACAGACGCTCCTACTGGCTGCGCACCAAGACCAAACAGCCCCTCAGCAACTTCCTCGGCTTCCCGATCGACAAGGCCATCCCGCGCTACACCGGGATCCTGGACGCCGAGGAGATGGGCGGGATCATCGTCTACCAGGGGCGCGGAGTCGGCGGCGGCTCCCTGGTCAACGGCGGTATGGCGGTCACCCCCCGCCGTGAGAACTTCCCGGCCGTCCTCCCCTCGGTGAACGCCGACGAGATGTACAACGTCTACTACCCGCGCGCGAACGCCGCGCTCGGGGTCAGCACCGTCGACCCGGCCTGGTTCGAGACCGCGGAGTGCTACCAGTACGCCCGGGTGGGCCGTAAGCACGCCCAGCGCTCCGGCTTCCCGTTCGTGTTCGTGCCCGACGTGTACGACTGGGACTACATGAAGCAGGAGGCGGCCGGCACCGTTCCCAAGTCGGCGCTGGAGGGCGAGATCCTCTACGGCAACAACTACGGCAAGAAGTCCCTCCAGAAGACCTACATCGCTCAGGCCAGAGCGACCGGCCGGGTCGCCATCTCACCGCTGCACAAGGTCACTTCGGTCCGCCCGGCCGCCGCGGGCGGCTACACCGTCGTCATCGACGAGATCAACACCAACGGCGACACGGTCACCACCAAGAGCGTGACGGCGGACAAGGTGTTCTTCGCGGCCGGCAGTGTCGGCACCAGCAAACTGCTGACCAAGCTCAAGGCCACCGGCGCACTGCCCGGCCTGAACTCAGAGATCGGCAAGGGCTGGGGCGACAACGGCAACGTCATGTGCGGCCGCGCCAACCATCTGTGGGACCCGACCGGCAAGCTCCAGTCGTCCATCCCCTGCTCCGGCATCGACAACTGGGCCGCCGGGGGCGCGTTCGCGGAGGTCGCACCGCTCCCCACCGGAATCGAGACGTTCGCCTCGTTCTATCTGTCGATCACCAAGAACCCGCACCGGGCGCAGTTCACGTGGAACGCCGCGACGGGCACGGCCGATCTGAACTGGCAGACGGCCTGGAAGCAGCCTTCCATCGACATGGCCAAGACGATCTTCGACAAGATCAACGCGAAGGAAGGGACCATCTACCGGACCGACCTCTTCGGCGCCTACAAGATCTGGGGAGACCATCTCACCTACCACCCGCTCGGCGGCGCGGTTCTGAACAAGGCGACCGACAACTACGGCCGCCTCCACGGCCATGCGGGTCTGTACGTCATCGACGGCGCGCTGATCCCCGGAAACACGAGCGTCAATCCGTTCGTCACCATCACGGCGCTCGCCGAACGGAACATCGAGAGAATCATCGCCACGGACCTGTAGCAACGAGACCTGTAGCAACGAACTGACCGGCAACGACCGGCGGAGGCCGAGGGACGAGCCTTCACGCGGGTCGGCCGGGAGCCGGGGCCGGCCCATCTCACCGAGCGGCCCCGGACACCTCAGTGGGGCAGGACGCACACCGCGTCGAGACCCAGCACATGATTGAGCCTGCCGAACGCCAGCCAGGAGCCGATGCTCATACTCAGCTCCACGATCTCGTGCTGGCTGTAGTGAGCGGTCATCCGGGTCCAGAACTCGTCGTCGAGACCGTGGTGATCCAGGGCGTACCGCTCCGCGTACTCGGCGGCCAGCCGGGTGCGGTCGTCGAAGGCCGTCGTGGTGCGCCACTGCGTCACCGCCTCGGCGAACTCGTCCTCGACCTTCTCGCCGTCCCGGTCGGTGCGCCAGTCGAGGCAGAAGAGGCATCCGTTGATCTGCGCGATCCGCAGCCGCGCGGCCTCGAACTCACGCAGTCCCAGGGTCGTGTGCTCGTACACGGACAACGAGAAGTTGGCGGCGGCCATGCCGATGCCCGGGACCATCTCGCCCCAGACATAGCCGATCGGCTCCTGCCCCTCGGGAATGTCGATGTTCATCGCCGGCTCCTTCCGAGCCTGCCGACTGCGGCGCGCAGCGGGACGTCGAGTGCGTCGTAGAGTCCGGGTTCCGCTTCCACCAGCCAGTCGATAGCGTTGACCAGCCTGCCGACCGCGGTGGCGTTCCCGCCCGCCGACCGGTTCTCCCCCTCGTCGGTGGCCTCGACCGTGACCTCGATGCGCGGGCGGCCCTCGATGATCACCCTGTGCGCGCCGGCGCCGTCGGGCGGTGTGGGCCAGTGGGGTGCACAGGACGGGTGGATACGGGTGACGTGCTCGATGACGATGCGCGGCTCACCCTCGACGATGCCCTGCACCTCGAATCGCACGGCCCCCTGGGTACCCGCGTCGAAGTCGCCCATGGTCCTGGTGCTGACCGTGGTGTCGAGCGGGCACCGGTCCAACGTCTCGCGGATCTCGTCGAGTTCGACTCCGAGCGCCCTGGCCATCAGCCGTATCTGTCCGCCCCACACCATGGTGGGGATCGACGGCGCCAGCATCAGCGGCTCGTAGTCCATCGGCTGGCCCATGCCGACCAGATACCGGACCGAGTCCGGCTGATCGTAGGTGGAGTAGTCGAAGATCTCCTGGCAGCGGATCACGTCCACGGAGGTTCCGAGGCCGCTGATCAGCAGCGGCAGTACGTCGTTGCCCCACCCGGGGTCGACGCCGGAGACGAACAGCGATCCGCCGCCGTCGGCGATCGCCGCCAGGACCGGGTCGCGCAGTTCCTGGGGGGCGTTGCGCTGGTCGTAGAGCGCGTACAGCGCGGGGGTGACGACCACCGCGCCGGCCCCGACGGCCCTGACGATGTCGGCCTGGGCCTCGTCGGGGCGGATGTCACCGGATGCCGCGTACACGACGGCCCGTGGACTCGCGGCCAGCACCGTGTCGATGTCGTCGGTGGCGGTGACGCCCAACTCTTCGCTCAGGCCCGCGAGGTGGCCCGCGTCGCGGCCCACCTTGTCGGGGTTGTGGACGATGACGGCCGCGAGTTTCAGCGCGGGATGAGCCTCGACGGCGCGGATGGCCGCGCGGCCGACATTGCCGGTACCCCAGACCACCGTGGAAATCATGCGGCGGAGGGTAGCGCGGGGCCCTTGACGTTCCTAGAGCCATGAACGACCCGAAACGAGGAGTTGCACGACGGGTCGCGACGCGCGCGCTGCGGGCCCGGGTGCGAGAAGCACCCGGGCCCGCCCGCCACCGTGACGAACCGTCAGGCGGCCTGTACTGCTGTGCCCGCCGTGGCCGGCGCGACACCGAAGATGTCCACTGCGTGGTAGTACGTCCAGGCGGTGCTGTTGCAGGCGGTCCTGGTCGCCCCCGAGTAGCCGGCGCAGACGCGCTTGAGGTCCTCGTAGAACGCCGAGTCGATACGGGACTTGTTGGCGGAGAACGTGCCGGCGGCCTTGTAGTTGCGGTACCCGAAGTCATGGCGGGCACAGGCCGTCTGGAAGGGGAAGCCGAACGGGTTGTCCGGCGAGGAACTGCAGTAGTCCGTCGTCCAGTTGAATCCGTACGCGGCCCAGGCGCCCTGGTTCTGGCGGGCGGCGTTCCACGCGTTGTAGCTGGAGGCGCTGGTCTGGGTCCAGGAGCTGAGGACCTGCGGCTTGTCGGCCGGTGCGGCCGAGGCGGACGCGGCGGGGATCAGGGCCAGGGGCACTGACAGGGTGACCACGGCGAGAGGGAAGGCGAAACGGCGGCGCATGCGGAACCTCCGTGACTGGGGCCTTGTCGCCTCGTGGGCTCTCACGAGGCGCTTTCAGCGTGACGTCATGTCCCTGTCAGGGCTAGATGGCAGATGTCACGTGCCACTGAATTTCCCTCGGATTCAGTTCCGCGCTTCGGCGCTTCGCCCGCCGAGGGGCGAAAGTTCAGGCGAATGGCCCCTCGCCGCGGCGTCAACTCCGGTATGGAGAAGGGTCAGCAGGGAGCACTCGACGGCCGCCTCGGTCTCCCTCGCCGTCGCATCAGCCTGCTGTTGGTGGTCGGCGTCACGGATGTTGCTGTGGGCGAGGGCGGACGGCTCTGCCGTATGAGCGCGGTGCGCGGCAAGGGGGACGGGCCCAGGGGGCGTCAGTTCTCGGCCGCCACCTTGTTCAGCACCGTGCCCTTGAAGTCCGCCGCCAGATATCCGGACGAGCTGTAGTCGTCCGTGAGATAGACGTTCACCGTGGGGACGTCCTCGAAGACGGGCCCGCGGACGATGACATAACGCATCGTCGGCTCGCTGATGCCCAGCTCACGGTCGGCCCGCGTGATCAGCGTCGGCAGCTTGTCCCACGAGACCTTGCTGACGTCGACCGGTCCCTCGTCCGTGCCGATCACCGTGCCGCCCGGCCCCTGCTTCGACGCGCGGCCGTCGCGGTACTCGTAGCGGTCGTACTTCTTCCGGCTGCCCTTCACCGGGACCTGGGCGATCGCGTACTCCTCGTACACGACGAGTTCGAAGAACTTCGTGGTGTGCGCCGTGGTTTCGAGCGCCTTGATCACCTCGCGCACGCCGGCGGGCGTCAGCAGGTCGGCGGCCTTCTGCGACGGCGGCAGCGCTGCGTTGTCCGGCTGCTCCGTGCCCTTGTCCGAGGCGCCGCCCGGCGTCCGGTCCTTCTCCGAGCCCGAGGCCCCGCCCGTCG
Source organism: Streptomyces sp. NPDC058685 (assembly GCF_042714725.1). NCBI lineage: Bacteria > Bacillati > Actinomycetota > Actinomycetes > Kitasatosporales > Streptomycetaceae > Streptomyces > Streptomyces sp. NPDC058685. Next base: position 61,881 of record NZ_JBHXSL010000030.1, read on the forward strand.
CGGCCGGGGTCTTCCCCGCCGAGTCCTTGTCCCCGTCACTGCCACCGGGAAGGATCTGGAACAGCAACAGCGACACCGCGGTGATCGCCGCGGCGGCACCGACGACGACGGCGATCCTCCTGCCGCGGTTCGGCCGGCGCGTGGCGGGCTGAGGCCCGGTGGCCGGCTGGGGTGTGTGGCCGAGCAGCAGCGTCGAGGGGTGCGGCGGACCGAAGGTTCCGAGCGGTGCACCCGGTGGAAGGTCCTGCACCGCGTTGACAGGAGGCGAGTTGTGGGGTGCCGCGTAGGGATGAGCAGCGGGCGGTGGCGGCGTCCCGCCGGGAACCTCCCGTCCGGCACCGTCGAGCATGGCCGCCAGCCGTTCCGCGTCCGGACGCGCGGCCGTGTCGCGTACCAACAGGGCGTTCAGCACGGGAGCGAGCGCTCCGGACCGCACCGGCGGCGGAATCGGCTCGTCGAGAACCGCGACCAGGGTCGACAGACTCGTGCCGCGGCGCAGCGGATGCGTGCCCTCCAGGGCGACGTAGAGCAGCATGCCGAGCGACCACAGGTCGGAGGCGGGGTTGCCCTCCTCGCCGCGGATGCGTTCGGGAGCGATGTATTCCGGCGAGCCGATGAGGTCACCGGTCGCGGTGAGACCGGCGGACTCGCGCAGCGCGGCGATGCCGAAGTCGGTCAACACGGGGCTGCCGTCCCGCCGCAGGAGCACATTGGCGGGCTTGACATCGCGGTGCTGGATACCCGCGCCGTGGGCCGCGCGCAGCGCGGACAGCACGCCCCGGCCGATGTCGAGGGCCTCGGGGACAGTGAGCGGCCCGCGCGCGAGACGGTCGTGCAGCGACTCACCGTCCACCAGCTCCATCACGATCCACGGATAGGGGTCGGGGCCGTCCACGATGTGGAAGATGGTGACCACGTGCGGATGCGCGATACGGGCGAGCGCCCGCGCTTCGCGCAGGACGCGCTCACTGAGCATGCGTGCCCGGGCAGGGTCCGACTCCTCCACCGCCGGATCCGCGGGCCGCACCTCCTTCAGTGCCACTTCGCGGTGCAGAACGATGTCGCGGGCCCGCCACACGGTGCCCATGCCGCCGCTGCCAAGCCTGCCGAGCAGTTCGAAACGGCCGTCGACAATGCGTCTGCCGGCCCCCCTGGTGTCCATGGCGGATCAGCTTACGAGGCCGGGACCGGCCGCATGGACTCGCATCGGGCATCGGCGGGGAGTCCCCGGTGCTGATCGGCGTCGCGGGCTGTCCCCGTCGGCGGTGAACGCGCATCGGACACGCCCGTCGCACCTCTCGCGGTGACGGCCGTCCGTGCGGACGGCGGTCCGGTCGAAGAGGGCGAGCCGTCGGGGCCGGTGGCTGCCGACGTAAAATTGCGGGAGCGAAGTCCGCACTCGGAGACGACGGGGGATCCGCGTGAGGTGCGCACCTCACGGCGGTGCCCGAGAGCCTGCGGGCGTTCGAGGAGGCCATCGATGCCGCACCGTCTGTTCCACGATCGCCGTGACGCCGGCCGTGAGCTGGCCGGGCTCCTCGGGCACATCGACGATCCGGAAGTGATCGTTCTAGGGCTGCCGCGCGGCGGTGTCCCGGTGGCGTACGAGGTCGCCCTGTCCCTGGGCGCCCCGCTGGACGCCTTTCTGGTCCGCAAACTGGGCGTTCCGGGTCATGAGGAAGTCGCCATGGGAGCGATCGCCGGCGGTGGCGTGACGGTGCGCAACGACAATGTCATCCGCAGCCTGCGCATCTCCGACGAGACACTGCGCAGCGTGGCGGAGCGCGAGGGCCGCGAGTTGCGGCGGCGGGAAGAGGCGTACCGGGAAGGCCGTCCCTGGCCCGAACTGGCCGCCAGGCCGGTCGTCCTGGTGGACGACGGCCTGGCGACGGGCGCCAGTATGAAGGCCGCCGTCCGCGCACTGCTGGACCAGGAGCCCTCACGCCTCGTCGTCGCGATACCCACCGCACCGGCGTCCGCCTGCCGGGAGTTGGGCACCCTGGTCGACGAGGTCGTGTGCGTCACCACGCCGTTCCCGTTCTCCGCCGTCGGGAACTCCTATGCCGACTTCGGGCAGACGGCGGACCGAGAAGTACGGGAACTGCTGCGCGCGGCGCGGGATCCGGGTCGGGCGCGGCCGGGGCCGCTCGCCCGTCCCGGAGGGTTGGGCGACGCCGAGGGCGGCTCGGAGGCGGAGAGCGGTTCTCCGCCGTAGGCCGGCGCCCGCGTGGTGGGAATCGCTCCGACGCCTCGACCGACCGTGCCCGGACCTCGGCACTGCGGGTCAGCGCACCCGTCCCCGCGCCTTCAGAGGCGTCGGGGGCAGCGTGGGCGCGGGGAGCGGAGCTCCGTCGTAGCCCTTCACCTCACCGAAGCGGGCGCCGTCCATCCAACCGCGGCGGGCGTCCTCGATCTCCTGCTGGGACCGCCCGATGAAGTTCCACCACATGATGATCTCCTCCTCGAACGGCTCACCGCCCAGCAGCATGAGACCGGCGTCGGACTCGGCACGCAAGGGGAGTTCGGTGCGCCCGCAGCCGAGGTAGAGCATCGAGCCGGGCATGAGAGGCACCCCGTCCACATGGGCCTCGCCCGACATGGCGAGCACGGCGTACTCGAAGTCGGGGTCCAGCGGCAGACGCGTCTCGGCGCCACGGGCGAGCGCCAGGTCCGCGCCGACGATCGGGCTGTACGTCGTGCCGGGTGAGGTGGCGCCGTCGAGGGAGCCGAGGACGACCGTGGCGGTGAGTCCGGGCGCGCTGACGACCGGCAGGTCGGTGTGGTGCTGGAAGTGCGGCTCGACCTGGCGGTGGGCGTCCGGGAGCGCCACCCAGAGCTGGGCGCCGTGCAGAAAGCGGGCATGCGGCCGGGGGCTCTCCTCGGAGTGGCTGATCGCCCGGCCCGAGGTCATCAGGCCCAGCTCGCGCGGCCGGATGGTGGCGAGGCTGCCGGTGCTGTCGCGGTGGAGCACCTCACCGTCGTGCAGCCAGCTGACGGTCTGGAGTCCCATGTGCGGGTGCGGCGGCACCTGCATCCCGGGTTCGTCGGCGATGTCGTCGGGACCGTAGTGGTCGACGAAGGCCCACGCCCCGACCATCCGGCGGCCGAGGTTGGGCAGCAGCCGGCGTACCTCGGTGGACTCACCGAGCGGCACACGACGGGGACTGAGGAGCTCACGGACGGGCTCGGCGACGACGAACCCGCGACCGCCGCAGACGGTGGGGGTGGCCTGACGATCGAGATTGCTCATGGCGCTCAACCTATTCCTGTACGAGCGGTGGCGGTCTGCCCCCACGCACCCAAGAGTAGTGGAATGTTCAACCATCCACTTCTGTTGAACGGACCACAGGCAGCAGGCACAAGGCCCGAGGAGGAGAACGGATGAACGACACCTACTACGAGTTCGGCACCGCCGCCGAGCGGTGGGACCGTGCGCAGCTGTTCTTCGGCGCCAAGGAGTACCTGACGGCCGCCCGCATCCTGCGGGGGCTCGTCGCCGAGGAGCCGCGGCAGATCGCGCAGCGGCTGCTGCTCGCGCGCTCCTACTACCACTCCGCCCAGCTGGAGCGCGCCGAGACCGAGCTGCGTGCCGTTCTGGAGCTCAGCCCCGTGGAGCACTACGCGCGGCTGATGCTGGGGCGCACCCTGGAGCGCCAGGGTCGGCCCGCCGACGCGGCCCCGCATCTGCGGATGGCGGCCGCGATGTCCGGGGAGTGACCGCCCCGCACGGCAGATCAGGCGAGCAGCCAGGTGATGACGGACAGGGACGCCATCGACAGCAGTGTCGACAACAGGATGGCGTCCCTGGGCAGTTCGGTGTTCAGCCGGTACTCGGACGCGAAGATGAAGGCGTTCTGGGCCGTGGGCAGACCCGCGCACAGCACCACGGCGTACAGCTCGTGCTCGCCGAGCCCGAACACCCAGCGGGCGAGCACATAGGCGACCAGCGGCTGGACCACCACCTTCAGCGCCACCAGGACCCGGCGTTCGGTCCGGGCCGTCGTGTCGGGCCCGTCCGCCCGGGTCGTGAGGGACATACCGAGAGCGAACAGCGCGGCGGGGACGGCCGCTCCCCCGAGCATCTGCACGGGAGTGATCAGGGGGTCGGGCAGCCGCCAGCCCATCAGCGCGACGGTCACACCGGCCGCGGAGGCCGCGATGATCGGATTGCGCAGGGGCAGACGCAGGATGCGCCGCCGGCGCTCGCGTGCCCCGCTCCCCGCGTCGAGGTCGATCAGTACGAGGATCACCGGCGTCACGAACAGCGTCTGGAACAGCGCCGCGGCGATGAAGAACGAGGCGTCGTCGAGGACGTGCACGGCGATCGGGATGCCGAGGTTCGCGGAGTTGACGTAGGCCCCCGCCATGGCGCCTATGGTCCGGTCGGCCCGTCGCCTGCGGAACACTCGGCGGCCGAGGAGCAGGCCGAGCGAGAACACGAGGACGAGGCTCAGAGCGAAGACCGCGACGCCGGGGCTCACCAGATCCGAGACCTCGGACCGGGACAACGTCAGGAACAGCAGCGCCGGCATGGCGAACGTGAAGGCGAACCGTCCCAGCACGCTCTGCGCCTGGGTGCCGAGCACCTGGGTCCGACCGGCTGCCCAGCCGACGGCGGTGATCGCCCAGATGGGCAGAAAGCCGGAGAGCACGGTCACCGCGCCAGCATGCCCGACGACGATCACGGGCCCGCGGCCGCCCCCGGGACAGTGAGGGGCGGCCACCGGCGTGGCACGCGAACCGTACGGCGCGTTCGGCACGCGGGGTGGCGCCGGGTCGGCTCCCGCGGCGCCGTGGGGTCAGCTGCGGTGGCTGAGCACGTTGACCACGCGTCCGTTGGGATCGCGCACGAAGAAGCGGCGTACGCCCCACTCCTCGTCCCGCAGCGTGTGCACGATCTCCGCTCCCCGCTCGACCATCGCCGCGTGCACGGCGTCCACGTCGTCGACCTCGATGCTCATGTCGGCCTCGACCGGGGCGGTCTCCTCGTGGGTGGCGAACGAGATCTGGGCCGTCGGGTTGCCGGGTGACGCGAGCGTCATGACCCAGCCGAGGTTCATCACCTCTTCCAGGCCGATGAGGCCGTAGAACTCCCGGCTCTCCGCAAGGGATGTGGTGTGGATGTCGGGCACCACGCGGCGTACGGACATGGCTGGTTCCTCCCTGGAGTGGTGGCGGGTGCCGGGGCCCGGGCCGGTCACGGTGCCGGGCCCCGGGAGGGGCTGCGACGGCCACCGGCGGACGGACCGCGGTCCGCGGCCGGCGTCAGCCGCGGTAGGTCTCCATCAGCCGCAGCCACACCTCGCTGATCGTGGGGTAAGCGGGCACCGCGTGCCACAGCCGGTCGAGCGGTACCTCCCCGACCACCACGACGGTCGCCGAGTGCAGCAGCTCCGTCACGCCGGGGCCGACGAACGTGACCCCGAGAACGATCTCGCGGTCCAGGTCGACCACCATGCGGGCGCGGCCGCGGTATCCGTCGGCGAACAGGCCCGCGCCCGCGACGTCGCCGATCTCGTAGTCGACGGCACGCACCCGGTATCCGGCAGCCTCGGCCTCGGCGAGCGAGAGTCCGACGGCCGCGGCCTCGGGGTGGGTGAACACGACCTGCGGGGCGCCCGCCACGTCCGCGGTGGCGACGTGCGCGCCCCAGCGGTCGGTCTCCAGCAACGGCACCTGGCTCGCCCTGGCCGCGATGGCCGCCCCGGCGATGCGCGCCTGGTACTTGCCCTGATGGGTCAGGAGCGCGCGGTGGTTGACGTCACCGACTCCGTACAGCCAGTCGCTCCCCTCGACCCGGCAGGTGTCGTCGACCGTCAGCCACGAACCCGGCTCCAGGCCCACCGTCTCGAGGCCGATGTCCTCGGTCCGCGGCGCCCGGCCGGTGGCGAAGAGGATCTCGTCGGCCTCGATCCGTTCCCCGCTGCCCAGCACCGCCCTGACGGGGCCCGTTCCCCCGGTGCGCTCGATGGACGCGACCTCCGCGTCCAACCGGATCTGCACGCCGGCCTCGGTGAGGGCCTCCGCGAGGTATTCGCCCACGAAGGGCTCCATCCTGGGCAGCAGGCCGCTGCCCCGGATCAGCATGGTCACCTGGGAACCCAGCGCCTGCCAGGCGGTGGCCATCTCCACCCCGACGACTCCCCCGCCGACGACGATCAGCCGTCCCGGCACGGTGTGGGAGCTGGTCGCCTCACGGCTGGTCCACGCCTTCGCGCCGGCCAGGCCGGGCACATCGGGCAGGACCGCGCGGCTGCCGGTGCACACGGCGACCGCGTACCGGGCGGTCAGGACATGGTGCTCGCCCTCGGGACCGTCGACCACGACCTTCTTGGGGCCGTGGAGTCGGCCCTGGCCCCGGTAGAAGCGGGCGCCCGTCGATTCGAGCCAGCCGACCTGGCCGTCATCCTTCCAATGTGCGGCCTTCTCGTCCCGGTGGGCCAGCACGGCCTCGGTGTCCAACGGTCCCTGCACCGCCTGGCGCAGCCCCGGGACCTGGCGCGCCTCCGCACGGGCGGTCACGGGACGCAACAGCGCCTTGCTGGGCATGCACGCCCAGTACGAGCATTCGCCGCCCGCCAGCTCGCTTTCCACCACGGCGGTGCTCAGGCCCGCGGCCCTGAGCCGGTCCACCACGTTCTCGCCGGTGGGGCCCGCGCCCAGCACGACGACGTCGAATTCCACAGCTTCCGTCATGGGGGCCAGTCTGGTGGTGGGTGTGCGTCCTGGCCACATGGGCAGGGGCAGGAATAGCAAGGTCCCGGGCACGGTTGTGCGGGGCAGCTGACGGACCGGGGTTTCCCTCCGGGACGACACACCAGCGAACATCAGGGAGAGGTAGTACGTCATGAGCACTGTTGAGCTCACCAAGGAGAACTTCGATCAGGTCGTGAGCGACAACGACTTCGTCCTGATCGACTTTTGGGCGGACTGGTGCGGCCCCTGCAAGCAGTTCGCTCCGGTGTACGAAGGCGCCGCCGAGCGTCACTCCGACCTGGTCTTCGCCAAGGTCGACACGGAGGCCCAGCAGGAACTGGCCGCCGCGTTCGAGATCCAGTCCATCCCGACGCTGATGATCGTCCGTGACAACGTCGCGGTCTTCGCCCAGCCCGGCGCCCTCCCCGAGGCCGCGCTGGAGGACGTCATCGGCCAGGCGCGGGCCCTCGACATGGACGAGGTCCGCAAGTCGATCAAGGCCGCCGAGGCCAAGGCGGCGGGAACGGACGGCGCGGCCGAGGCCTGACGCGGCTCCCGTCCCGTACGAGGCACCGCCTCACCTGTGGTCCCGGCCGGACGGCCGGGGCCACAGGCATGTCCGGGGCCACAGGCATGTCCGGGTCGTTTCCGCGACTGCGCGACATCAACGGCGCGGCCGGGGTCAACGGTGCCGCCGGGCTGCCCGCTGCGGCGGCACCGGTTCGAGCGGTGCCGCTTCGAGCGGTGCCGACGGGAGTCGCGCCGTGTCGCGTCGTGCTGCGCTGTGTCGTGTCGTGTCGTGTCGTGTCGTGTCGTGTCGTCAGAGGCTCTTCGGCTCGACGACGCGCGCCGAGAGGCCGTAGTCCAGTTCCGCGCCGTCGACCAGAAGCGCCTCGACCGTCCGCGTGGCCGGGTCGATGTCGGCCTCGACTCCCTGGCCCACGTACCGCGGATAGCCGGACTCGCCCCGGTCGCCCGTCGCCGCGACGATGGCCGACCGGATGGCGGCCCCGGCCAGGGAGGCATGATCGTCGCCCTCGATGTGCTCGGGCACCACCAGGATTTCGAAGCGCTGCGGATCGCTGGTCATGCACGTGACGCTAACCACCCGCCGCCCGGCGCGCACGTCGTCCGCCGGACCGCGAGGCGGCCAGGTGCGCCGGGGGGGACGGCGATGGGTCAGCTGGATTCGCGGTGCACAGCCCGGGCGCCCATCAGGTCGTGGATCTCCGGCTCGTCGCCCGGCTCACGGACCATGTTGTCGACCAGCTCGGCCAGCCGGCGGCCGGTCACCATGTCGATGTGCACCGTGCTCAGCCGCGGCCGCAGGAGCCTGCCGAGCAGCAGATCGTCCGCGCCGATGACGGCAGTCGCGCCCGGGACATCGATGTCCTCGTCCTGGAGGGCGCGCATCAGAAGCTGGGCGTGCTCGTCGTTGTACGCGTACACCGCGTCCAGCCCCAGCTCCCGCCAGCGGGCGGCGAGCGCCGCGGCCGACTCCTCGTCGTACGACAGGGGCAGCGGCTCGATGCGGGCGCCGGCGACCGCGGCCGCCCTGCGTGCGCCTTCGAGCCGCGGTTCGGAGAACAGCTCCAGGCCCGGTTCCTCGGGCATCACCACCCCGATGGCCCGTCGACCGCGTGCGACGAGGTGCGACACCGCGCAGCTTCCGATCTCGCTCTGGTCCATGACGAGCGAGTGCGCGCCATCGACCCGTCGCGGGCCGAGGGTTATGACGGCCTTGGCGCCGGAGCGTTTGAGTACGTCGACGCTGTGGCGGGTGAGGGCCACTTCCCCGAAGGAGACGACGGCAACCGGCCGCAGCTCCGCCCAGGCCCTGGCCGCCTCGTCACCCTCGAGTCCGAGGCTGCCGTACTGAACGACGGTGTAGTCGAGCCGGCGCAGCGCCCACTGGAGTTCGTTGAAGAACTGGCTGTAGAGGGGCCCGACCGGGACGTGAGCGGTCGGCAGCAGCACCATCCGGGTGTGCCCGGCGCGCAGGCTGCGGGCGGCGGCGTGGGGGACATATCCGAGTTCTTCGGCGGCCTCGCGGACACGTCGGCGGGTGGGCTCGCTGATGCGCACGGCCGAGGTGTTGTTGAGCACGTAGGAGACGGTGGCCCGGGAAACTCCGGCCAGCCGGGCGACATCGGCGCTGGTGGGAACGGGGCGTTCTGCGGACTGCTTGGGTGTCTGGCTCATCGCCCTCGGCATCCTTCCAGAACGGTGCCGAACGCTGTCCGGTGGATGGCCGGAAACGAGCGCCAGAAAGGGTTTACACGCGTCAGTGACACGCGCCATCCTCGGTCGGCACCCCCGCTTCCTCACCTCATCCGGAGGCCAGTGTGACCGCGCGGTCTCCCGGCTCCGCCGACTCGGCTGCCGGGACCGGCCTGGCGGCTCCGCAAACCCCTCGAAACCGGACCGCCGAAATCCGCCGGAAGCCCGTGGCCGCGAGGAGCCGTGCGGAGCGCCGCGATGTAAGCGCTCTCGGACGGCGTCCCGGCGGTCCGCCGCGGCCGGCCGGCCGGGGCGATCGATCCGTCCCGGAACGTGGCCGAGTTCGGTCTGATCTTCGGCCCGAACTCCCGTGTTCTGACGGCTGGTTGGCGCGTCCGGTGTCGCGTGCCGGGGCGGACGCGGGACCGGTCCCGCGGTCGCGGATCGCCGCGGGTCCGGCGTCGGGTCCGCGTCGGCTCGGGCCGGCCCGGCGGCGGCCGCCGCACAGGTTCGGGTCCGGCGCCGAGTGCCGGGGCGGCTCGGGTCCGGCGTCGGTCGCGGATCGACTCGGGTCCGGTGTCGCGTGCGGGTCGACACGCGACCGGCCTGCGACCGCGCGGATCGGCTCGGCGTCGGGTGCCGGAGCGACGCGGTCGGCGCAGCTCGCTGTCCTCGGTCCGTCTCCGCGGGACCGGTCCCGCGGTCGCGGATCGCCGCGGGTCCGGCGTCGGGTCCGCGTCGACTCGGGTCGGCCGCCGCACAGGTTCGAGGCCGGCGTCGGACGCGGGTGGCGGGGAGCCGGTCCCGCGGCCGCCGGCACCAGCTCTGTCCGTCCTCGGCGGCCGGAGCCCGATCCATGCCCCGGCCCCGGATCGGGAAGCCGCCGTACCGCCACGCTGTTCTCGACCACAGCGATCCGCCCGGGACCGACCCACCCGAACTCCCGTTTCCTGACGGCCGGTTCAACCGTTCGACCCGCTCGACCGCCCACCGCCCGCCACCCGAAAGGCATCACCGTGCAGCTCCACACCACGACCTGGGGGACGGGCGACCGTCTCGCTCTGCTCGTCCACGGCATCATGGCCGACCACCGCACCTGGCGGCGGGTCGGCCCCGCGCTCGCCGCGCGCGGATACCGTGTGCTCGGCGTCGATCTGCGCGGTCACGGTGCGAGCGGCCGAGCTGACCGCTACACGCTCCAGGACCATGCCGACGACCTCGTGGAGACGCTGCCCGCCGGGGCGGAGGTGGCCTTGGGCCACTCGCTCGGCGGTCTGGCCCTGTCGAGGGCGGTACGGCAGCTGGCACCGGAACGAGCCGTGTACGCGGATCCCGCATGGCATCTGCCGGACGGCGACGACGGCTACCGTCCCGACCTCTTCGCCCGGGCCAAGACCCTGACCCGGGAGCAGATCCGGGCCGCCAGTCCGCGCTGGGACGAGGCTGACGTCGGCATCGAGCTGGAGACCCTGCGGCTCTGGGACGAGGACACCGCCTACGGTTTGACCGGTCTCGCCGGCACGGATCTCCTGCCCGCCGGGCCGGTCGTCCCGTCGCTCGTCGCGCTCGCGGACCCGAGCCTCCTCGTTCCCTCCGAGCGGGCGGAACTGCTCGCCGCACGAGGCTTCGAGGTGCGGACGGTGCCCGGCGCCGGGCACACCATCCACCGCGACGACTTCGACGGCTTCATGACTGCGCTGGACGGCTGGGTCTGACGCGCGGCGCACTCGGGTTCCCTGTGTCGGGCCGGTGCAGGTCCGACCGGCCGACGGCGACGGCCGCCTCGGCCGTGCGCCGCCCGGACGGCTCCCCGCACCCGCCGGGGACCTCCGGATCGGCGAGGCCCTACCGTGGGGCGCGTGACGATCTTCCGCGGTTCCTCCGACTCCTCCGACGACCTCGCCCAGCCCGGCCGGGGCGGTCCGGGTGCGACGACCGAGGCCGACCCCGCCGAGGTGGGTCCGGTCCGCACGTCGTACGCGCCGGACCGCGACGGTGACCCGGACCCCGGCGAGATCGTGTGGACCTGGGTGCCGTTCGAGGAGAACGACGGTCGCGGCAAGGACCGCCCGGTGCTCGTCGTGGCCAGGGAGCCCGGTGGCACGCTGCTCGCCGTACAGCTCTCCAGCAGGCGGCACGACCACGACCGCGAGTGGGTGCCGATCGGCGTCGGCCCGTGGGACAGCGCGGGCCGGGAGTCGTGGGTCGACCTCGACCGTGTGCTGCGCGTCCACGAGAGCGGTATGCGCCGCGAGGCGTGCGCGCTGCCGCGGCCGCGGTTCGATGCGGTCGTCGCGCGGCTGCGGGAGCGCTACGGCTGGAGCTGACCTGGAGCTACCGGCAGGGGCCCGGCGCTACGGCTGGACCCGACCGACAAAGGCCCGGCGCTACGGCTGGACCCGACCGACAAAGGCCCGGCGCTACGGCTGGAGCTACCGGCGAACGCCCGGCGGAAGGCCGCGAGGGTCGCACCCTCCGGCGTGCGGTCGAGGACCGCGAAGACGACATGCTCGAAGTGGCCCGCGAATCGTCCGTCCGCGGTGAGCAGCGCGTGGAACGCGCCCGCCACCGCGCCCGGGTCGTTGCGGAAGACCCCGCAGCCCCAGGCGCCCAGCACGAGCCTGCGGTACCCGGCCGCTACGGCCGTCTCCAGGACCCGTTCCGCGCGGGCCGCGAGCGCGGCCGGGATGCGGTGGGCCTGCTCGGGTGTGCGACGGGTGATGACCCCGGCGTTCGGTGCGGGCGAGGTGAGGAAACCGGCGGTGTACGGCGTGTCGAGCAGCCGTCCGCGGTCGTCGCGGAAGACCGGTACGCCGGGGGAGTGAATGACCCGGTCGGAGTAGAACGGATCGCGGTCCGCGCGGTGGTGGGCGTAGAACTCGGGGGCGCGCAGCAGCGTGCTGTAGAGGGCGGACGCCCGGCACAGCGCCTCCTCCTGGGCCTGGGCGCCGTTCATATAGCCGCCGCCGGGGTTGCGTGCCGAGGCGAAGTTCAGCACGGCGACCGGTGCGGCGTCCGCGGCGGTGAGCCGGTGGGCGGCCTGGGTACTGCTCTCGCCGGTGACCTCGAAGACCGTCGTACGGCCGCTGTCCGTGGTGACGGGCACGCTCCCGGGCCCGAACATCCGGGTCCCCTCCAGGGCGGCGGCCAGATCCGGTGCGATCACCACGCGGCGCCCGTCGGTCGCGAAGTAGTGGCCGATTTCAACGATCTCCTGGGTGTGCTTGGCGATCCCCCGCAGTCGTGCACTCATGCGCCACATCGTGGGTGAGCGGCGACAGGTGGGGCAATCGGATTTATGTGCGCCACACGGGCCCCAAGGGCACTCTTGTGCGAACCTGCGGCGCTGGCCTTAGGTTGGCAGAGTGCCTTCGAAGGAGGAGCGGATCATGCACCCACCTGATCCCGGCGACTACGGCCGGCCGATGGACGAGGGAGAAGCAGAAGATCTCCTTCGATGTATCTGCTTCAAGAACGGCCCGCCCAGCACCGTGGGTGTGGAACTGGAATGGCTCGTACACGACCAGGACAGACCCGATGTCCCCGTGCCGGCCGACCGCCTCACGGCGGCCTACGACCGGGTACGGTCCCTGCACCTCGACTCGCTCCTGACCTTCGAACCGGGCGGCCAGCTGGAGCTCAGCTCGCTCCCCGCCGCCTCCCTGACGGAGTGCATCGACTCCGTCGCCGCCGATCTGGACGCCGTACGCGCGGTGCTCCGGCCGGCGGGTCTCACCCTCGCCGGGTACGGACTGGACCCGTGGCAGACGCCGCGCCGGCTCCTCCACGAACCCCGGTACGAGGCCATGGAGGCCTTCCTCGACCGCACCGGCCCCGCCGGCCGCGCCATGATGTGCACCTCCGCCTCCGTCCAGGTGTGTCTGGACGCGGGCAACGAGGAGCCGGGACCGCTCGGCCACGGCAGACGCTGGCAGCTCGCGCATCTGCTCGGCGCGGTGCTGACCGCCGCGTTCGCCAACTCCCCCGCGCAGGCGGGCCACTACACCGGCTGGCGCTCCACGCGCCAGGCCGTGTGGGCCGAACTGGACGCCGTACGACCGCTGTCACCACCCCTGGACCGGGAACCGCGGGCGGCCTGGACGGCGCACGCGCTGGACGCACCCGTGATGTGTGTACGGGCGTCCGAAGGACCCTGGGCACGGCCGGAGGGGCTCACCTTCCGTCAGTGGCTGCGCTCCGGCGGTCCGCGCCCGCCGACGCGCGAGGATCTCGACTACCACCTGACCACGCTGTTCCCGCCCGTGCGGCCGCGTGGCCATCTCGAACTGCGCATGATCGACGCCCAGCCGGGCGAGAACGGCTGGATGGTGCCGCTGGCCGTCACCACGGCCCTGTTCGACGACGCCGAGGCGGCCGAGACCGTCTACCGCGCCGTCAAACCGCTGGCGGAGTACGCCGGTCCACTGCCCGCGCCGTGCAATCCGCTGTGGACGAGCGCGGCCCGGAACGGACTGACCGACCCCGAACTGCACGCGGCGGCCGTCACCTGCTTCGGCGTCGCCCTGGAGGCGCTTCCCCGCATCGGCGCTTCCACCGCGGTGCAGGAAGCGGTCGCCGCCTTCAACGAGCGCCATGTCCTGCGGGGCCGATGTCCCGCCGACGATCTGCGCATCCCGTCACTCGGGAAGGAACCGAGCTCATGACCGACGACCTCAGGCGACGCGCTCTCGACGCGCTGATCACCGCCCGGGACCGCACCGCCGGACTCACCACCTGTGTGGACGAGAACGAACTGATCGCCCAGCACTCGCCGTTGATGTCCCCGCTGGTCTGGGACCTCGCGCACATCGGCAACCAGGAAGAACAGTGGCTGCTGCGGACCGTGGGCGGCCGTGAGGCTCTGCGGCCGGAGATCGACTCCGTCTACGACGCCTTCGAGCACCCCCGCGCGCTGCGGCCGACCCTGCCCCTGCTCGCCCCGTCCGAGGCCCGCACCTACGCCTCCGACGTACGCGGCCGGGTCCTCGACATCCTCGAGCGCACCCCGCTGGAGGGCACCGATCCGCTGACCGACTCCGGCTTCGCCTTCGGCATGATCGCCCAGCACGAGCAGCAGCACGACGAGACCATGCTCATCACCCACCAGCTCCGCAAGGGCCCGGCGGCGCTCAGCGCGCCCGAACCCCCGGCGGGCGGTACGCAGGGCCTGGCCGACGAGATCCTGGTCCCCGGTGGCCCGTTCACCATGGGCACCTCGACAGAGCCGTGGGCGCTGGACAACGAGCGGCCCGCGCACCGGCGCGACGTGCCGGCCTTCCATCTCGACACCGTGCCGGTGACCTGCGGCGCCTACATCGCGTTCATCGAGGACGGCGGCTACGACGACCCGCGCTGGTGGGCCGCCGAGGGCTGGGACCAGATCCGCCGGAACGACATCGGCGCGCCGCTGTTCTGGCGGCGGGAGGCCGGACAGTGGCTGCGCCGCCGCTTCGGCGTCACGGAGCCGGTGCCGAGGGACGAGCCGGTGCTCCATGTGAGCTGGTACGAGGCCGACGCCTACGCCCGCTGGGCCGGGCGGCGGCTGCCGACCGAGGCCGAGTGGGAAAAGGCCGCCCGCCACGACCAGGAGGCCGACCGCTCGCGGCGCTTCCCGTGGGGCGACGCGGACCCGACGCCCGCGCAGGCCAACCTGGGACAGCGCCATCTGCGTCCGGCCCCCGCCGGCAGCTACCCGGAGGGCGAGTCCCCGCTCGGAATACGGCAGTTGATCGGCGATGTGTGGGAGTGGACGTCGAGCGACTTCCTGCCCTACCCCGGCTTCGCCGCGTTCCCCTACCGCGAGTACTCCGAGGTGTTCTTCGGCAGCGGCCACAAGGTGCTGCGCGGCGGATCGTTCGCCGTCGACAAGGTGGCCTGCCGCGGCACCTTCCGCAACTGGGACCTCCCGGTGCGGCGTCAGATCTTCTCCGGCTTCCGCACCGCTCGGGACGCCGCCGGCCACGAGGATGTCGCCTGATGTGCCGTCATATCGCCTACCTCGGCCCGCCGCTGCCGCTCGGGCAGCTGCTGGCCGAACCGGCGCACGGTCTGCTGCGGCAGTCGTGGGCGCCCCGCCGCCAGCGGTACGGGACGGTCAACGCCGACGGATTCGGCGTCGGCTGGTACGCCGAGGACGATCCGGTGCCCGCACGCTACCGGCGCACCGGACCCATCTGGGCGGACCTGTCGTTCACCGACATCGCCCGGGTCGTCCGCAGCGGGGCGGTGCTCGCCGCCGTCCGGGACGCCACGGAGGCCGGTGCGGACGGCGAGGCCGCCGCGGCTCCGTTCGCCTCCGGGCCCTGGCTGTTCAGCCACAACGGGGCCGTCCGGGGCTGGCCGCGCTCCATGGCGCCGCTCTCCCTCTCGCTGCCCGCCACCGATCTGCTCTCGCTGGAGTCGCGCTGCGACTCGGCGCTGCTGTGGGCCCTGGTGCTGCGCAGGCTGCGCGACGGCGACGAACCCGGCCAGGCGATCGCCGAGACGATCCACGAGGCGGCCGGGGCCGCACCGGACTCTCGGCTGAACTTCCTGCTCACCGACGGCGAGACGATCGCGGCGAGCGCCTGGGGCGACACCCTGTGGTACCTCGCCGAGCCCGGCCGCAGCACGGTCGTGGCCTCGGAGCCGTACGACGACGATCCGCACTGGCGAGAGGTGCCCGACCGGACACTCCTCGCCGCGACCCGTACCGATGTCCTGCTGACACCGCTCAAGGAGCCCACTTCGTGAGCCCGTTCCTCCTGACCCGCACCCTGCCCGAGGACGCCACCGACGCCGCGCTGCGCGGCGACGTCCTGCACGGGCTCACCCGCACGCCCAAGACACTGCCGCCGAAGTGGTTCTACGACGCCCGTGGAAGCGAGCTGTTCGAGGAGATCACCCGGCTGCCCGAGTACTACCCCACCCGCGCCGAACGGGAGATCCTGATCGACCGCTCGGCGGAAATCGCCGCGGCAACGAAGGCCCGGACGCTGGTGGAGCTGGGCTCGGGCTCCTCGGAGAAGACGCGTCATCTGCTGGACGAGCTGAAGGAGCTGCACAGCTATGTGCCGGTCGACGTGAGCGAGAGTGCCCTGCGGGGTGCGGCCGAGGCGCTGCTGGAGGAGCATCCCGGCCTCGACGTACACGCCCTGATCGCCGACTTCACCGGCGGGCTCGCCCTGCCCGGCACTCCGGGCCCCCGGCTGGTCGCGTTCCTCGGCGGCACGATCGGCAATCTGCTGCCGGCCGAGCGGGCGGCGTTCCTGAGCTCGGTGCGGTCGCTGCTCGATCCGGGGGACGCGCTGCTGCTGGGCACGGACCTCGTGAAGGACGAGGACGTGCTGGTACGCGCCTACGACGACGCCTCGGGGGTGACGGCCGCCTTCAACAAGAACGTCCTGAACGTCCTCGCCCGGGAGCTGGGCGCGGACGTCGATCCCGCCGACTTCGACCATGTGGCGCGGTGGGACCCGCAGGAGGAGTGGATCGAGATGCGGCTGCGGGCGCGTCACGCCCTGAGCGTGAAGATTCCCGAACTGAATCTCGTGGTCGCCTTCGAGGAGGGCGAGGAGATGCGCACCGAGGTCTCCGCGAAGTTCCGTCAGGAGGGTGTGCGGACGGAACTGGCGGCGGCGGGCATGGAGTTGACGAACTGGTGGACGGACAGGGAGGGCAGGTTCGCGCTGTCCCTGGCCACGGCCTGCTGAGCCGCGCGGGCCAGTGAGCGGCGGTCGGGGAAGGTCCCCGCGGGGATGGCCGGCAGCAGCCGGATCTCGGCGGTGAGTTCACCGGCCGCCACGACCCGCCACAGGGACGCGGGCAGCGAGTCCTCGCCGACGAAGGCGGCCGCGCCGGTGGGCAGATAGGTGATGCGGACGGGCTGCACGCTCGCGCCGGCGTCCAGGGCGGCCTGGAAGACGGCGTGCCGGAAGCGGCCCTGCTCACGCCCGCACCAGGTGGACCCTTCGGGGAAGGCGATGACCCGGGCGCCCTGGCGGAGCGCGGAGGCCATCTCGGCCACGGTCGCGGGGAGCGTCCGCAACCGGTCGCGCTCCAGGAAGAAGGTGCCGCCGCGGGCCGCGAGCGGTCCGAGGACGGGCCAGTGTCTGACCTCCGTCTTGGCCAGCATCCGCCCCGGCAGGGCGGTGGCCATCAGCGGTATGTCGAGCCAGGAGATGTGGTTGGCGACGACGAGGGAGCCCCGCGGGGCGTAGGGCCGGCCGACGATCCGCAGGCGCACACCGAAGGCGCGCAGCACCGCCCGGGTCCAGCAGCGGGTCGCCAGATGCCGGAACCGGGTGCCCAGTACCAGGGCGAGCAGCGCCACCAGCGGACCGACGAGGATGCCGGCGAGCGCGGTCAGCAGTCCTGCCGTCAGCCGGGCGACCGCGGTGATCCTGCCGGCCACCGGGCCCTGGTGGGTGGCGCATCCGGCGGGGGTGCAGGGTGCGCCGGGGAGCCAGACGCTCATCGTCCGGGGGCGAGCGAGAGGAAGTGGTTCAGGTAGCGCGGGTTGGTGCGGCGCAGCGAGAGCAGCACGTACAGGTCGGCGACACCGAAGTCGGCGTCGTGGGCGGGCGCCCCGCACACCCAGGCGCCGAGGCGGAGGTAGCCGCGCAGCAGGGCGGGCAGTTCGGTGCGGCCGCCGGGGAGGGCGACGGTGTCGGCGTTCCAGAGCTTGTGGGGGGTGACCCAGTACTCCTCGGGGGCCAGGTTCTTGCTGCGGACCGTGGACCAGGTGGCCGCGGCGAGGGTGCCGCCGTCCGCGAGCGGGATCGAGCAGCAGCCGGCCAGCCAGTTGTGTCCGGTGCGGGTCATGTAGCGGGCGAGCCCGGCCCAGATGAGGCCGATGACAGCGCCGTTGCGGTGCTGCGGGTGGACGCAGGAGCGGCCGACCTCGACGAGGTCGTCGCGGATGGGCGCGAGCCGGGCCAGGTCGAACTCGGTCTCGGAGTAGAGCCGCCCGGCCGCCCTGGCCCGGTCGGGCGGCAGTAGCCGGTAGGTGCCGACGACCTCGCCGGTGTCCGCCTCGCGCACCAGCAGGTGGTCGCAGTACGCGTCGAAGGCGTCGATGTCCAGACCCGGCTCCGGCCCCTCCAGCCGTGCGCCCATCTCGCCGGCGAAGACCTGGTGGCGCAGCCGCTGGGCGGCACGGACGTCCTCCTGGTCGCGGGCGAGCGAGACGACGTACCGGGGCTGCTCGGCCTCCGCGCCGGCCTCGGGGAGCCGGGTGGGGAGCGCGGTGGGGGCCGGGGCGGGGAGAGGGAGGGGGGCGGCGACGACGGCTGACGATGCGGGCATGGCTGTCTCCTGTGCCGGACGGAGGGGGACGGACCGCCGGTGCGGCGGCCGGCTCCTTACTTCTTCCGTGGCCGGCTGGATTCGACATGACAGCCCGGCGGAGAGTGGATGTGCGACGGCTGAATGCCGGGGTGTCACCCGCGTGCGAGGACGTCCGTGATGCGCTCGGAGGCCTGCCGCGCCGCGCGAGCAGCGTTCTTCCCCTGGAGGACGGCGGTCATATAGGTCTTGATCGGGTTGTCGGCCTCGACCTCGGCCCACTGCGGAGAGTTGGGGGTCGCCCGGCCCTGCGCGGCTCCGACGGCCATCGCGGCCGTGCCCTCCTCGCCCTTGAGCACGCCGGCGAGGGTGGTCTTGTTGGGGACGTAGTTCATGGTGCGGGCGAGATCGGTCTGCCAGCGCGTCCCGGCCAGCGCCTTGACGACCTCGATGGCCGCCGCCCGTTCGCGGGCCTTCTCCGGGACGATCAGGTCGGAGCCGCCGGTGAAGACGGCGCCGGGTCTCTGGGCCGTCTTGCCGGGCACGGGGAAGTAGCCGAGCTTGCCCTTCAGATCGGGGTTGGCCTTCTCGATGACGGTCGCGGCGCCGGGCACGGCGATGATCTGGGCGACATCGCCCTGGGCGAAGACCTCCGCCTGGGGCGGTGTCTGCTCGTCGGCGGCCTTGGGCCCGTCGCCGTGTGCCTGGAGCTCCTTGTAGAACGCCATGCCGCGCAGCGCCGCCGGGGTGTCGAGGGTGCCCTGCCAGTCGCCGCCGCGCTCGACGGCCAGATCGCCGCCCTCGTCCCAGATGAATCCGGACAGGGTGTACCAGTCCTGGCCGGAGAGGTAGATGCCCTGGACGCCGTTGTCGTCGAGCTGCTCCGAGGTGTCGAGCCACTGGGCCCGGGTCTTGGGAAGCGCGCTGATCCCGGCGTCCGCGAAGAGGTCCTTGTTGTAGATGACGACGCGGTTGGCCGCGTACCAGGGGATGCCGTACTGGGAGCCGTTGATGCTGCCGGGTTCGGCGAGTCCCGGCAGCCACTGTTCGTTGCCGAGGTCGCGTACGGACTCCAGCGTGAGGTCCAGCAGGGCGTCGCTCTCCGCGTACTGGGCGACCTGGGTGTTGCCCACCTCGATGATGTCGGGCCCCTTGCCGCTCTCCAGCGCGGCCATGACCTTCTTCCCGATGCCGGTCCACTCCTGGAAGGTGACGTCGAGCTCCACCGACGGGTTGTCCTTCTCGTACGAGGTCGTGAACCGCTTCAGGAAGTCGTCGGAGACGCTGTCCTGCATCAGCCAGATCCGCACGGTCCGCGTATCCGATCCGGTGCCGGGAATCACCCCGCAGCCGGTGAGCGTGAGCGCGGAGACGAGCGCGACGGACAGGGCACGGAAGTTCTTCACGGCGGTCACCTTCGGCGAGAGGACACGGGAGCGGACCCGACATGGGGGGAAGCGCGCTCCGCGCTCGCACGGGTGTGTGGGTGGAGTTTGGTATGTACCAATGCCCGGGTCAACCCCCGGCAGCCGCCGGAGGGTTCGCACGCGGGGGCGGTCGCGCGACGGCGCCCGCCCCCGCGATGCCGGTCAGCCGGTGCCGGGGACCGTGTCCTGGAAGGCCGTCCCGGCGGAGCGGAAGGCGGCCACGCGGGCGCCGACTTGCGCGGGAGTGAGCACCTGGTCCTTCACATGCAGCACGTAGTCGACCTTCTGGTCGTACGAGCGCGGGGTGGTGCTGGTCTGGCCCGCGAGATCGATGAGCCACTGGTTGAAGTTGATGGACATCGGGCGCTCGGGCAGATACCGGGCGTCGTGCCGGCCGAACAGGGTGCCGTCGACGTAGTAGGTGATGGCGCTGTCGTCGATGGTGACGACGAGGTCGTGCCAGCCGGCGTAGCTGGTGCGGGCCTCCGAGTGCTGGTTGACCGCCTCCCAGGGGTCGGGCCGGTAGGTCTCCCACGAGGTCGTGTAGAGGATGTTGGCGGGCTCGCCCCAGCCGCCGTTGGGCAGGTACTCGAAGTCGTACTCGGCGTAGTCGTCCGCCATCGGGGCCTTGAGGTCGTTGATGGTGAAGAACGTCTGGACGAGGCGGTCGCCGTCGGGGCCCGACCTCGGGGCGTCGGAGAACCTCACACGTGCCGCGTAGGTGCCGTTCTTGAACTTCGTGGCCCGGGTGAGGATTTCGGTCTGCTCGGTGGAGGCGGCCGTACCGGCCGTGGAGGTCTCCAGGTTCATGACCGAGTTGGTCCCCTCCCTGGCGAAGGTGACGTTCTCCGGCGCCCAGGCCGCGCCCGGCACTCCGGGGCCACCGGAGTTGGAACGGACGTTCCAGCCGTGGGCGTTGAGTGCCGGGTCGGTGTGCGAGGTGTAGGTGAAGTCGTCGAACAGCGTGGCGCCGTCGCCGGGCGGGTCGGTGGGATCCGTCGGATCCGGGTCGGGGTCGTTGCCCGCGGGGGCCGTTCCCCACACGGTCGCGCCACCGACGGCCGCGGTGACCTTGGGCCAGTCGCCGTACGCCGTCTGGGAGGCGGCGAAGGAGTAGTCGTCGTGCTGGTTGATCGCCTGCCAGTCGCTGCGGTGGAACCGCAGTTGCATGTCGCCGGTGTCGGCGCCGGCGGCGAGCGATCCGGCGCCGGCCGTGAAACCGATCTCCAGATAGCGGTCGGCGTCGGCCGTGGGCCGGGTCAGGGCGCCGAAGGTGCCCGTGATGTTGGCGCAGCCCTTCACCGCCCAGGAGCAGGCGAAGCGGTACGAGGCTCCCGCGTCGGCCTTGAAGTAGTAGCGGATCTTCACCTGGCTCAGCGGGACCGAGCTGCTGCCGGTGTTGACCACCTTGAACCAGGGCTCGGCCTGGTCGCTGCCGGTGGCGCTCTGCCGGTACTGGACCTTGACCTGCTCGCCGGCGGCGGCCGCCGGCAAGGCGGTCAGCGTCGCGCAGCCGAGGCCGGCCACGGCCGCGGCGGCCACGGCGGCTCGAAGGCGCAGGGGACTGAGGCTCATGGGGAATCCTCTCGGGACGGGTGGAGCACGGGGGGCCGGTCCGGCACGCCGAGCGCGTCGAGCCGGGCTCTGTGGCGGTGCATACGCGCCTGGAATCCGGGCCAGTCGTGGCCACCGGACCAGGCGGTGTCGGCGAGCGCGCACAGCCGGGGGAAGGCGAGATATTCGGCGTGCGCGGGGGTGGTGACGTACTCGGTCCACAGCTGGGCCTGTGTGCCGAGCACCCGGGCCGCGGCCTCCGGCTCCCAGTGGGCGGGAGCAGGTTCGGTCGCGTACACGGTCCGCAGGTCGACGACCTGACCCGGCTGACCGGGCGGCTCACCGGGCAGTGCGGACTGCGGGTAGTCGAGGTACGTGGATCGGTACGGCGCCATGATCACCTGCCGGCCGCCGCGGGCGGCGGCGAGGCCGTGCCGCTGGTCCCGCCACGGCAGCACGGTGAAGGTGTCCGGCAGATCGACACCGGTCTCGGTCCAGCCGAGTGGATGGCGGCCGCGCTCCGTGACGAACTCGCCCATGCGGCCCATGAACCAGCCGTGCAGGGCGTCGGGGCCCGCCAGCCCCTGCTCGGCGACCCGGGCCAGCGCGGCGGGTGACCGGTGCCATTCCGTCGTCGGGCACTCCTCGCCGCCCAGGTGGACGTACGGCGAGGGAAAGGTGTCCATCACCTCGTCGAGGACGGTGCGGCAGAAGTCCAGGACCTCGTCGTGGACCCCGAGGACCGTGTCGCACACACCCCATCGGCGCCACACCTCCAGCTGCCGCCCCGGGCGGTTGCCCAGATGCGGGTAGGCGGCGAGCGCCGCGCGGGCATGGCCCGGCATCTCGATCTCCGGCACGACGGTGATGCCGCGTGCGGCGGCGTGCTCGATCAGCCCGGTGAGTTCCTGCCGGGTGTAGGCACCGCCGTGCGGGGTTCCGCCGACCTCGGTGAGCTTGGGGCGGGCGGCGACCGGCATACGCCAGCCCTGGTCGTCGGTCAGATGCAGGTGCAGCACGTTCAGCTTGTGCAGGGCCAGCAGGTCGGTGAAGCGCCGCAGGAAGGACACGGGCTGGAAGTGCCGGGCCACGTCCAGCATGGCTCCGCGCCAGGCGAACCGGGGGACGTCGGTGATCTGCACACAGGGCACGGACCACGGGGTGTCGCGCACCGGGATCCCGGACAGGACCTCGGGCGGCAGCAGTTGACGGATCGTCTGGACGCCGTGGACAAGCCCTTCGGGACGGGCGGCCCGCAGCAGCACCGCGTCGGCGCCCACGGTGAGTCCGTATCCCTCCGTGCCGAGTCCGGTGAGGCCGGCGTCGAGGGCGATGACGACGCGGCCGTCCGCGGCGAGGGGCAGCGGCAGTCCCGTGGCGGGGGCGAGCAGGGTGCGCAGCAGTGCGGCCGCGGGCTCGGCGCCGGACGCCGCGCGGACGGCCGTACGGTCGTCGAAGGTGAACCGGCCGTTCATGACCGTGAGTTGGGCCGGCCGGGGAACCAGGTCGATGCGATGGCGGGACAACGGCATGACGGCTTCTCCTATCCCTTGACCGCTCCGCCGGTCATTCCGGCGGAGACCCGGCTCTGGAGCACCAGGAAGAGGACCAGGACGGGCAGCGCGAAGAGGGTGGAGGCGGCCATGGTGGCGCCCCAGTCGGTGCCGAAGACGTTCGAGAACGAGGAGAGCCAGACCGGGAGGGTACGGTCGTCCTGGTTCTTGATGATCAGCATGTTGGCGAAGGCGAACTCGTTCCAGGCCGTGATGAAGCCGAACAGCGAGGTGGCGAGCAGCCCGGGGGCGAGCAGCGGCAGCGTCACCCGGCGGAAGGCGGCGGCCCGGGTGCAGCCGTCGACCTGGGCGGCCTCCTCCAGCTCCACGGGGATCGCGGTGAGGAAGCTGCGCAGGGTCACGATGGTGAAGGGCAGCGTGATCATGAAGTAGACGAGGCTCAGAGTGGCGAGCCGGTCGAGCATGTCGGTGTCGCGGGCGATGACGTACATCGGGATGAGCAGTGCCTCCCAGGGCGCGACCTGGGCGATGAAGACCATCAGCACGAAGCCGCGGCGGCCCCGCCAGCGCAGCCGCGCCACGGCGAAGGCCGCACCCAGCGCCACGACCAGGGCGAGCAGGACGCAACTGGCCGTCACCAGCAGGCTGTTGCGCCAGAAGGACCAGAACCCGTCGGCGTTCACGGCCGCGGAGAAGTGGTCGAGCGTGAGGTCGGTGGGCAGGAAGACGGGCGTCTCGGCCTGGATGTCCCGGGTGGGCTTGAAGGCGGTCAGGATCATCCAGTAGACGGGGAAGACGCTGAGGACGAAGACGATCAGCGCCCCCGCGTTCAGGGGGAGCCGGCGCAGCGCGGCGGGTCCGGGTCGCAGGAGTCTCACAGCTCGGCCTCCTGCCGGAACATCTGTCGGAAGTAGAGGATCAGTGCGGCCAGCAGGATGAGCACGGTCAGGGTGGCCGCGGCCGCGCCGAGGTCGTAGCGGTGCAGGGACTGGGCGACCTGGTAGGCGTAGACCGGCAGGGTGGTGGTCGCACCGCCGGGTCCGCCCTTGGTGACGGCCCAGATCTGGGCGAAGCAGCGGAAGACCCAGATGACTTCGAGGCACAGGACGAGTCCGAAGACCGGGCGCAGGACGGGCAGCGTGACGGAGCGGAAGATCCGCCAGCCGCCGGCGCCGTCGATCCGGGCCGATTCGATCAGTTCGGCGGGGACGGTGGTCAGGGCGGCGTGCAGGGTGACGGCCACGAACGGCACGGACTGCCAGACGACCAGCAGGACGAGGATGGTGAAGGCCGAACCGCCGTGCGCGAGCCAGGAGTAGTCCCGGAAGGAGTCGAACCCCAGCCGGACCAGCAGCCAGTTGACCACTCCGAGGCGTGAGGAGAAGAGCCACTGGAAGACGGTGGTGGTGGCGATGACCGGGCTGGCCCAGGCGAGGACCAGTCCGCTCATCACCAGGATCCGCGGGCCCTTGCGCAGTCGCTGGAGCATCAGGGCGACGACGGTGCCGAGCACCATGATGAGGACGACGTTGAGGGCGGTCCACCACAGCGTGCGCCGCACGACTTCCCAGAACGCCGTGTCGCCGAGGATCTCCCGGTAGTTCTCCAGGCCCGCGAAGCCGGCGCCGCCGCGGATCAGCTCCGCCATTCCGTAGTGCTGGAAGGAGATGACCAGATTGCGGACCAATGGGTAGGCGAGGAGGAAGGCCGCGCCGAGGACGGTGGGAGCGATGAGCAGATAGGGCCAGAGGGCGCGGGGGCCGGCCCTCATGAGCCGAGGGTCTTGGTGATGCTGTCGGAGGCTTCCTTCGCCGCCTTCGCGGGGTCGCTGCCGGTCAGGACGGCGGTCATGTACTGCTTGATCGGGTTGGTGGCCTCGACGGCCGCCCACTGCGGGGAGTTGGGCGTGGCCCGGCCCTGTGCGGCGGCGGCCGCCATCGCTGCCGTGCCCTCGTTGTCCTCGATGACCTTGGCGAGCGACGTCCGGTTGGGGACGTAGCTCATGGTTCTGGCGAGGTCGCTCTGCCACTTCTCCCCCGCGAGCGCCTTCACCACCTGGTAGGCGGCGTCCTGATGGGCGGAGGCGGCCGGCACGATCAGGTCGGAGCCGCCGGTGAAGGTGGCCCCGGGCTTGTCCGCGGTCCGGCCGGGGATCGGGAAGAAGCCGAGCTTGCCGGCGAGCGCGGGATTGGCCTGTTCGACGATCTTCGCCCCGCCGGGCACGGAGATGATCTGGGCCACGTCGCCCTTGGCGAAGACGTCTGCCTGCGGCGGCTTGGCCTCGTCGGAGTCCTTGGGCCCCTTGCCGAGCGCCTGGAGCTGCCGGTAGAAGTCCATGCCCTTCAGGGCCTCGGGACTGTCGAGCGAACCCTTCCAGGTGCCGCCACTCTCCTCGGCGAGTTCGCCGCCGTCCTCCCAGATGAATCCGGCGAGGGTGTACCAGTTCTGACCGGGCAGGTAGATGCCCTGCACCGGGCCCGCGTTGAGCTTGCGGGTGATCGCCAGCCACTCGTCGCGCGTCTTCGGCGGCGCGGTGATGCCGGCCTTGCCGAAGAGGTCCTTGTTGTAGATCACCACACGGTTCGCCGCGTACCAGGGAATCCCGTACTGCTTGCCGTCGACCTTCCCCGGCTCGGCGAGTCCGGGGAGCCAGTCGCCGCCCCGCAGTTCGGTGACCTTGGAGCCGAGGTCGGTCACACCGCCGCTGGCCGCGTACTGCGCGACCTGGGTGTTGCCCACTTCGATGACGTCCGGTGCGTCCTTGCTGGCCAGGGCGGCGGTGACCTTCTCACCGATGCCGTCCCACTCCTGGATCTGGATGTCGAGGGTGGTTCCCCGGTGCTCCTTCTCGAAGCCCTTGGTGAACCGCTGGAGATAGGCGTCGGAGACGCTGTCCTTCATGATCCAGACGGTGAGCCGTTCGTCGCCGCTCGCCGATCCGGAGCCGGAGGACGACGTGCTGCAGGCGGTGAGCGCGGTGGTGGCTGCCAGGACGGCGGCAGCGGCGATGAAGCGAGTCTTCACGGATGTCACCTCGGAGATGAGTTGACCAATTGGTCAACTGGCCAACGGCGTGGCTAGAAGGTGGCATGGACCAATGTTGACGTCAAGAGCCCTGAAAAGCTGGGCTGTTCACGGAGTTGCCCAACGACCCGACGGAGCTTCACTGGTCAGAAAGTCGTTTACCATCTGACCAGTTGCCGACGAGGTGGACCACAGCAGAGAGGCCGGGGCGATGGAACGCAGCACTTCGGGTGCCGTACTGAAGCGGGAGCGGGTACGGGAGTTCCTCCTCGCACTGGTCGAGGACCGCAGGCCCGGCGACGCCATCCCCTCCGAACGCACCCTCAGCGCCGAACTCGGCGTCTCCCGCCCCACCCTGCGCGCCGCCGTCGACGAACTCGTCGCCACCGGACAACTCGTCCGCCAACACGGCCGCGGCATGTTCGTCGCCCCCGCCAAAATCACCCAGGAACTCGTCTCCGACGACGCGGCGTTCGCCGTGCCGCGCGCCGCGGGCACCTGGTCCAGCACCGTGCTGGAGCTGGCCACCATCCGGGCGGGCGCCCGTATCGGCCGCAAACTGCGCATCTCGCCGGCCGCCGAACTGGTCTACATCGCCCGGCTGCGGCTGGTCGACGGGGCTCCCATGGCTATCGAGCATCTGCACATCCCCGCCGGGCTGGTCCCCACCCTCACCCCCCTGGAACTGGAGGCCGGCGATCTCTACGACCATCTGCGCGAGCATCACCGCGTCTTCGTGAACGAAGCCGTCCAGTCCATCGAGCCGACCGTGGTCAACGAGGCCGAGGCCGCCGTGCTCGACGTCCCGGTCCTCTCCCCCGCGCTGCTGGTGGAGCGGCTGACCACCGACACCGCCGGAAACCCCGTCGAGTACGTCCACTCGGTCTACCGCGGGGACCGGTACCGCATCGTCTCCCGGCTCGCCCTCGGCACCTCCGTGCAGCGTCCGCGCCCGGAGGGGCATCATCCCGGCATCCCGCCGGGCGACTTCGCGCACGGCGACATCATCAACTCCTCGACCACGGGCGACGCCTACTGAACCGCTGCCGCACCGCGCACGTGCCGCCCTCACCCCGGCCGCACCGCAGCTGACGACCGGGACGCCTGCTGACCCGGCGGTGAGTGCCGCCCACGGGAGCCCGCGGTGCTGCCCGTATCCTCGAAGGCCCACCGCCGGCTCCGTCCCGGACCGGCCCGCCGTTCAGGAGGGCGAGGATGCCCGACACCCGCTCGCCCAGGACGGTGCTCAAGCGCGAGCGGGTGCGCGCGTATCTGCTCGCGCTGGTCGAGGACCGCAGGCCCGGCGACGCCATCCCCTCCGAACGCACCCTCAGCGCCGAACTCGGCGTCTCCCGCCCCACCCTGCGCGCCGCCGTCGACGAACTCGTCGCCACCGGACAACTCGTCCGCCAACACGGCCGCGGCATGTTCGTCGCCCCCGCCAAAATCACCCAGGAACTCGTCTCCGACAGCCATCCCGCCTCGGCACCGATGGCAACGGGCGCCTGGTCGAGCCGGGTTCTGGAGTTCAGCACGGTGAGTGCGGGCGCCCGGATCGCACGGCGGCTGAAGGTGTCCCCCGCCGAGGACCTCGTGTACGTCGCGCGGCTGCGCCTGGTCGACGGCACGCCCATCGCCCTGGAGTATCTGCACATCCCGGCAGCCCTGGTCCCCGGGCTCACCGCGGAGCAGATGGAGGCGGGCTTCTACACACACCTCCGTGAAGCACGCGGAGTACGGACCGCCCAGGCCGTGCAGTCGATCGAGCCGACCGTGCTGAGCGAGGACGAGGCCCTGCTTCTGGGCGTGCCGGTGCTCTCCCCCGCCCTCCTCTTCGACCGGGTCACCTCCGACACCGGCGGACGGCCCGTGGAGTACGTACGGTCCCTCTACCGCGGCGACCGGTACCGCATCGTCTCCCGGCTCGCGCTCGGCACCTCGGCGGACGACCGTCCTGCTCCCGACGCCTCGCGCACGGCGGCGTGGTGGGGCACGGTGGAGTAACGCATCGAGAGGAGTGCGACACCCATGTCGAATCACACCTACCGGGTCACCGAGATCGTCGGCACCTCCCCCGAAGGGATCGACGCCGCCATCCGCAACGGCATCAAGCGCGCCGGCCAGACCCTCCGAGGGCTCGACTGGTTCGAGGTGACCCAGGTCCGCGGCCACATCGTGGACGGGGAGATCGAGCACTACCAGGTCGGGCTGAAGGTCGGCTTCCGGCTCGAGGAGGGTGCCTGACCGCACCCGCATCACCGGTTCGGCGGCGGATCAGGTGCGGCCCTCCCGTTCCTGAGCCTCCTTCATCGCCTCGGTCGTACCGGCCGCCCATACGGCCCGTACGACCGGGAAGCCGGCCTTCCCGGCCGCGTCGCACACCAGCTCGTCGTCGTCCACGAGCATCCGGATCTCCCGGTCCCGGCCGAGCCGCCGCAGGATCTCCAGCTTGGTGGTGCGGGCGGGCCGGCGGTCGTCGTTGCGGCGCATGTGCACCGGCCCCTCGGGCAGCCCCTGCGCGGCGAGCCACGCCAGCGTGTCCTTGCGGCAGCGTTCCGGCCTGCCCGTGAGATAGACGATGTCGCACTCCTCGGAGGACCGCAGACACAGCTCGACACCCTCGCTCAGCGGCGGATCCTTCGGCGCGGCGGCGAAGAAGGCTTTCCAGTCACGCGGCTTGCGCTCCAGGAATCGCTGACGGTGTCCGGTGTCGGCAAGAGTTCCGTCGAGGTCGAATACGGCCAGCGGCCTGCTGTTTCGGGTCACGCCCCCAGCGTAGGCGCGGGCTGTCGGACACGGCGCGGTCGTCCGCCCTCCACCGGCACGGGTCAGCGGTCCCCGGGACCCGCCGCCGTGCCCAGTGCCGAGAGCCTCTTCTCGAACCCGTCCAGAATGGCCTGCAGACCGAAGGCGAAACCGTCGTCGGGGGCCGCGTTGTACTCGGCGGCCGACGCCCCCTGGAGGCGGGAGCGCAGCCGCGGGTACGTCATGGCGATCTCACTCGCCCGGGCCATGGTGTCGCGCAGCTGTTCCTCGGCGTCGCCACCGCCGCGGTTGAGGCGCCGGGTCAGCGCGATCGTGGCGGAGGCGCCCGCCGCGCTGCCGAGAACGAACACGAAGACGGTGGCGGCCGCCTGATCGGCCTCCGCGCCGACGAACCCCGCCTTCTCGTACACGGCGAGGATGTGGTCGTCGTGGCGCGCCTTGCCCGGACCGTAGAGGAGATGACCGGCGAGCGCCTGGACGAGCCAGGGGTGCCTCGTCATCATCGCGTGCTGGCCCGCGGCCATGGTCGTGGCGGCGGTTCGCCAGTCGAGCGAGTCCAGGTCGGGCAGATCGATCTCCTGCCAGACCTCGTCGCCCGCGAGTCTCACGAGGTTGTCCTTGTTCCCGACGTGCCAGTAGACGGCGGTGGCGGCAGAGCCGAGCCGGCCGCCCAGGCTGCGCATGTTGAGGCCGTCCAGCCCTTCGGCGTCCAGCAACTCGATGGCAGCGCGGACGATCTGCTCGGCGGTCAGGGTGTTCCGTGGCATGCCGCCCAGCGTAGATGCACTTAGTTCAAGAAGGAGTTCACCGGGCCCGGGGAAGACCCTTGCACTTAGTTCAAGTCGGCCCCTAACCTTCACTTGCACTTAGTTCAAGTCGTCCACGTCCTCGGTTCTCGCCGCCCGTGCGGCCCAGTGAAGGAGACAGTCATGACCTCGATCGCCGCTGCGCTGCACCTGCTCATCGCGACGGCCTTCGTCAGCATCCCGATGGTGCGTGCCCGTTACGGAGCGCGGGCCCAGGCCGCCGCCGAGGCCGAACTGGACCGTCAGGGCGTCCCCGCCACGGTGCTGGCCGAGAACAAGCTGCGGTTCGACGCCGGCGGCCACGAGACGGCGGTGCCCCTCGGTGTCGCCCTGACGCTGGCGGCCCTGGCGGTGCTCAACCTCACCGGGAACGCGTTGGGCGCGACGCTGTCCTGGATCCTTCAGCCGATCGTCCTGCTCGGCAACGTGCTGATCCTGCACAGCCAGTTGACCGCCGTCCGGACCGTGCGGGCGCACTTCGCGAAGAGCGGCGACGCCACCCTGCGGCGGATAGACGTCGTCGCCCTGCTCGACGCCGCCGAGAAGGCCTTTCCCTCCTGGGTGCTGCCCGGCCTGCAGAACGTCCGGCACGCCGTCGTGATGGCCGGATCGATCGCCGTCCTCGTCCTGCTCGCGTTCGCCTGATCCGGGGAATCCTGACGCGCCCACGGCGTTGCACCCTGTGTGAGCTCATGGATCGCATCCACCCGGCTGTCCGTTCTCGACCGGTCCCGCACCCGCGAGGGGTACGACGGTCCCGCCGCCCTGCGGGACACGGTGTCCCTCGCCCGGGAGCTGGAGACGCTCGGGTACCACCGGTTCTGGGTCTCCGAGCACCACAGCGTGCCCGGGGTGGCCGGCTCCGCGCCGACGGTGCTGGCGGCGGCGGTCGCGGCGGCGACCTCCACGATCCGGGTGGGCACGGGCGGCGTGATGCTGCCCAACCACCAACCCCTGGTGGTCGCCGAGCAGTTCGGCGTCCTGGAGTCCCTGTTCCCCGGCCGGATCGACATGGGGCTGGGCCGCTCGGTCGGCTTCACGGACGGCATACGCAGGGCGCTGGGCCGGGACAAGAAGGACGCGGACGACTTCGCCGGCCGGCTGGAGGAGCTGCTCGGCTGGTTCACCGGCGAGCAGTCGTCGCATCCTCAGGTGCACGCCCGCCCGGCGGAGGGCCTCCGGGTCCCGCCGTTCGTCCTCGCCACCGGTGAGGGAGCGCGCATCGCGGCGGAGGCCGGACTGCCGATGGTCATCGGCGACCTGCGGAGCCGGGACCGGATGCTGGCCGGCATCGAACGCTACCGCCAGGGCTTCAGGCCCTCCGTCTGGTCCGAGCGCCCTCATGTGACGATCTCCGGCACGGTCGCGATCGCCGCCACGGAGGCGGAGGCCCGCCGACTGCTGATGCCGGAAGCCTGGTCGATGGCGTACTCCCGCACGCGCGGCGTCTTCCCCCCGCTCCTCCCGCCGGAGCGGATCGAGGCGCTGCCGATGACCGCGAAGGAGCGGGAGTTCTACGAGTCGGGGCTGCGGGGCCACATCGCCGGCACGGAGGACCAGGTCCTCGACGCGCTCGAGTCGGTGGTCAAGGACAGCGCCGCCGACGAGGTGCTGATCACGACCAGCACGTACGACCGCGGGTCGCTGCTCGACTCCTACCGCAGGCTCGCGAGCATCGCCGGTCTCGGCACGCCTGCCCGTGATGGGGAGCGGTGATCCGTGCGGCGCCGTGCACGACTACTGGCAGATCACCTTGAATGCCTTCGCATCCGGCCGGGCACGGAAGACGACCTCGTGTCCGGCGTCATCGGTGAAGACGGCCCGCGTCGCGGACGTCAGGGTCATCCTGCCGCGCTGGTAAGGGTTGTCCCACCCGTCGGGCGGCCCGGCCGAGCCGTCGGAGAGGGGCGTCTCCGCCTCGAAGTAGGTGGAGCCGATGCGGGCCTCGTCGATGCCGCAGTGCGTATAGAGCTGGAACGCGATCGTCCGGGCGGACGGCGCGGTGCGGACCGACGGCACGGTGCGGACCGACGGGCTTTCCTGTGAGGCCGGTTCGCCGGTCCCGCTACAGGCCGTCAGCAGCAGCGCCGCCAGCACGATGGTGAATGCCGCCCGTACCGGTTTCTCCGTCATGCCCCTTCGACGCCCGGACCGTGTCGCCGGTTCCGCGGGACGGCGCCTCGGAGCGAGGATGAGCCGGGACGCACGGACCAGCGATACGCGAAGGGCTCAGCCGACATGACAGCACGCCTCCCCCGCCCCTCGGACGTCCCGGACTCCCGTCCCCCCGTGGTCATGTGCGATGAACCCGGCAGTTTCGCCTGGGGAGTGCTGCACCGACGCCATCCGGCCCTGATCCAGCAGGTGCGCGACGCCTTCCCCTACGCCCCGCGGCAACAGCGGGCGCTCGACGCCCTGTTGGCCGAGATCACCGACGGGGTCCTCGAACCGCTGGAGGCGACGGCGAAGGATCACGCGCTCTGGGCGGCCCGGGCGGAGCCGTACCTCGGACGGTCGTGGTTCGACGCCCCCTTCCTGTGGGCGGAGAGCTACTTCTACCGCAAGCTCCTCGCGGCCCTCGAGTACTTCGGCGAAGGCCCGTGGCAGGGGGTGGACCCGTTCGGCCCCTTCAAGGACGCCGAACTGAGCAGCGCCCTCGTGGACGAGGAGCTGCGGGCCCTCGACGCACTCGCCGATCTGCCCGCCGAACGGCAGGCGTCCGCGCTGCTTCAGGCCTCGCTCTGGGGCAACCGTGCCGACCTCGGCTTCAGCGTGACGGCCGACGAGCCCGCCCGGACCGCCACCGATGCCGGTACTGATGCCAGTGCTGATGCCGGTGCCGGCCTCGTCGCCGATGACAGTGCGCTGCTGTGGTCGCTGCTGCCCGTGGGGACGCCGGCCACCGTCGCGGTGGTCGCCGACAATGCGGGGCGGGAACTGATCCCCGACCTCATCCTCGTCGACCACCTCCTCGAACACGGCCACGCGACCGACGTCGTCCTGTACGTCAAGCCGTACCCGTACTACGTCTCCGACGCGACGACCACCGATGTCGTCGGCGGTCTCCGGCGGCTCGTCCGGGCGTCCGGCCGGGCAGGCGAGATCGGCAGGCGGCTCTGGACCGCGATGGGCACCGGACGACTGGAGGTGCGCACGCACCCGTTCTTCTGCGCACCGCTTCCCTATGAGGAGATGCCCGAGGATCTGCGGACGCAGTTCGCGTGCGTCACGCTGACGATCCTGAAGGGCGACCTCAACTACCGCCGCCTGGTGGGCGATCGGCTGTGGCCCGCGACGACGCCCTTCGCGGACGTCACGGCCTACTTCCCCGGGTCCGTCGCGGCCCTGCGCACACTGAAGTCCGACGTGATCGTGGGACTGACCGAGGCGATGACCGACGCTCTCGACGGGACGGGCGCGGCCTGGCGCACCAGTGGCACCCACGCCCTGGTCCAGGCCCGGCGCTCACCGGGCTCTGACCCGGGTCGGCCCTCGTCCGGGCCGCGTGACGACCTCGAAGGCACGGTCTAGGCCGTCTCCTGCGGATCGTGGCGCCGCCCGGCCCCCGGATGGCGCTGTGACGGGGTGGCGGGGACGCTGGAGGCATGCGATGGCGATGGCGTGCGTCCGGTGGTGCGGCGGCCGTTCTGGCCGTGGTCCTGCTGGTCGCGGGCACGCCGGGGGCGCCCGGCGGGGACACCGACGAGCGAGTGGATGTCGGTGGCGGGCGAAGCCTGTACCTGCACTGCTCGGGTTCGGGGAGCCCGACCGTGGTGCTGCTGTCCGGACTGCACGAGTCCGCCGACCCGTGGTCCCTGTCCGACGTCACCCCGCCCGTGCCGAAGACTCCGGTGCTGCCGAGCGTGGCCGGGTTCACCCGCGTGTGCACCTACGACCGGCCGGGCACGATCCGCTACACCCAGCCCCCGACACTCACCACCCGCAGCACACCCGTGCGCGGCACGCGGACTCTGGGCGCCATGGTCCAGGACCTGGACCGGGTGCTGACGGCCGGCCACGTGCCGGGACCGTACGTGCTGGTGGGGCACTCCTTCGGCGGAATGCTCGCCCTGCGGTACGCGCAGGAGCACCCGGAACAGACCCGCGGGCTGGTTCTGGTCGATGCGCTCGGACCCGCGCTGAAGCCCGCGATGGGGGCCGACTGGCCGGCGTATGTCGAGGCCCTGCGGCACCCCGGTACGCCGTTCGACACCGATCCGGACTTCGAGCAGGTGGACATCGACGGCGGGGTGACCGCCGTCGAGCGCGGCGGACCGCTCCCACCGGTCCCGGTCGCGGTCCTCAGCAAGACAGAACCCTTCGCCGCGCCGCCCACCATGAACAAGGAGCTGCTGGCGAAGCTGGAAGCCTCCTGGCCCGAGGCGCAGCAGGCGCTGGTGGCCCTTCGGCCGCAGACGCCGCACCTGCTGGCGACCGGCAGCGACCACTACGTCCAGCTCCACGACCCGGACCTCACGACCGCGGCGATCCGCCTCGTCGCGGACCGGGCCGCGGCCGCCCGCCCGAGCGCGAGCCCGATGAAATGACTCCGGCTCCCGGTCACCCTGATCACCGTGGTCGGGCGGGGTCCTGATGACGGGCCGCGGTCCGTGCCCGGCCGGGCACGGAC
>NZ_JBHXSL010000031.1:0-93061 GCF_042714725.1 Streptomyces sp. NPDC058685
GAGCTCGGCGGTGACCGCGAGCTGATCGGCCGGGTCGTCGAGCGGGTCAAGGAGCGCGAACTCGCCGGCTACACCTACGAGGCCGCCGACGCCTCATTCGAACTCCTGCTGCGCGCCGAGACCGAAGGTCACCCGCGCCGCTACTTCCGTACCGAGTCCTGGCGGGCCATCGTCGAGGACCGCCCCGACGGCACCCACGCCAACGAGACGACCGTGAAACTGTGGGCCAAGGGCGAACGGATCGTCGCCACCGCCGAGGGCAACGGCCCCGTCAACGCCCTCGACCGGGCCCTGCGCCGGGCGCTGGAAGCCCCCTACCCCGAACTCGCCAAGATGGAGCTCGTCGACTACACGGTCCGCATCCTGGCCGGCGAGCACACCACCCGATCCCGGACCCGGGTCCTGATCTCCACCGCCGACAGAACCGGCACCTGGACCACCGTCGGAGTCGCCGACAACATCATCACAGCCTCCCTTCAGGCACTTCAGGACGCCTACACCTACGGCCTGGTGCGCCGCGGCATCGAACCCGAACCCACGCACTAGCCTCCGCCCCGGTTCCGCTCCGGGCCGCCCCGGGGCAGGACACGCCAGGGCGGCCCGGCGCGCACTCCCCCGGGAGGGTGCGGACGCCGGAGGGCCGGGAGAGTCAGAGCATGCGGACGGCGGACTCCGCGTGTTGTTTGGCGAGTTGGAGGGTGGCCGTGGACCGGCGCCCGACCGCTTCGCGGACGCGGCGGCGGGCGAGGGCGATGCTCGCGGCCGGGCCGTCGCCCGGCATATCGCGTACGGCCTGTTCGCACAACAGCATCCGCTGTTCGGCGACGACCGTGACCCCCCGCTCGTCGGGCAGGACCGACCACTCCCCCGTGTGGGCGGCGACCAGGGCGGCGGGGGAGGTCTGTTTGTGCACGATCCGGCCGGCGTGCGGGAAGCACATCCGTACCGACTCGGTGGTGGACACCGTCCCGCCCGCGGCACGGGTGTCCATCGACATCACCTGTACGCCCGGCGCCTGTTCCACACACTCCAGCCGTTCCACATGGGGCACCAGACGGGGCCAGTCGCCGACCCGGTACAGGAAGTCGTACACCAGCTCCGGAGGCCCGTTGACGCGCAACGAGTCCGCGAAGGCCAGCTGCAGGGCGCTGCGGGTGCCGGCGTGTTCGGCGATGTGCTTCAGGTGGGCCAGGGCGGTGCGAGTGGCCTCGCCGGTGGCGCGGGCGATGCGGGCGGCGTCGTCGGGCCGGTCGCCGGGGAGGGTGAACTCGTGCAGCAGGGTCAGCAGGCTGCCGCCGCCGTCGCGTTCCTGGACGCCCCAGATCCCCGTCATGCTGCCGGCCGGAGCGGGTGGGTCCAGGCGGCGGAAGGTGATCCGGCGCCGGTGGGGGTCCAGTACCCGGTGGGACAGGCGGCAGGCGACGCGGCCGCCGGCCCGTTCCCACAGACGCAGCCGCTGGGAGCGTCCGTCGGCGTCCAGCGGCTCGACGTGGACGGTGGCGGGGAACAGCAGCGGCCACTGCACCGCGTCGGCGATCAGCTGGTAGACGGCTTCGGCCGGTGAGGCCACCTCGACCGAATGCCCTGCACGGTGCACGCGCTCACCTGACATCACGTTCTCCTCACGGCTGTTGGGCCGGCGACCGTGTTCCCGCCCGGCGCCTTTCACCGTCGACCGGTGCGCTCGAGGAGTCCTCGAAGGGTGCTCGACCCGCGCGCCGCACACTCGGCCTGTCCCCGTGAACACCCCGGCTGGGGAAGAGGAAAGGCAGGCGTCATGCCCACCGAGATCCGTACCCGACCCGCCGCGCGGACGGCGGAGTTCGCCCTGCTGTACGCACAGATCCAGCAGTTCTACGCGCACCAGTTGCAGCTCGCCGACGCCCAGGACGGCGAAAGCTGGGCGCAGACGTTCACCGAGGACGCCGTCCTGGTGACCCCGCTCCCCGGCCGGCCGGTATGCGGCCGATCCCGTCTCGCCGCCCGGGCGGCCGGCCCGGCGGGCCGGGACGTGACCGGTGACCGCACCAAGCGCTGGATCGGCATGCTCGAGGTCCATCCGCAGCCCGACGGAACCCTGTCGACCCGCTGCAGCGCTCTCGCCTACAGGGCGGGCAGGCTGCACGTGTGCGCGATGCAGGACGTCCTGGTCCGCTCCGGCGGCACCTGGCGCATCCGCCACCGGCTCCTGACCCGTGACGACGACCACGTCTGACCGCCCGCCCCGGTCCTGGCCCGCGACGACGACCACATCCGACCCGCCCGCCCCGATCCCGCCCCTGGCCTCCGGCGCCGGGCGGGCGCTCCGGGCAGGCAGGTTGCCGGTCCGTGTCCGGCAAGGGGGACTACGGGGATCAGGCGGCGTAGAGGCCGTAGGTGGAGGTGCGCCGGGGTGAGCTGACCTGGTCGAGTGCCGGGTCCACGGTGAGCATCGCCTGATGCAGCCGCTGCAACTGCGGTGAGGGCTCGACGCCCAGTTCCTCGATCAGGCGGCCGCGCAGGCTGCGGTACACGTCCAGGGCGTTGGCCTGCCTGCCCGACCGGTACAGCGCCACCATGGCCTGGGAGTGCAGTCCTTCGTGCCGGGGGTGACGAGTGATCAGATCCCGGAGCTCGGCGATGAGTTCACCGTGCCGGCCCAGGCGCAGGTCGGCGTCGATCCGCCGCTCGACGGTCACCAGCCGGCTCTCCTCCAACCGCATGACCTCGATCGAGAGGACCGAGCCTGCCCGGACGTCCACCAGGGCCGGGCCCTGCCACAGGTCGAGCGCGGCACGCAGGAGGCTCGCCGCGCGGTCGTCCTCGCCCTGTTCGAAGGCCTGTTGACCGCCGGTCACCAGATGCTCGTAGCGGTGTACGTCGACCGCCTGCGGCGGAATCTGCAGCAGATAGCCGCCGTGCCGGGTGGCCAGGACCTCCTTGGCCGCGCCGGGGGCATCGGGACCCATCGCGGTACCCAGTCGGCGGCGCAGTTGCAGGACGTAGGTCTGCAGCGTGGTCAGGGCGCTCTGGGGCAGGTCCGTTCTCCAGAGCTCCTCCATCAGCGTGTGCACGGGCACGATCCGTCCCGGATTGAAGGCGAACAGGGCGAGCAGCTGCCGCGGCTTGCCCGCGGTCGGAACGATCGAGAGCCCGTTGACGTCGACGCGCAACGGACCCAGAACCTGAATCTCCACGGTTTCTCCCCCTACCGGTGAGTTCCTCGGTGGCTCGAATCCTTCGGCCGATACGACGCTAGCGGGCGGCGGGCCCTCTCTCGCGGTCTCTGGACCCGCGTTCGAGCGGCCCTCCAGCGACCGCGGAGATCACGGCGGCCGGATTCCGCCCTGCCCGCAGAAGGCCACGACAGGGGCCTGACGGAGGCTTGGCGTGGCGGACTGGAGAACGGGTTCACGGCCCCTCGAAGACGGCTCGCGCGGGTCGGCACCGCGTACGGGCAGCGGCTATCGTCCAACTGCCCTGACCCACAGCGTCGACGGAGTGAGACATGCGCCTGTTCGTGTTCCACCACGCGGGTGGTTCGCATCTGATGTACCGCGACTGGCCGGCCCACTTCCCGGCCGACTGGCAGGTCCGCATCCCCGACGCACCCGGCCGCGGGCCGCTCGACGCGCGCCCGGCCGTCGCGGACACCGCGGCGCTGGTGGAACACTTCCTGCACGAGCTGGGGCCCGAACTCACCGGCCTCTTCGGCCTGTTCGGGCACAGCATGGGCGGTGTCGTCGCCTATGAGCTGACGCGTCGGCTGCTCGCCGAAGGCCGCACCCTGCCCCGCTGGGTGGGCCTCTCCGCGCGCGCCGCGCCCCACCCCGGCGGTGAGTCCCCCGGCCGCCACCTCCTCGACGATGAGGCACTGCGCCGCGAACTGCTCTCCATGGGCGGCACCCCGCCCGCCGTCCTCGACGACGCCGAACTGTGGGCTCTGTTCGCCCCCGCCATCCGCGCCGATCTGCGGGTGGCGGAAACCTGG
This sequence comes from Streptomyces sp. NPDC058685, assembly GCF_042714725.1. NCBI lineage: Bacteria > Bacillati > Actinomycetota > Actinomycetes > Kitasatosporales > Streptomycetaceae > Streptomyces > Streptomyces sp. NPDC058685. The sequence goes on from NZ_JBHXSL010000031.1 coordinate 3,971, forward strand.
CGCCCCGACCCGTCCGCCGCACCGCTGCCGGTCCCGCTCTCGGTATACGGCGGCACCCGCGACACGACTTCACCGCCCGAGCGTCTCACCGGCTGGGCCGCCCGGTCCCGGCAGTTCCTCGGCCTGCACCTGTTCGACGGCGGCCACTTCTACTTCCAGAACGACCCCGCCGCACTGACGCAACAGATCACCCGGGACCTGCGCCACGCCCTCAGCCTCCCCGCACCGCCCGCATCCGGGATCCTGCGATGACCCGCCCCGTCCCCGTCCCCGCCCTCGACAGGCAGACAGGTCCGGGACCGGCGCCGCAGGTCCTGCCGGGAGCGGTGACCCGCGGGGCAGAGCCTGCCGCGGGGGTGGTGTTCCGGCTGCTGGGACCGGTGGACATCCACGACGGGCCCACCGACACCAGCGTCGTACCCGCGGGCTCCAAACAGCGGGCCCTGCTGTGCGCGTTCGTCTCGCACGCCGGTGAACTGCTCTGCACGGACCGGCTCGTGGAAGAACTGTGGGGCACCGACCCTCCCGCCAATGCCTCGAACGCCCTACAGGCCCACGTCGCCCGCCTGCGCCGGCTACTGCCCGACCCGCCCGCCCCCGAGGCCGTCCCCGGCGAGCGGGAGCGGGGGCGGGAGCGGGAGCGGGGGCGGGAGCGGGAGCGGGCAATGATCACGACCCTGCCGGCCGGGTATCTGCTGAGCCTGGGCCGGGCCACCACCGACGTCCAGCACTTCGACCTGCTCTGCGCACAGAGCCGGTCGGCGGCGGCCGACGACCCGCACCGCGCCGGGGACCTCCTGCACCAGGCACTGTCCCTGTGGCGCGGCCCCGCCCTGCAGGACAGCCGGTACGGGCCGATCGGCAGCATGGAGGCCGACCGGCTGGAGGAGCAACGGCTCACCACCCTGGAAGCCCTGTACGAGCTGCGGCTGCGCTGCGCCCGGCACAGCGAGATCACCGGCGAGCTGGAACGGCTCACGGCCTGCCACCCCCTGCGGGAACGCCTCTACGACCTGCTGATGGTCGCCCTCTACCGCAGCGGCAGGCAGGCCGAAGCCCTCGGCGTCTACGAACGCGCACGCCGCCACCTGGTGAGCAGTCTGGGCATCGAACCCGGCCCCGCGCTCCACGCCCGGATGCAGGCCATCCTGCACCAGTCCCCCGGCCTGTCCGCCCCGCACGGCACCAGCCCGGGCGCGGGGCCGCAACAGCCGCAACAGCCGCAACAGCCGCACCTGGACGGCGAGATCGCCCGCCTCCAGCAGCGCGTCGACGAACTCGACCGCCGGCAACGCGCCCTGCTCCGCCGCTTCGAAACCCTCACCGCCCACCAGCCTCACCCTGCCTGACCCTCGGAGCGGGGACTGGCAGCGGCGCCCGAGCGCCCGCACAGCCGGGCGACTGGGACCCGGGCACCGCCACTTGGGCAGGGTCGGAAAACCGGGCGGGCGGCAGACGGGCGGGAGCCGGCGGGCCCCACCACCGCGCGAGGCTCTACACGGGCCGGGCGCGCTGGAGTGAAGACCCTCGCCACGCACTGACATCGACGTGGCCGGGGCCATCCGTGCGGGGGCGCCGGCGCGCGTGACCAGGCAGCCGCCGAGAAGGCGGCCCGCATCGCACCCCGGAGAGCGTGAACAGGTGTCGGTCGCGGATGTTCCGGGGCCGGGCCGCCCCACTTTCGAGGGCCTGCCCCATGCTGAGCCGGTTTATCGTGCGCATCGGGCCGCGTCGCTTGGACCGCACGGACAAGCGGGGCGCGATGCCTGGTGCAACGGCTCCCCCGAATACAGGGGTTGAAGCCAGAGCGGGGCACGCCGTGGGCCCGGACACCGGTAGCCACATCCCGGGCGCGAACCGCCACCGCAGACCTGCCGAGGGTGCCGGCGCCGCGCAGCCGGTGTGGCGCGGCGACAAGGACGGGGGCGGGGCGAACACCGGCGGCCCGACCAGGGGACAGAGATCGCCAGGGGGCCCAGGACGTGCGGCCTGCTCCCCGGGGGCCACCAGGGGCCCAGCCCCTGTAGCCAGGCACCTGCGGGCCGGACCGGGGCGGGATGCAGCGAGCCCGCCGCGAAGGGTCTCTTCGGGGCGGGCTCGGTGCATGCCGTGGCGGGTGGACTGGTCGGCCGGTGCGGCCCGTGGAATGGGGGCTGCTGGTGCGGGTCCCGATGGTGCGGGACCCTGAAGGGCGGGCCGGGTTGAGGCCCTGTGGGGGGTACGACGTACGGCCGGAAGGCAGGGGGTGTCGGGCCGGCCGGTGCCCGGGAACGAATGGGCTCGGCCGGCCCGGGGTGGGTCAGCCGGTGCGGGTGAGACGCTGCGCTTCGGCTGCGGGGGCCTCCGTGAGAAGAGTGTCGGGACCGGTCATGAGGATGGAGCGCTGGAGCCGGCGCAGGGCAACGGAGGGTTCGAGGCCGAGGTCGCGGACCAGGCTGTTGCGCAGCCGCTGGTAGACGTCGAGGGCCTCACCACGGCGACCTGAGCGGTGCAGGGCGAGCATGAACTGGCCGTGCAGGTTCTCGTGGGTGCGGTAGCGGCTGACGAGGACGGTGAGTTCACCGAGCAGTTCGCGGTGCCGGCCGAGCCGGAGGTCCGCCTCGATGCGCTGGTACAGCGCGCACAGCCTGCTCTCCTCCAGCCGGCGGATCTCCATCTCCAGCTGAGGGCCGGGCTGGATGTCGACCAGCGCGGCACCGCTCCAGAGCGTCAGCGCCTCCCGCAGCCGGCGCGCCGCGCCCGCGAAGTCGTCGGCGTCCATGGCCCGGTAGCCCATCCCCGCCAGCCGCTCGAACTCACGGACATCGCTGGCACCACCCGAGGTCTGCAGGAAATAGCCGCCGGGCAGGGTACGCAGCACATCCTTCGCCGTCCGCGGCACGCTCCCCTGCGGATCGTGTGCCAGCGCGCCGGCGATCAGCTCGCGCAACTGCAGGATGTAGGTCTGCAACGTGGTCCGGGCGCTGCGCGGCGGCCGCTCGCCCCACAGTTCCTCGATCAGCAGCGTGACCGGCACCACCTGGTCGGCGTGCAGGGCCAGCAGAGCCAGCACCTGACGCGGTTTCGGGGCCGTCGGCGTCACCGGGACCCCGTTCTCCGTGACGGCCAGCCCGCCCAATACCTCGATATCCACGCCGTATCCCCTGTCCGTGTATGTCGTGCATGAGTAGCCACGCCGGTCGTCCGAGGGCTGCGGCAGAGCCTGACTCTCGGCACTCACGAGTAAAAAACGGGACGGGCGGTTTGTCAATCCCCGACCGTCCATGCTGTTTCCATCCATCTTCCGAGCCGCCCTGGAGCAACCCTTCAGCCGCCGAGCGCCCGACCGAACAGTGACACCAGGCCCGAACAGCAGTGATGCAAAGAGAAATACGCCGAACGCTGAGCTCGTCCGGCACAGACGACGGCTCACGAGACGACCCAAGGCGACCCTGAAACGAAACCGCTATGCTGGTTTCATATGTCTCAACGAATCGTGAGGAGTCAGCGTGAAGCAACAGGAACGCGCCGTGCGCACCCGCAGAGCGCTGGTCCACTCCGCGGCTGAGGCGTTCGAGCGGCACGGGTACGTCCAGGCGCGGCTGGCACGGATCAGCGCGGACGCCGGGGTCAGCCCCGGCGCGTTGCACTTCCACTTCGAGAACAAGGCAGCGCTGGCCCGCGCGGTACAGGCATCGGCGGGCAGGCGCCTGCGGCGAGCGGTCGGAACGGCCGCCCGCCGGCCCGGCGCGAACGCACTGCAGCGGCTCACCGACACCTCACATGCCCTCGCCGAGCAGCTGCGCACCGATGTCGTCGCACGCGCCGGTTACCGGCTCAGCCGCGAACAGACGCACACCACTGCCCATCACGGCGGCCAGGACCTGTGCGGCCAGTGGCAGACATACGTCCGGCAACAGCTCACCGAAGCAGCCCGCCACAACCTGCTCACCGATGCGGCAACGTCCCACGAAACAGCCGCCGCCATCGTCGCGGCCACCACCGGCCTCGAAGCACTCGCCCGATCCGACGCCACGTGGCTGTCCCACGAAACCCTCACCCACTGGTGGGAACTCGCCCTGCGCTGCCTGGCCGCCCCCACGGCCCTTGCCACCCTCCGACCCGCCGGCACTCACACCCCACGCCCACCCCACCCGCAGTGAACGGAACCCGATCACAGACGCCTCGACCACCGCAGGCCATGCCACACCGGACGCGAGACCACGGGAGGTCACCGCCCCGGGCCACCCCCCGCCCCTCAAGCCCGGCACCGCGGAGATCTCGCGCATGCCACACCCCGGCCCCGAGGAATACCACCCGAGGGCGAGTCAGCTGGGATGGCGGGGCCGGGAATTCGGGGCATGAGGCAGTCAGCCGAGGCAGGGCTGCCCACCCGCCGGGGCGCGGAAGACACGCGGCAGGTGTCCACTGCCGGGGCCGGCGCGCGGAAGCAGGTGCGCGAAGCGGAGCCCCCGGGGCGGCGTCGGGTTCGTAGACACGGTCCACCGGACGACAGGCAACAAGCAACAAGCAACAAGCAACAAGCAAGGCTGCCTGGCAACGGGCGTTCGTGCCAGGTCCGGCACGCGGCGGCCGAGCTCGCTACGGAGCGGAGGCCGTCGCGGTGACCGTGGGGGTGCAGGTGCCGGAGGCCACCAGGGTCTCGAGGCAGGAAGCGGCGGCGAGACGGGGCAGCAGCAGCCCCCAGAACCGGGTGAGAGGGGCCTGCGAGAGCCAGCGCGCGTCCTGACGGCCCAGGGTCTCCAGCCCCGCCGTGACGGCCACCACCGCCGTGACCGCGTCACGCACGGACGGCCCACCGGCCAGTACACCCTCCCCCTCGGCCCGCACCAGAACGTGCTCCACCCACTCCTGCCACGCACCACGAAGGCCCGCACCCACCTGGTCGTGCTCCCCACGGTCACTCAGGCCGAACCCCGCCCGCAGCACCGCATCATGATCCAGGGCACGCACCAGCGCGTGGGTGGCATCGATCAACACCTGCAATCCACTACTCCCGCGCTGACGGGTGATCACCTCCAGGCGCTGCGCCGCCTCCCGACCCACCGCTTCCGCCAACGCCGCCTTGCTGGAGAAGTGGAAGTGCAACGCCCCACTGCTCACCCCCGCCCGAGCGCTGATCATGGACAACGACGCCACCTCGAAGCCGTCCCGGTCGAACAGCTCCGCAGCGGACACGATCAAAGCGTTGCGCGTACGCACCGCGCGCTCCTGCTTGGCCATCAACGCACCCCGACCGCACGGCAGGAACACGGGGACAGGCAAGGGTCCACGCGGGCGACCAGCACAGACACCCCGCCCTCGTCCCTCAACCGGCGACAACGCCCGAGCAGCGACGGGCACGGGCGCAAGCACGGACACGACCGCGCACCCCACAGACCATTCTCCATGCCCCATACAATAACAAACCGCTAGGGCGGTTTCTAGTGGAAGGTGCAAGACGCCCGCAACACCCCACAGCCCACACTCGGGGCGGCCCCGCACCGCAACCGGAACGACGAACTCCGCAAGCCTAGTGCAGACTTGCAGAGTTCAACGGCACCCGACCCGGCCGGGACGGCAGATCAGGCCACAACAGGCCGCAGCACAACAGGCAACGAACCGTAACCATTCATCAGGAACGTCTCCATCGGCCGCAGTTCTCCGGCCGGGACGGCGAGCGCCAGGTCAGGGAAACGGGTGAACAGTGCCGCGAAAGCAGTCGTCGCCTCAATGGTCGCCAACGGCACCCCCATGCAGCGGTGCACGCCATGCCCGAAGCCCAACAGGTCGCGGCCGGTGCGCAGCAGATCGAACTCCCCGGCGCGTTCGCCGTGCCGGCCCGGGTCCCGTCCACCGGCGGCGAAGTTGACCAGAATGGGATCCCCCTTGGGGATCAGAACACCATCAAGATCAATGTCCTCCACCGCGAACCGCATCGGCGAGTAGGCGCCGGGGGTGTGCATCCGCATCGTCTCGTCGACCACGTCCTCCCAGCCGGCCCGCCCCTCCCGCACATGAGTCAGCTGATCCGGGTTGGTCAGCAGCGCACCGACCGCGTTGGTGATCAGGGTGCAGGTGGTGTCCTGCCCGCCGGCCAGCATCAGATACAACGTGCCCAGCAGCTCCTGCTCGGACAACCCGCCGCCCTGGTCGTGCACCTCGATCAGCGACGACGTCAGATCGTCGCCCGGCTGCTTCCGCTTCGCCGCGACCAGATCGGACAGCAGCCCGAACGACTGCAAGCTGGCGGCCTCCATCTCCTGCGCACTGACCGTGGTGCTGAAGACGGTGTGCATCGCCGCACACAACGCGTTCGTCGCCTCGCCCTGCTCCACCCCGAACAGCTCACAGATCACCCGCATCGGAAGCAACTCCGCGAACGACGCCCGCAGATCCACCACCTCACCCGCCGGCACCGCCGCCAGATCGTCCACCAGCTCGGCGGTGATCTCCTCCACCCGCGGCCGCAAAGCCTCACTGCGCCGCACCGTGAACGCCCCCGCCACCAATCGCCGCAACCGCGTGTGCTGCTCCCCGTAAGCGAACAGCATGTTCTCGTTCGCCACCCAGGGATACAGAGGCCACTCCGCCGTGATGCGCCCCTCCCGGAACGCCGGCCAGTGTTGCCGCGCGTCCTTCGACACCCGCGGATCGATCAACAACCGCTCCACGCAGTCCTGGCGCACCACCGCCCACGCCACGACACCGCCCGGCAGCTCCACCTGGACCGCCGGGCCCTGCTCCCGCAGCCGCGCGGCTTCCCCGTTCAGATCCCGCCCGGAAACATCCAACGCATAGGGGCATGAAACCGCTTCCATCAAAGCTCTCCCTCGTTCGTCACATTTCGTCAGATACGGTCGGACCCACCGAACACACACCACTTCATGCGCGTCGTCGGCACCCAGCCCTGCCGGCCCGTACCGGCACGCAGACGCGGCGCCCCGCTCGGGCTGGCCCCCATGCAGCGCCCGACCACGGGTTCCTGCACCGAGTACCGCGCCACACGTCTCACCGGCGGGTGGCGCCCGGCCCTGCGCAGGGCTTCGTCACCGATCGCCCTCCGGCACTCCACGACACGACGGCTCGCCCGACCGGGGTACCCGGCACGACCGGGCCCACGAACCACACCTCCGGCTCGCGGTCGGCGCCGGAACCCCGCCGATCCAGGTCACCGCGCATCGCGGCCGCGCTCTCGCTCCAAGCCTCCGAAACCATCCCCGGCCCCGCGCGCGACCGGCGCACGGTCCTGCCGCGCTGCCGCGCCGAGATCACGGATTCACCAGGGCCGAGCCCCCGCCCGCTCCCATCCCCCTGTCGGCCCCGTCCTCGTTTCCGCGCATGGGTCAACACCCCTGTGCCTCAACCGAGTTCACCCGGCCCGCACACGCGTCCGATCCAGCTTCCCCGCACAAACCCCGCCCCACAAGCCCCTCACGCCCCGCTACGAACCCTCACGCGAAACAGAGATACAGGCTTCCGCATATGGCCCGAGGTGGCCGCACGCCGACCGCCTCCCACGGGCGGCGGCGAAAGGCGGAACCTGTCCCGGCATCCCGCTACGTTCCGCTCCTCGACCCGCGATCTCACAGCACCGCCCAGAACCCCGGCCTCGCCGCGCAGGAAGCCCACGCAGGCCGCGTACGCGGTGAAGCACCCGGCCAGGCACGAATGAACGTGCCGGTCCGCCGTCGGCCGGCAGGCCCCGGGCATACGGGTGCGACGAACCGGACGCGGAGGCTTCCCGCCCGTCCCTTCCGGCGTCGCCTCCTCACCGGAGGTCGCCTGCGAGGCCAGGAGGATCGGTCCCGTCGCGAAGCGCTCGGAAACCACGCGCACGACCAGGTTCGTCCCGCCCGGGGATCCTGTGCCCGACCGCACCGACCGCGATCGCAAGCCGGGCAAGGAGATCGGGGCCGCAGCGCGCCGCAGAAGAAATGAGGGCGGCCCCGGCGTCGCCCCGCCCGATGTGACTGGGCAGACATGGACGCCAGGGCCGACAAAAGGCCTGACCGGGTAAGGGGCCGGAAACCAACCAGCGAGGTCAGGCCGAGGCGGGCTCCGCCCACCGCTGTCGCATCGCCGCCTCGTACACCCGTGCTCCCCGGTCCGGCGCGAAGTCCAGCCGAACCAGCACGCCCGGCACCGCGATCGCCGCCATCAGATGCTGCTGCAGGTCGGTCACCCGCTCCGACATGTCCTCATGCCCCGTCATGATCTTCGAGAGGATCTGCACGCCGGTGAACGCTCCCACGAACATCCGGGCCGCCGCCGCGACATCCACATGCGGCAGCAACTCTCCCCCGTCCTTCGCCCGCTGGAGCAGTTCCGCGTTGTGATCGATCCACCCCTGCATCGGCACTCGCCGGTCCAGACCGTCCTGCGGGGCACCCTGATCCACCGTCAGCCGCACGCTGCCCCGCACCATCGGATCGCCCTTGCCCAGCATGTACGCCAGCAGCAAGGCCTCGTCCAGCCCTTCCTGCAGCGTCAACTCCTGCCGTGGCACCGGCGGAACCGACGCCAGCTGATTGGTCAGCACGGCCTGCGCCAGCTCGTCCTTCGACGTGAAGTGGAAGTACAGCGCCCCCTTCGTCACGCCCGACCGCTTCAGGATCTCCGAGATGGTCGCGCCGTCATACCCCACCTCGTCGAACACCTCAGCCGCGGCGACAAGAATCTTCTCTCGCGTCCGGATCGCCCGCTCCTGCTGCGCCACCACACACCTCCGTACCCCCTGCCAGAAAAGAAACCGTAGGGTTCGTATGCTACCACCCAGTGACGCTCCGTAGGCAAGGGGGCGAAAAATCGATGCTCTCCGTACCCGGATACAGGGCCGGTAGACCTAGAGGGCCCGGAAACCGACGGTTCCGCCTCCACATAAAACCGGGGACACGGTTTTTTTATTGATCCAGTCGGCTCCCCCACGCCATGCGGCAGACCTCGCCGCGGGCGCCAATACTGCAGGCCAGAGCCCTTCCGGTCGGTCCACTCCACCCTCCGCCGGACGATCGCGCTCCGCCTTCCCCGAGCCTGGCGAGGCGTCAAGAACGCGTCAACAGGCCTTGAAATAGAAACCGGTTGGTACGTATCTTGTGTGACCTGAGGCCCACCCTTATAGGGCCATTCACGGGGGAGAAGGTGCTGAGCATGACAGTGCTCACGTTCCACAAGGAAACGCCCGCCACCGACCAAGACGCCAAAACAGCCACCGCCGCCTCATCCACGACCGCGGCGACCACCACTCAGCCCGCACCCGTCAAGCCTGCCACCACGCCCACCCGCCCCGCCGCACAGGAGCGGGGGGAGCGGGCGGTGCCGGAACTGACCTTCACCGTGCAGGAACGCGCCGTTCATGACCGTGCGATCCAGGAGCCCACACGCAAGGTCCAGGAGCGCGCTCGCGCCTCGCAGGAACCCACCGCGGTGCAACAGCCGGCCGCCGCCGGAAAGAACCCGACATCCCGGAACCGCGCACAGGATCCGTGCAGGGCGAAGGAGTTGATCCGGGCCGCGAAGCGAGCCACCACGCAGGAGCCGGGCCAGGTACAGGAATTGCCCCGCAGCGCGCGAAGCCGCACCACGCACAGCCGCTCCACAGAGAGACGCGCGGCGCAGGATCAGGCGGTGCACGAGCCGCCGGTGCAGGAGGCAGCGCAAGCGGAGGTCCCGGCCGGTGTGCGGGAGCACGAGTTGGGGGGCGCGGAGGATCCGGCCGGGTCGGTGTCCGCCGCCCTTGCCGCCGGTGAACTGGCCCACCTACTCTTCGACGAGAAGGACGGTGACACCGTCCACGAACCCTGGCGCGCCCTGGTGGACAGTGAGGCATTCGCCCACCGCACCGGCCTCACGCCTCAGGAACGCACCGAACTGTCCTACCAGCGGCTGCGGTTGGTCAACGAGGTCGTCGGCGACCCCGAGGCCCTCGCCCACGACCCCCGCCGCCTGGCCGCCCTGCACGAGTGGACCGGCTTCACCGACAGCGGCCTGTGCACCATCAGCGGCATCCACTACAACTTGTTCCTGGGCAGCATCCTCGACCACGACGGCCACACCCGTGACCTCACCCCTTACACGTCACTCCAGCACACCGGCACCTTCCTGTGCACCGAGCTGGACCATGGCAACGACGTCACAGCACTTGAGACCACTGCCACCCTCGACCCGGCAACCGGCGGCTTCGACCTCCACACCCCGACGCCCGGCGCCCGCAAGTTCATGCCCAACACCAGCACCACCGGCGGCCCCAAGACCGCCCTGGTCGCCGCCCGCCTCATCACCGGCGACACCGACCAGGGCGTGTACCTCTTCCTCGTCCCCCTCAGCGATGCCGCCGGCCACCTCCCCGGCATTACCGTCACCCTCCTTCCCGAGCGCCTCGGCAGCCCGGTCGACCACTGCATCACTTCCTTCGACCATGTCCAGCTCCCCCGCACCGCCCTCCTCCAGGCGCCCCACGGCCGCCTCTCTTCCGACAACACCCTCAACAGCAACCTCACGAGCCGGCGCAAGCGACTCCTCCACTCCATCGCCCGCGTCACCACCGGCAAACTCTGCATGAGCGCCGCCGCCATCGGCGCCGCGCGCACCGCGCTCGACATTGCCGTCCGCCACGCCCACACCCGTCACATCAGCGGCCCGAAGGCCGGCGAGCGCGTCCCCCTGGCTGCCCACCGCACGCACAGCGGCCGCCTCACCGATGCCCTCGCCACCACCTACGCGATGACCTTCCTCCACCGCGAGGCACTGACCGCCCACACCCGCACCCCGGACGACCCCGAAAACGAACGGCTCGTCGCCCTCACCAAGGCCTGGGCCACCTGGCAGGCACGCGAGATCATCATCGAGGCCCGTGAGCGCTGCGGAGCCCAGGGCCTTTTCGCCCACAACCGGCTTGCCGAACTGCAGACCAACATCGAAGGCACCATCACCGCCGAAGGCGACAACCTCGTCATCTGGACCAAGGCCGCCGCCGAAACCCTCTTCCACCCCACACCGCAGCCCACTCCCCTCACCCCCGCCATCGATCCCACTCAGGCGACCGACCCCACCGAGGCCCACGAGCAGCTCACCCATCCCGCCTTCCTGCACAACCTCCTCGCCCACGCACAGACCCTCTGGACCGACCGCGCCCGTGCCGCCGCCCGCACAAGCCCTCGCGGCAACCCCCTTGCCCGTTGGAACGCCACCAGCACGCCCGCCCTCACGATGATCGAAACCCACACCCTGCGGCACGCTGCCGAGGCGCTCCATGCCGCCGCCACGCGCACCACCCACCCGACCACCCACCACCTCCTCACCACCCTCCACCAGCTGTTCATCCTCAATCAGCTCCGGCCCTACACCGGCGATCTCCTGGCGCACAACCACCTCACCCCCGAGCACCTCGACCAACTCCCCCACACCCTCAACACCCTCCACACCGCGCTCACCCCTCACCTCCCCACCCTCACCCAGGCGTTCAACACTCCCCAGCACACCCAGCCGGCCATTCCTCTCACCCACCCGGCCGGCTGACGAGGGCATTCCCGCAACAGCTGCTCACGACAGGCCTTGGACGGTCGTTCGACCGTCCAAGGCCCTTTTCGGCACCCGCTGCGGTTGAGCCTTCGTTTCTCAGGCGCCAAGCCCCCGCCCTCCGCAGGAGAGTGAAGACGTATCAGCTCTCACTCGGAAGGACGCGAGAAGCGGTCCAGCACCGCACTCTTCGTGCGACGGTCCATCCGTTCACGCTCGGGCGGCCGCGCCCGAGGCACCGGCGGGGCAGCCGGCGAACCGGTGGGCGTGTCATCCCAATGGGGCGATGTGCGGCACGGCGGATCAGGCAAGACTCTCGCGAAGCCAACTTCGCCCGGAGGTTCCATGTCGAAAAGCAGCCCGCCTCACCTCGACGTTCCGCGTGAGGCTCCGGCGCGGGCGTCCCTCGTTCTGGCGTCCCTGATCATCGTTGCCGCGGTGGCCAACCTGAACCTGTCGGTGGCCAACGTGGCGCTGCCCGCGATCGGGAAGGCCTACGACTCCTCCCAGACCGCGCTGAATCTGGTCGCCGTGGGCTACTCCCTCGGCCTGGCGGCATCGGTGCTCTATCTGGGTGCGATCGGCGACCGTCACGGGCGCAAGCTTCTGCTGCTCCTCGGCATCGCTCTGTCCATCCCCGCCTGCCTGCTCGCCGCGTACGCGCCGAACGACACCGTCCTCGTGCTGGCCCGGATCCTCGGCGGGCTCTCGGCCGGCATGGCCTACCCGACCACCCTGGCGCTGATCACCGCCCTGTGGGCGGGACCGGCGCGGACGAAGGCGATCGCACTGTGGTCGGCTCTGGGCGGCGGCATCTCCATGCTCGGGCCGGTGATCGCGGGCGCGCTGCTCGAACGCTTCTCCTGGGGGTCGGTGTTCCTGATCACCCTGCCCCTCGCCGTGGTCGCGCTGGTCATGGCCCTGCTGTTCGTCCCCGCGCACGCCAACGAGTCGGCCGAACCGGTGGACAACCTCGGCGGCGTCCTGTCCGTCTTCCTGGTCGCGGGACTGGTGCTGGCGATCAATTTCGCCGCCGTCCCCGACCAGGGGTCACTGGTCGTCGGCCTCGCCGTGATCGCCCTGGTTGCCGGAGCGGCGTTCTTCTGGCGTCAGCGCCGGGCTCCGAACCCGTTGTACGACCTCCGCATCGCCGGCCGGCGCACGTTCTGGGTCGCCGCATGCGCGGGAATCATCGTGTGGGGCTCCATGATGGGGTCGGCGTTCATCAGCCAGCAGTACCTGCAGAACGTGCTGGAGTACAGCCCCGTCGAAGCCGGCGCCGCCATCCTCCCCCTCGTCGTGATGATGGTGCTCGTGGCACCACGGTCCGCGAAGCTGGTCGAGAGACGCGGCGCCCGTACGACCCTGCTGATCGGTTACGCGTTCCTCTTCCTCGCCTTCGCCTGGATGTTGCTGTTCTGGGGCGAGGACAGCAGCTACTGGCAGATCGGCTTCGCCTACGTGCTCATCGGTATCGGCGCCGGCTTCGCCGGGACGCCCTCATCCCACTCACTGACCGGATCGGTGCCCGTGCGACGGGTCGGCATGGCCTCAGGCACCGCCGATCTGCAACGCGACCTCGGCGGGGCCATCATGCAGTCCGTCATGGGCGTGCTCCTCACCGCCGGCTATGCCTCGGCCTTCAGCGCGGCGATCGCCGCCTCCCCCGAGAGCAAGGACGTGTCGACTCAGGTCCAGAGCGAGCTGACGAAGTCGTTCGCCTCCGCCGGGCAGGTCGCCCAGCAGCACCCCCATTACGCCGAACAGATCGTCGCGGCGGCACGCAAGTCGTTCCTCCACGGCGACGACTGGGCGTACACCGTCGGCCTGGGCGCGATCGCCCTGGGTGCGCTGCTGATCTTCTTCATGTTCCCGCACCGGGACACCGAGCGGGAACTCCTACGGCGCTACTACGCCGAGGACTTCGCCACCGAGAGGCCGAGCGGACCGGGGGCCTGAGAGGTCGGCCGGCCGCCGACCGTGTCGTGCGCGGCGTTGCCCCATGGCCGTGGACAGCAGATCCGAGGACCGATCGACGCAGGCGGGGATGCGGGCGTGGCCTGCTTGACCAGCCGGGCCGCCACCTGCAGAGTCGGGATGCAGCACCGCAGTGCCGCCCGACTCTGTTGACCGGTCCCGCCCATCCACATGTGGCAGACGGTCCTGACCCTCAGGAGCGGCCGATCCTATGGTCCTCGACCTGCTGGTGATCGGTACGGCCGTCACCTTGGGGCCTTTGCACAACAGCGCCTTCATCCTGCTTCTCTCCTCACGGCGCGGCGTCCGCCAGGGCCTGGCGTTCCTGTTGTCGTGGCTGGCCAACCTGATCGCGGTCATCGTCTGCGTCATGCTGCTGAGTGGCGGACAGCCCCCGGCCCTTCACAGCGCGCCCTCGACCGCCGCGAGCGCTGCGAAGCTCGCCATTGGCGTGGCTCTGGTGCTGTACGGCGCCCACCGGCACCGCCGACCGCCCCGCCCACACGGCCCTCCGCGCTGGGCCGCCCGGATCGACAACGCCTCCCCGGCCACCGCAGCCGGCCTGGCATGGGTGCTGCAACCCTGGGCACTGGTCGGCGCGGGCGCCGCGACCGCCATCGACGCGAACCTCTCCACCCCCTCCGACTGGCTCGCGCTCACGGGCTACTGCCTGCTGGCCACGCTCAGCCTCATCGTCATGGAGATGTACATGTTCTGGGCGCCCGCGGCCGCGAACGCCCGGCTGAATGCCTTGCGGAGCTGGCTGGAGCAGCACCAGGAGCGGCTGATCGTCACGCTCTCCCTGCTCGCCGGCCTGTGGCTGACCGGCCGGAGTATCTACGACCTGGTCGCCTGACGCGGACGGCCTCGAACGCAGTGGTGATCACGCCTGGGTTGTATCCGGCTGCCTGTACTTTACGGACACAGAATGCAGTGCCCTCGGCCGAGGAGCACGACGAGCCATGCATGAGCAGGTTGTCCCACACCTGGAAGAAATGATGCGCCCCATGAAATACACCGTCTCCATCGAGATCGCCCTGCCGCGGGAGAAAGTGGTCCAGCTGCTCGCCGACCCGGCACACCTGCCGAATTGGTTGCGGGGCCTGGTGCTGCATGAGCCGCTGAGTGGGGAGCACGGGCAGCTCGGCACCACGTCGCGTGTCGTGATGCAGATGGGCGGGCGGAAGATCGAGTGCACCGAGACCATCACACGCCGGGAACCGGCGGACCTGCGCGGGATCCCGAAAACGAGCGTCGTTCACTTCGAGCGTGAGATCGTCGGCGAGGGCATGTGGAGCGCCGTGCGCGATCGGCTGACCGAAACCGGTCCGGAAACGACGCTCTGGGAGAGCGAGAACGAATACCGGTTCAGCGGCTTTCTGATGAAGCTGGTGGGACTTCTGATGCCCGGCGCCTTCCGCAAGCAGTCACAACAGCACATGCAGGACTTCAAGGCGTTCGCCGAGCAGGGAAAGGACGTCCGCGAAGCGAAGGACTGATCTGCCGTGAATGGTCCGGCGTCTGACGGCGTGCCAGCAGTTGGCGATCAGTCGGCATCAAGCTGTTCACCAGTTCTGACGTCACGAGGGGTCGGAACCGGCGGCCGGCCACCGACTGAGTGGATGTTACGTGGTGCCATTGCGTCCGTCCCGTGGACCCTAGGCTTGGAGAGCATCGGCATCGGTTGCCTGGGCTCTGAGGAAGTAGTCGGCCCCCTGGGTGATTTCGGGTAGCAGGCTCGCTTCACTCGACTGGGCTCACCTGAACCCCAACCGCACGCCCGTCAAAAGCAGAGGCGGCCGTCCGGGATCGGCCGGCCGCCCTTCAGAACGCGCTCATTTGGTGGACGAGGGCTCCAGCCTGTCGTCGTGGCAGTTGCGCGGCGCGGTCACCGGGTTGCAGCGAACCGGCTCGTTGCCGGGCAGCTCGGCCACGAAGTCGCTGTTGTAGCGGGCGGCCATGCCGACGCTCGGGAAGTCCGTCGTGACCATCTGCGCGCCACTCGCCAGAGCGGTCCGGACCCGGCTGGACTCGTTGTTGATGACCGTCTTGAGGGGCTCGTCCGAGCGGGTGCGGACGATGTAGCCCCGCTCGACCAGGTCGCGGATGGTCGCCTCGTTGGCGCCGCGCGGGTCGTTCACCATCGTGATCGCCGCATCCGCGTCGCCGGGGTTGCCGCGAGTGAAGACCGTGCGGCCCTGCAGGCTGGGATGCCCGTCGAGGTACATGTCACGGATCGCACCGGGGCCACCGTTGTCGAAGAAGAACATCACCTTGCCGCGCGCCCACTCCAGGGTCGGCCAGCCGTTCTTCAGGATCGACTGCTCGAGCGTCAGGCCAGGGCGGCGCAGGTCGTCAGCGGTGATCAACTGCGACTCGGAGAAGACCGAACGGATCTCTTCGTCGACGTCGTCGAGCAGCTTGCCGTTCCACGCCGGGCTGACTGCGCCGCCGAGCTGCTCCCAGCGGTCGTCGGTCTGCTTGAGCTCCAGCTGCAGGATGATCGGCACGTGCTGCGGGTTGGCCTTCGACCAGGTCTTCACCTGCTGCATGCAGACCACGAGGGTGCGACAGGTCGAGTTGTAGTCCTGGTCGGCGACATGGATGACCTTCATGCCGGGGGCAGCCATGGCCGGGTCGTCGATCGGGCCGAGACCGGCCTGCTTGCGGGCCAGCGGGTGCTGGTACAGGCCGCCGTCGGGGTCGGGCAGCAGGTCGAACTCGAGCGCGCGCACGTTCTGCCGGCCCAGCAGATCGGAGACGGACGCGTGCGAGTAGAAGCCCCACGACGGGTAACCGGGGTCGATCCTGATCGACTCGGCCAGTTCGACGCCCTGCATCTCCCGGTGGAAGGCGTTGTGGGCGCCCATGAACTGGATCTCGTTCATCCGGACCTTGCCGGAGTGCGCGATGGCGCTAGCGGCGGACGGGGTCGGCTGCTGCGCCGAGACGGCACTCGGCACGACGGCGCTCGTGAAGACCGTCGTCAACACGGCGGCAAGTATGACGCCCAGGCGGGCACGGGTGATCATCAGTCCTCCATAAGTGACAACCCCCGCAACTTAGAGATCATTCGTGTCCCGACAGTGCCTTCCAGTCTCCGGAAGATCATCGACAAAATGAATCCTGCCTGAACTGGCACGCCCCGCTCGCCAACCGCCGCCGGCATGGCGATCGGCGACACCGTCATGGTGCGGAAGGCAGGCGAACCGTACGTGGTTCGCTCTCAGGCCTCGTCCTCGGGGAAGAAGGCAGCTTCGATCGCGAGATGCCCATCTCTGCTGCGACGTGCGCGATGGGGCGGGTGCGGCACCGCTCGACCAGCCTGCGTCGGCCTTCGGCCGAGAGCGGCGCGTTGTGGTGCGTCACCGGTCACCGACTGGATCCACGTCGCCATCTGCTGCTTGGTGTGCACTGCGGCGCTCCGCCCGTCGCTTGGCGTCTTCGTGCGCCTGGTGCAGAAGACGGGCCACCAACATGCGTGTGCCGGGGCCTGGGTTGGTGATCGAGATCCAACCTTGTGCGCGGTACATCGGGTGAGGCAGGACGGCGTCGGTGGCGGTGTAGTCGGTGGAGGCCGCGTCGTCGCCGGGCTTCTCACCTGTGAGCTCGACGAACAGCTTCGTGCCGACGTGGATGTTCAGGCGCCAACGCTCGGGATGGTCGAGGTCGCAGACACTGTCGCCCGGGTAGTTCTTTGTGACGATGGTGGCGTAGGGCTGTTCGCGCTGTGGCACCTGGCCGTCAGGCGCGTAGTAGAAGAAGTGGTCTCCCCAGGCGATCTCGGGGAAGTCGCTGCCCTCGGTAGGGGCGAGTTCAAGTACCCCGTCGAATGCTCGGGCGGTCTCAAGGAGTTGCTCCATACTCATGGTTCAAGCGTGTACTTGAAGTGCTAGTGGAGGGTTCGCGTGGACCGAGTTGGGGAACGGCCGTCGCCGATGAACACCACCGCCGTCGCCGCAGCGTCGGGATACTCCGTACAGCAGGTCCGTGACCTGGAGGCGCTGGGCGTGATCCCCACTGCTGCCAGGGCACACAACGGGTATCGGCAGTTCGACACGACGCACGTCCACGCCTTTCGCGCGTACCGCGATCTCGCTCATGCCGTGGGACCGGCAGAAGCTCGACGGGCGATGCGAGAGATTCGCCTCCATCCGCCAGGCCGGGGAGCAGCACTGATCTGCCGCTTCTACACCACGCTCGACAACGAGCGAGAGCAGGCGCTCGCAGCACGCTTGGCACTGGAGTCGATCCGGGCCGAGGCCGCGACCGACGCCGAAGCAAAAGAGGGCGACTCCATGACCATCACCGAACTGTCGCAAGCCCTCGGAGTCAAAGCGTCCGCACTCCGCTTCTGGGAAAAGTCCGGTCTGGTGGCACCCGATCGACTCAGCACGCGACCGCGAACAGCACGGCGGTACACCCTCACCGCCATCCGGGAGGCACGCATCACCGCTGCCCTACGAGCCGGCGGCTACCGCATTCCGGAGGTACGGAGAGCGATCACCGCAGTCCGCGACCTCAACGACGTAAGCGACTCGCTCGCAGCGCTCGACGCCCGACTGGACACCATTGCCCAACGCACGCTCGCCCTTCTGCGAGCAGGAACGCATCTGGCGGCGGTGATCGAATCCACACCCATGGCGGGTCACGCCGACCGTCATGTCGCTTGAGCCGGGTCATGCACCTCCTGCCCTGTGGCAGTGAGCGGGCGTCGACCACGTCTGAGGGCCTCGGCCAGCGCGCCCTTGCCGCCGACGGCGACTTTCGATCCCTGGCTTTCGCCCGCACCGCCGGACAAGCCGGCGACGCCCCGCCAGCACGGATGGATGGTCCGGGAGTTCTTGCGCGGCAGGTCCGACAACAGGCCGAGTACCAACTTCCGGGCCCGGCACCGGGATTCGACCCGTGTGAAGCGTCCCGCTCTCCGGCTCATCAGGCCCTCGAACGCCTCCTGCCGGCAGGCAGGGTCTACGCTGTGACCTGCGGCCACCGCATGATCGTTTGTCTTCACACACCGATGATCAACGGTGGCCGCACCCGTCTCCACACCGCGTCAGGTCGCGCAGCGTCTGCCTGCCGTCCTGTGTATCGGAGGGCTTGTGCAACGTGGCGAAGTCTGGTGGGTCCAGTTCGACGAGCGGCGGTTGGTCGTCCTGCTGTCAGGAGACGACGCGTCCGGGTTCCAGGTGATGCAGGTCGTCGCTCCGGCGGGCCTCGACATCAGCGGTCTGGGCATCGAAGTGACGGTCGGCGCCGGTGAAGGGCTGCCGCTCGAAGGCGTGCTGCGGCTCGCGTTCCCGCGTCCAGGCTTCACGCCGTGCACGTGGCTGACCACTGTGTCCCGGGACGACCTGATAGACCGGGCGGGCGTCCTGTCCTCCAGGAAGCTCAGCGAGATCGACGATGCCCTCCGACTCGCTGAACAAGCACAGGAGCGGACCCCGGCAACGACCGCGAAGCTCAGCGAGATAAGGGACGCCCTCCGTCGGGGTGAACTCGGGTAGACGGAGAAGGAGCCGACGCCCGCGACGGCATGGGCGATCTCGGGCGAGATGATCCACGCTGGACACCTGCCGCCTCGACGCCAAGCTCCGTGCCGATCAAGCAGCCCGATTCCTGACCACGGACGGCCTCTGGCATCAGTGGATCGACGGACCGCCCCGCAAGGAGCGCCACACCACGCCGGACAACTATCGCCAGGCCGTCAGCCAACTCTGCGTCTTCGCCAATGAGAGCACCGCCCGGCAAGGAACCGATGACGTCCTCCCCATAGGGGGTGACGGGTGATCGAGGAATCCCACCACCGCCGGCAAGAGCCTGTCCCTGGGACCGGTAGCCTCGAAACCGTGACGGACAGCAGGACGTACAGCGTCGAAAAGCGGGCGGCAGCCGCTCTCAACCTCCTTCAGCGCTGGGCCGCTGACATTGCTACCGCACAGGGGCTCCCTGAGGCCAGGTGGATCCTGGACGACGACGCACGCTTGCACGGCATGGCCGACGGCGACGAGGACACCGCGATCTGGGCCGACTATCTCCGAATCGATCTCACCCGAACCGAGACAAGTACCCTCACCGGCTATCGGAACTACACCCCCCACGGCCCCTCCGGCCCGGTGATCCCCGTCATCCTGACCAGCACGTAGCACCCGGGCACCACAGGGGAGGCCAGACGGCCGCCGACCGTATCCGGAGGAACGATCCCAGGATCACCGCCGGGTCCAGGCATGGGGACTGTCACGATCCTCGGCGACGGTCCGACACCGGGGGTGTCACCCCGCGTGGTTCAGCGAGGCAGGCCGACCGACCTGGAAATGAGGGTGTCGTAGGCGGGGTCGGGCAGGAGGCGGCGCAGGGTCATGAGGGGGCGGGCGCCGAAGCCGGTGGCGTAGCGGGTCCTGGGGCGGCGGGCGGAGACAGCCTTACCGATGGCGTCGGCGATGACGGCAGGCGGGGAGAGCCTCTTGGCCATGCAAGTGCCGATGGCTGACCCTTTGCGTGGCCGGCCTGACCACCGAGCGCCGGTCGGCACACGGCTGAGGCCGGGATGACGCCCCGCGTTTGTCCGCGATCTCTCAGGGCACCGCGGCCCAGTGGTCGCCGAGGCGAGAGCGTGCCTCGCAGGCGGGGCGTGCGCTCTCCGGGGCGTCGGCCCGTCGTCGCTCGCCGTCGTGCCCGGTACTGCCGTGCGGGACGCCGGGTGACGACACGAGGCAGGTTCTGGCACAGTGAGTCTGCCCGCGGCACAGCGCTCTGGCCGCGGGCCATCAGACAACCCACCCCGCCCTCGTGGCCGGGGGCGCATGTCCCTTGGCCTGCTTCCGGTTCACGGCGAACCGGACTGACGGCGAACTGACTGCCGCGTGCGGCGGAACGGGACCAGCGCCGTTGTCGCGGTGGCACCGGACGGGAGAGTAATCGCCGCTTCCGACAGGTGCCGACGACCGCGTTGCGGGGAAGTCATCAAGTGTCGAATCTCTGACCTCGTCGAACGGACGGCCGCGTTGAGCACTACCCCCACCGAACTCACCACCGGCCGTACGCCGGGACGTACCTGGACCGTGCGCCTGACCGGGCACGCCGACCGGACGGCGACCGTGACGTGCTCGACCGCGGCATGCACGATGCCCGCCAAGTCACGGGACGTTGCAGGGCTGCGCCGGTTCGCAGCCCTGCACGCCGCATCCCACGCCAAAGCCGCCCGCGTACGGGAGCGGGCCGCCTGCCAATGCTGGACGCAGGGCTGCACCGCCCACGAGGGCATGCGCGTGCACTGCTCCGGCAGCACGGTCCTCGTGCTGCGCCACGACCCGGCCGTCGGCTGCGTCTGGCAGCTCGCCGAAGTGTGCGCCGCTTGCGCGAAGCTGATGACCCACACCCGCGTCGTCGGCCTCCCCGCACCCCCGCCAACCGCCCAACCGGCCGCACGTGCGCCGGAGCAGCCTCATCAGGCGCGGGCGGAGCGTGGTGAGCAGACCGCGCGACACGTACCGACCCCTGCTGCCGCGCCCGCGGCGATGCCGGTGGCAGCCGTGTTCTCCTCCCCCACACCGACCGGCGGCGACGAGCCTCAGCGCCGTGCGCCGGCGCAGGCCCGCCGCGGACGGCGACGGGGCGCACCAAGCGGTGGACAGCGCGGCGGCCAACCCCGCTGACTCCTCACACGGCCCGCCGACGCCCGGCAGTACGCAGACACCTGGCGGTACGCACACAGGAACGGTGCTTGCGAGACTCGTACGCCTTGCGCCGCACCGTTGCTCCCGCGCCTGCCCCGCGCCCGGCAGCGCCGGGTGTCAGATCTCCTGTCTAGTCTGTCCGCACCGATTCGATCAAGGAGCAGGGCAGTGCGGATAGAGCGTCACCAGGTGGGCAGCGCCGCCGTTTTGGCAGCGCGTGAGGACTTCACGAACCGGATCGGTGGGCAAGTGCGGTCCATGTCGCGCGCCGGACGGATGAGTACCTACGAATGGCAGTCCATCGCCGACGAGTTTCTCGGGTACCTGGGCGCTCTCTCCGTCGAGACACCTGACCTCGACACCCCGGAAGCTCGGGCCGCGCTCAAGGACGCCTCCGAAGCCGCGGCCGGCGCCGTCGCCTACGCGGCGTACCACCCGCACTGCACCTTCCAGATCTTTCTCGACTACGTGAACTTCGGCATGAGCTACGACCCCGGCGAAGACGCCCCCGCCGAGAGTGTCACCCCCGGGGAGTGGATCGACGCGCTCTGCCTGGCGATCCTCACGGACAAGGCCAAGTGGCACGGTGAGGCCTTCCACTTCGCCCGGCAGAAGTTCGCCGAGCAGGCACAGGGCACACCCGCCGGCGAACTCATCACCGGATTGACGGCCGTGATCCTCGACGACACCGGCGACGACGAGGAACACCCACCCAGCGCACACGCCAAGCTCGCCGTCCTCGACGCCGCGTTGGACCGCATTCGCACCCACTCCAAAAAGAGTGGCGAGACTCTGCTCGACCGGCCGGACAGCACGGCGCTGCGAGCGCTGCGCGCCCTGGCCGCCGAGGACGCTGACGCCTTCGACTCCGCACTCGCCGACCTTCTGCTCGCGCACGCCCGCCTTCACGTCTCGACCGCCTCGCCGAGCAGCCTGCTCCCGCTCGTACCGCTCGGCCTGGCAGCGTTCGCGTACCGGACGCTGGGCCGGCTGCCGGCACTCGACACCCACTACCTGCCGCACGCCCTGGTCACCGGTTTCGAGTCCCGCGGACCGAGGGTCGGCGGGTTCGGCCGCAACCGGCGTCCGGACGCGGCTGCCGCGCTGGCCGCGGGCCCGCTCGTGGTCGAGCGCCCGGCACACGACCGGGAGGTGAACCCGGACAGTGAGGCCCTGTTCGATCAGTACACCCGGGAAGCCCTCACCCCGGAGAAGGGTGAGGCCCCCGCCGTGGGGAGGCTCGGGAGTGCGATGCGTTATCAGCAGCTCCTGTTCACATGGCGTGCCGGCGACTCCCCTGACGTCACAGACGCTCAACTCGCCAATCTCCAGATGGCCTCCCAGCTGGGAGCGGCCTTGTTCCGCATCGCCCTCGCGGAGCCCGGCACCGACGTCGAGGTGACCGTCGCCGGCCGGAGCCTGCGCTACCCGGCGTCGCGAGACAAGGCAAGCGCCGGCAGCTGGGAGAACGCCACTGTCTTCGCCCTGATCACCGGCGTCCGCGAGGACCTTGCCCCCTTGGTCCTCACCGGCCCCGCATTTGGGGGCAAGGACGGATCCGCCTACACCGCCTATCGGGAGGCACTTCACGCCTACCTGACGGGCGTGGATTCCGAGCAGGCGGCGGAACGGGCCTTGCAGGAGGCCGAGAAGGCGAAGGGCTGGGGCTTCTTTCCGCGTCCGGCCGTGCTGCTGTCGCAGTTGGTGGAGGGCGACGAGGAGAGCTTCAACCTGGCCCTGGCCGATGCCCTCGAAGCGCACCGCGATCACTTCCAGGTCGCCGACCGGGCCGACGACGCGGACGCGACGATCAACCTGGAGATCCTCGCCCTGACGTGCCACGCCCGGCGCCGGGGCTGGGAGATCCGGGTCGAGTCCCCCTACCTGCCCCAGCGACTCCTCCTGGCTGCCGAACCCTTCTGAGGGGGCGCTCACGTGTTCAGGTGACAGGGATGCCGGAACCCGCCTGCGGGCAGCCGGGTTCCGACGTCCCGCTCGGTCACGCCTCATGTGCTCTTCGCGCCGTGCACGCAGGCGTGCTGTCCGTGGCCACAACGCCCCACGGCACTAGCGGGTCACCTGCCCGTCCGCGTTGTTGCCTGCGACATGCGAAAAGCGCGTGCACCGAGGCGCGGACCTGCCCTGCGACCACATCGGGCGTGGAGCTGTCGAGCTTGCCGTCGAGGTGCAGGAATGCCAGGCCGTGAACGAGGGCCCAGACGGTGGTCGCCACCGCGCCCGTGTCCTGCGCCCCCGGGAATTCGTTGCGGACGATGCCGTGGACGTACACCTGGCCGCGGTCGCGGTCGCCCACGTCCGCTTCGCGCTACCCTGCCCGCGGCACCGCCGCCCTGTGGAGCGAACAGGCGGCCGTCCCCCAACCGGACGCGCTGACCGCTGTGGTCGGCCGGGCCCGAGCCCGGCTGCTGTTGGCGCTGGACGCCCCGGCCAGTACCAGCCACCTCGCCCGAAGCTCGCCATGGCACCCGGCGCGGTGGGAGACTACCTCGCCATCCTGCGAGGCGCGGGGCTGCTCGTCCGCGCCCGGTCCGGACGATCGGTGCTCTACCGGCGCACCCGCTCGGCGACGCGCTGGTTGCCGGTTCGGGCTGAGAGCTCAGATCAGCCCTGTTCGTGAGGCGCCGCCGGCAGATGACTGCGCAACCGGGGTGAGGAACTGCTGCGCAGCGAGGCCACACCGACCGGGGATCAGAGCCCGCGTCGCGAGAGGCACCGTCAAGCAGCCCGATTCGGGCTGGAGAACTGCGACGCGTCGATCGCGTCGACGGGAACCTTGATGATCACGGGCTTGTCGAAGTCGGAAAAGTGCACCTCGCTGGGGTTGTTGCCCACCGTGACGGCCTTGAGCAGGTAGGGCTTGCCCTGGGTCGCGATGTGCCACGTCGCGATGTCGCCCCCGTCCCCCGTGGCGAACAGGACCATGCATGGCTTCCCGTCCACGGTGCTCTCTTCGCCCTTGTAGGCGGTGGGGCTGTCGCGGAACGAGTCGACCATCTCTGCGATGTCGCAGCTGCTCTGGATGGCGAGGGCCGGGTCGTCGGGCGTCGTCTTGACCCACCGATCGGCGAAGAGGGCGACCCCGAAGTCGACCATTCGCCGGTCCCGTCCCTTCCCGACCTGCTTCCGGTACCAGGTCTTGTCGCCCTTGATGTAGAGCGCGTTCTTGGTCGTGATCATCTGCATCCCGCCGTTGAACGTACTGCTGATACTGCCGACGCACCGGCCCGCGGTGTCCATGTTCAGCTTCAGCTCGGTGCGCTCTCGCCCGTTCGTGAAGGAACTCGTCACTCGCACCGACTTCACCGTCCGCAGCGCCGCGAGCGCCTTCAACTGCACGTCGTGGCCGCTCATCTCGGCAAACGGGACCGCCGGTGCCGCGGCAGCCGCCGTCGCGCGCTTGCCGTCGGCACCCGACGACTGCCTCGTGTCGCCGCCGGGAGAAGAACACGACGTGAGTCCCCCAAGGGTGACGCAGACGAGAACAACGGAACCCACAGCGGACCTACGCATGACGGAACCCCCCGTACAAGATGTGAAGATCCTGAGAGTACCTGCCCACCTCACGTAGTTCGCCCAGGGGGCGGGATCACGATCTGCCCGGGTTGCCGGACCGGCACAGGGGCCCTCACCCGGCGGCCGGGCTGTCGTGGGCGAGTTGGCGATGCGTCAGGTGAACGTCCTCACCCACCAGCGCGGGGCAGCCTCGGATCGGTCGTGCGTCTTCCACGAACTGCCCCCGGTCGTACGGCCGTAAGGGGCGCGGGCGGCCTGCATCGCACTGGTCGGCGTCATCACGCCTGGGCAGTGGGGCGGATGTTGATCTCGCCGATCTCCACGTCGTGGGGTTGCTCGATGGCGAAGGCCACCGCGCGGGCGACTGCCGCGGGAGGGATTCCCATCGCGTCCATGTACTCCCGCGTCCGCTCGCGGAGTTGGGGGTCCCCCATGGAGTCGGCGAGATCCGTGCGGATGTATCCCGGCGAGATCGCCGTCGTGCGCACCACCCCGTCGGTGGACTCCGTGCGCAGACCCTCGTGGACAGTGCGCACCGCGTTCTTGGTCGCGGCGTAGACGGCCATCGAGGGGGACACGGTCAGGCCGGCGACGGAGACGATGCTGACCAGGTGACCCGCCCCTTGCTCACGGAAGACGGGCAACACGGCGGCTACGCCGTTGAGCATGCCGCGAAGGTTGACATCGATCATGGCCGACCAGCCGTCGGTGTCGAGGTCGGCCAACGGGCTGATCGGGGCGATGCCGGCGTTGTTCAGCAGCACATCGATGCGGCCGTACCGGTCGACGGTGGTGGAGACCAGACGCCGGAGGTCGTCGGCTTTGGTGACGTCGACGACGCATGCGAGAGCCCGGCCTCCCTCCTTTCGGATGTCCTGCGCGACGGCGTCGATGCGCTCACCGCGACGGGCCGCAAGGACGACTGCGGCACCGCGCTCGGCGAGCAGACGGGCCGTGGCTTCGCCGATGCCGCCGCTCGCTCCGGTGATGGCGACGATTTTGTCGTGAAGGGGGAGCACGGTTGCCTCCTAGTAAAGTGGACACGTGTCCGCTACCAGCCAGCCTACCGGACACGTGTCCACTTGTCAGATGGAGCATTGGGAGCCCATGAACGCGTCAGCACGCCGTCCGGATGCCGTGGAGAACCGGACTCGCATCGTGGAGGCCGCCCGCGCGGCCCTCGCCGAGTCCCACCATCGTGTCCACCTCAACGAGATCGCCAAGCGGGCCGGCGTCGGGCAGGGAACGCTCTACCGGAACTTCCCCAACCGCGAAGCGCTCCTCGCCGAGGTCTACCGGCTCGACGTCGAGGAACTCGTGACCGCCGCCTCCGCCCTGCTGGCGGCACACGAGCCGGTGGAGGCCCTGCGACTCTGGCTCGACCGAGTGATCGACTACGCCGAGATCAAGCGCGGCGTGCTGGCAGCCCTTGAGCCGGCGGCGTGGCAGGACCTCGTCGCCCATAGCCACAACCCGATCGAAGGCGCTCTCGGTCGCCTGCTCGACGCCGGTAGAGCGACTGGTTCGATCCGCGCCGACGTCGACGCCCGCGGAGTCCTCCTGCTCATCGCCTACCTCGGACGCCTGGACCAGGAAGAATGGGGAACGGCACGGCCGCTCATGAACGTCATCCTCGACGGATTGCGCCGAGACGGCCCGGCATCCAGGTAGGGCGGGTGCAGGGAGTCAGAAGAGGTCGGGCGCGGCAGGACCGGTCGCTTACGAAGCGCCCACCTCCCGACCTCGGCACGGACTGCTGGTGAGATCTCGCCGCGCCGAGCACCCCTCCCCTTCGTCCGGCCGGTTGCGTCGGATCTCCACCAGCACGGCCCACCAGAACTGTCGCAACAACCCAAATCCCTTACAGCACAGCCGTGTTGGAATCGACCCATGGCCACCACCACCGATGGATCCATGCGTCGCGCCCATACCGATCCCTCGCGTCGGCTGCGGGGCGAGATCGAGCGGCTGCGCGAGGAAGCCGAGCGACAGAAGGCTCTCGCGCACCGCAGGGCGGACTTCTGGACCAAGGTCGACATCGCGCTCGGGTTCCCTGCGGCCCTGCTCGCAGGCATCGCCGGAGCCGCAGGGCTCGCCGCCGCCGACGCACGCGTGCCCGCCGCGTTGCTGGCCCTCACCTCCGCCGGTTGCGCGGCGGGGGCCGGGTTCCTGCGCGGCGATCGCAGACGACTCGCCAACAAACGGGCTCGGCGGGCCTGGGCCGCGACGGAAGGGATGGCCTGCGTGAAGCTGACGCAGGACCGTCTGGGCCCTGAGGACCTCAGCGATCTTCTGGCGAGCCGTCAGGTGGCGCTGGGCGCGTACGACTCGGAGGAACCGGAGCCGGGGCCCTAGCAGTGGCTCCACGCGAGCACCGAGGCGTTCGCGGCTCAATCGCCCGCGGCGCCTGTTCCCTCCCCCCGCGGCACGCTAGCGTCGAGTCCCATGATCGTATGGCTCAACGGCACCCATGGCGCGGGCAAGACGACGACCGGTGCGCTCGTGCGGCAGCTGATCCCGGACTCACACGTGCTCGACGCCGAGAAGGTCGGCGAGACACTCATGGACATCACCCCAGGGCTGCCCACGACGGACAACTTCCAGCACTGGCGACCGTGGCGCCCGCTCGTGGTCGAGACCGCCCGGCATGTCCTCGACTACACCGGCGGCACCCTGGTGATGCCCATGACCGTCCTGGTCGAGCAGTACTGGCGAGAAATCAGCTCGGGCCTTGCCCAGCATGCCGTTCCGGTCCGGCACTTCGTCCTCCATGCCGACCAGGAGACTCTCCGCGCGCGCATCGCGGGCGACACCGTTCTCGGCCCGAACTCCCCGTTCCGTCTCCAGTATCTCGAGCCCTACGCCGAGGCGGCGCGCACATGGCTGCACACCGACGCCGAGGTCATCGACACCACCCACCTCACACCCGCCCAAGCCGCCCAGCAGATCGCAGAGGCTGTCAAGAACTGAGGAGAGCGAACTCCGGCGCGACGGTCAACGAAGCAGGGCTGCTCGCAGGGTGATGCCGTGCCGCGTGCGCAGTCGGCGCAGTTCCCACATCGCAACGGCGGTGACGGACAGAGGCGCTCCCAGAACGAACGCCAGCCACACGCCGAACGGCACACCGCCGTAAGCGCCGCGGAACGCGTCGAAGAGCGCCACTTCCCACACGAGCAGCGTCGCGAGCAGCGGCGGAACCGTCTCGTGGAGGTCCGCCGTTCGGAAGACGTGCACGAGGGACTGCGCGATGCCGTAGAGAGCGAAAGGGGCGAGCCACAGCAGGAAGGCGCCCAGGGCGAACAGCAACACCACCCGGCCCGCTGATGCCGTCCAGTCCGTTTCCTCGTCCACGTAGCCCAGTCCCGTGATGAGCCTCGGCACAGCGAGCGTGACGAACAGCGCGAGCAGCGCTCCGGCGGGCTTGACGACGCGGCGCAGGAACAGGCCCCGGTTGGGCGGGCGCGCTGCGGCGATGAAGACGGCGACGGCGACCGGGAAGGTCACCGCAAGCACAATGAGGGTCGTACGGATCTGGCCGAAGCGGTCGTCCACCACGGCGTCGGCGTCCGACGCCAGCCCGTACGACAAGAGCATCCACGTGATGGCGACCAGGCCGATGACCGTCCGCAGGACCTGCACCCTCTTCACTGCCGGGTCGTGCACCCGGTCCTGCCGGGACGGTGTGAACACCGCACGCCCCACAGCGATCGGATTGAAGAGACGCCCGAAGGTCAGCCGGCGCGCATTCCTCGGCGTCCCGCCCCCGCTACCGCTCATCCCCGCGTCCTTCCGTCATCATTTCCCGTGATCACAAGGAGAATCGCAGATGTCCATCCGTGAAGGCACCTCGGTTCCGGTGCAGTTGCGCTACAGTCCCGGACCCGACAGCGACGGGGCCGGCACCGAACCGTTGAGCCTGCGCGCAGCAGTTCCTCTCCCTGGCCGGGGGCCGTCCCGCCCTGCTTGCTAAGTTCCACGACCATGCGATCTCGCGAATACGACCTGGACTTCCGCGCGAAGGCGACCCAAATACGGGCCTGGGGCATCGGCCTGCTGGCCGTGGCCGGACTGTTGTGGGTCTGGTGCGCCGTGCTGTTGGTGACGCCCTACTCCGTCGACGAGGAGCCCGGCGACGACTACCCGGCGGAGTGCGAGTCCCGGTTGTTCACCGATCGGGGCACCGCCAACGAAGGGCTTCAGCGTGGCGACCACTGCCAGAACGAGCGCGACTGGCCCGAAGCGCTGGCCGTGCTCGGGCTCTCCGTACCGGTCTCGGTCGTCGGCGTCGCCCTCTTCACGAGCGGCAGCCTGAGCTGTCGGATGAGCGCCCACTCCGAGGCCATGCGCGAGCTGGACAGGATCGCCGACGCACGCAAGGCCTGAGCGGCGACCGCCTGCCGGCCTCGGCCGTTGGCTCCGGCGCTCGCACGGAGATCCAGGCAGGCGGGCATCTCCATCTGGACAACCGCCCGGTCGAGTGGAACGGAAGGCCGGCGACCAAGACACTGAGGGTCAAGCCGCGTTCGGCCGTCGGCCTTTCCCCGTCCTTTGGCCGGACGCGGATCCCCCATCCTTTGGCCGGACGCGGTTCCCCGGCGTGCCTCAGACGAGCTCGGGCTGCGGCTGCGCGGGTTGTGGTAGTTCGGGTCGCGGTTCCTGTTGCTCTTCGGGGGACGTCTTCAGGTCCCACCGCCTGGTGGTCCGCACATAGGTGTGGATCACCGAGGCCATCGCGAGGATGAGAAGCGGTCCCCATACCCAGGGGTACCTGGCCATCTCCATCGGCAGGTAGCGGTAGGACAGCAGGAGCGCGGCGAAGACCGTCGTGCCGAGGCCGATCAGCCGGACGGCGGCCGGCTCCCAGCCGCGACCCAGTGAGCGCATCGCCGCGTCGATGGTGAGTGCGAACACCACACCCGCGACGAGGTCCACGCCGTAGTGGTAGCCGAATCCCAGGGTTGCGGTGAGTGTGCCGATCAACCAGAAGGCGCCGATCCATCGCATCGGCCGTGAGCCCTTGCGGGAGTGTACGAAGATCGCGGTGGCCCACGCGGTGTGCAGGCTGGGCATGCAGTTGCGCGGGGTGATCCCGTCGAACGGGACCGGGTAGGGGGCGGTGATCGGCGGCGTCGTGTGGGGCCAGAGGTTGGCCACCGCCCATGAACCGCCGTCCAGGCCGAAGGCGTAGACCGGTCCGACGACCGGGAAGATCATGTAGATGGCCGGCCCGAGCAAACCTATGACCAGGAAGGTGCGTACCAGGTGGTGCTGCGGGAATCGACGTTCGATCGCCACGTGACGCAGCTGGTAGAGCGCGAAGACGGCGGCGGCGAGCGGGAGCTGACCGTAGACGGCGCCCAGGAGATGGGTGCTGATCGGGTCGGTGGCCTCGACCACCCGGCCTGCCAGCCACGAGGGGTCGCCCAGTGCGTGGTCGGCGATCGCCACGTACGGGTCGAGCACCGTCGGGCGGGTCCTGGAGGTGATGACCAGCCAGGTGTCCCCCGTCTTGTGCCCGGCGACGAGCAGCAGGCCCAGTCCGGATCCCTTGAGCAGCAGGGTGCGTTCCGGGCCGGTGCGGCGTGTGAGGGCGACGACCGCGAGGCCCAGGATCACCCACAGCGCGCCGTTGCCGAAGTTCATGGAGGCGCCGGCAATCCAGCGCACCAGCCAGAAGACGAGGTCGATGCCGACCGCGGCGCCGACCGCGATCAACCTCCGGCGCCAGGTGAGCACCACCAGCGTCAGCGCCAGGCCGGCGTACAGCAGCGGTCCCGATTCGGGGGCGAAGACCACTTCCCGGGTCAGATCGGTGATCGGGCCCGGCAGACCGTATCCGCGCGCGACGATCTCCAGCGTGACGAGGAACGCCAGGGTCGCGATCCCTGCTGTGGCCCACAGGAGCGCTCTTGGTCGGCGCCCTGCGGATGCCGTTCCGCCGTCTGTTCGCGATGCTCTGATTATCAAGATTTGGCCGATTTGTTGAATGTGGTCGAATATCGCGCCCTTCGCTCTAGATGACACGTGCTTCTAGTGAAGGACGGGCGATCAGGTGATCGCCCATGTGTTCGATCATGCTAGCGGAGGGGTGCCGGCGGGCCTCTGGCACGGGCAGTCCGGCCTCCCTGCCGATCCCCCCGTGCGCCCCGTCCGCGACGAGCCAGGAAGCCGTCGCACCTCACGTGGCGGCATTCGAAGCGTCAGGACTCTCCATGGCACCGACAGGCAGCAGACGAACCACAGGCCCCGACGCCGGGGCGGGGAGGCGGCAGGCCGTGACCGCTCCCCCGGGCTCCGGCGGCGGTTACGGACAGGACCTGTTCGAGCCGGAGCACCCCGAGGAAGCCGAACGCATCGACGCGGCCGCGCTGGTCTACGACCCCTTCACCACACGCCGCCTGCGCGCTCTGAGCGCGGGGGCGGACAGCCGCTGCCTGGACGTGGGGGCCGGGACCGGCACACTGGTCCGCTGGCTGCGGGACGAGGCCGGGGCCACAGAGGTGGTCGCCCTGGACCGCGACACCAGCGGCCTGGCCACCCTGGCAGGCCCGCGGGTGCGCCTGGTCACCGCCGACCTCAGGGACGAGAGCCTGGACCTGGGCCGCTTCGACCTGATCCATGCGCGCTTCGTCCTCATGCATCTGCCCGAGCGTCGCCGGCTCGTCTCACGGCTTGCCGGGTGGCTGAACCCGGGCGGCTGGCTCGTCCTTGCTGACGCGGTGGAGATGCCGAACCCCCTGGACGCCTCCTCCGCCTACCGGCGCACCATGGACGCCATGTGGCAGGCGCTGCGGTCGACCATCGGCACCGACACGTCCTCGGTCCCGGCCTACCCGCACCTCCTGCGGGAGGAGGGCCTCCAGCACGTCGCCGCGGAGCTCTTCTGCCCGCCGCTGGTCGCAGGCGGCCCGCTGGCCCGTTTCTGGTCCGAAACGTGGGACCGGATGCGACCCGCGCTGGAGGAG
This sequence comes from Streptomyces sp. NPDC058685, assembly GCF_042714725.1. Lineage (NCBI taxonomy): Bacteria > Bacillati > Actinomycetota > Actinomycetes > Kitasatosporales > Streptomycetaceae > Streptomyces > Streptomyces sp. NPDC058685. Next base: position 35,619 of record NZ_JBHXSL010000031.1, read on the forward strand.
ACCGGGCGGGTGGACTCCGCCGTCATCGACGACGCCCTCGCCTACCTGGCCTCACCCGAGGCCGCCGAACTCGGGCCCGGCATGATGATGGCCTGGGGGCAACGGCCCTGACCTGGCGGCCGTGGGTGCCGTGCGGGCAGTGGATGCCGTGCGGGCGGTGGGTGTGCCGTGCAGGCTGAGCGTGCCGTGCTGGACGGACGGCGTCGCCGACGGGCGGGCGAGGGGCCACTGCCGGGAGTAGGAGCGGGGCCGGGAGTAGGAGCGGGGCCGGCCGGATCGCACCGGACACACACCCGAGTGGGGTCGGGCTGAGAAGTTGCGTCGGCCTGCGGGGTGGCGCCGGCTCGCTGCTTGCCTCGTGCGTCACGGCATGTTCGTGAAGGAGCGGCGGTAGGAGCGGGGCGGCACCCCTCGGCGGCGCACGAACTGTTCGCGCAGGACGGCCGCACTTCCGTATCCGACTCGATGGGCTATCTCCTCGACCGGCAGGTCCGTGGTCTCCAGCAGTTCCTCGGCGCTGCTCAGGCGCAGGCTCCGTAGCCAGGCGTGGGGGGTGGTGCCGGTCGCGGCGGTGAAGCGGCGGGCGAAGGAGCGTTTGCTCATCAAGGCTCGCCGGGCCAGTTCCGCGACGGGAAGCGGCTCGTGCAGGTTCTCGCGGGCCCACGCCAGCACCTCGGCGAGACGCTCGTCGCCGCAGTCTTCGGGAACGGGTGCGGCCAGGTACTGCGCCTGACCGCCGTCGCGATGGGAGGGCAACACCACGTCGCGGGCAACGGCGTTGGCCATCGCGGCACCGTACTCCCGCCTGAGCAGGTGCAGGCAGAGATCGAAGCCCGCGGCGGCTCCCGCGCCTGTGACGATGCGTCCCTCATCGATGTAGAGGGCGTCGGGTTCGACGGTGACGTCAGGGTGGCGGCGGGCGAGCAGTTCCGCGAACCGCCAGTGAGTGGTGGCCCGCCGACCGTCGAGCAGTCCGGCGGAGGCGAGCGCGAAAGCGCCGACGCAGTGGGCCGCGACCGTTGAACCGCGCTCGTGTGCGGCCGACAGTGCGTCGAGCACCGCGGGAGCGAGTGGCGTGCGAAATCCCGCCCAGGGAAGGGCGATGACCAGATCGGCCGAGGCGAGCCGGTCCAGGCCGTGCGTGACGGTGAGCGGCACGCCGAGGTCGGTGGGGACCGGGCCCGGCCGGTCGGTGCACAGGGCGAAGTCGAAGCCGGGCAGCGTCTCGCCGTGCGGGCCGAAGACCTCGGCGACGATGCCGACGGCGAGGATGCCGACTCCGGGCGGGGTGTACGCGGCGACGGTCACGAAGGGAGGCACCTGTGCAGTGTGGCACCAATCCTGCGATGAGCGGCAGTTGTGCCACTCGTGAGCACCATGCGGGCCGGGAAAGATGGAGGCCATGACAGACGCACCGCTCGGCCGCAGCGCCGTGTACACGATCCTCACCACCGGATATGTCGGATCCACCGGCCCCGGAGTCGCCGCCACCGTCTCCTACATATCCGACGCCGACCGGCATGTGATCTTCGACCCGGGCATGGTGGCGAGCCGCGACGACATCCTCGCCCCGCTCGCGGAGTTGGGGCTCGGCCCGGACGACATCACCGATGTGGTGCTCAGTCACCACCACCCGGACAACACCATGAACGTGGGTCTGTTCGGGCGGGCTCGGGTGCACGACCACAAGGTGGAGTACCTGGGTGACCAGTGGACGAACCGTGATGCGGAGGGCTACGAACTGACCCCGTCACTTCGGCTGATCCGCACCCCGGGACACAGCCCTGAGGACATCACCCTGCTGGCCGGCACGGAGACAGGCGTGGTGGCCTTCGCCGGCGACCTGTGGTGGCACTCGGAGGGCCCCGCGGACGACCCGGTGGCCCCCGACCGTGAGGTGCTGCGCGCCTCACGGATCCGGGTGCTCACCGCCGCCGACCTGATCGTGCCCGGCCACGGCGGCCCGTTCAAGGCCGACGACACCACGCCCCGCTAGCTGTTCTGCCCGGTGGGGGCGGGTGGTTCCGCCCGGCCACGCTTCGGCGGTGGGAACCGCCCGGGTGGGAACTGCCCGGTCGGCAGCGTGGACGACCATCGGTCACGGGTTCGCTGTCACAGGTCAGAAGTGCTCTGTGACAGCGACCACCGGCCGCCGGGCCGCGGCTCATCGACGTACTCATCGACTGCGACGCGGATCAGCGCACGACGGAACGGGCGATGCGGAACCCCACGTCGTCGACCGTGAAGCTCGGATGGCTGCGACGCCGCGCGGAGGCCCGGCAGCTCCAGTGTTCGTCGAACCAACCGCCGCCACGGAGCACGCGGTAGGTGCCGTAGACCTCGGCGTCATAGACGTCCCAGCACCAGTTCCAGACATTGCCGAGCATGTCATGAAGGCCCCACGGGTTGGGCCGCTTGCCGCCCACCTCGTGGATGCGCTCGTGTGAGTTGCCCCGGTACCAAGCGATCTCGTCGAGCGGCCCGTAGTGCGGACCGGTCGTATCGGCACGGCAGGCGTATTCCCACTCGGCCTCGGTCGGCAGCCGATATCCGTCGGCGGCTTCATCCCACTCGATGCCTTCACCGTCGGGATGGAATCGGTAGACGGGTACGAACCCATCGCGCCGGGACAGCGCATTGCAGAACCGGACGGCGTCCCACCAGGAAACGCACTCCACGGGCAGTCGCTCCCCATCGGCAGAACTCGGCCGCCGACCGGTGATCTGTGCGTACAGCGCCTGGGTGGTAGAGAACACGGCGAGCTGATACGGCGCGAGCTCGACCGAACAACTGCGCTGTGTCCGCCGGTCCGACAGCGTGATCTGCCCCGCCGGGACGGCGATCATCTCGTTTCCTGCGGGCGCGTCCATGAGCACGTGATCCTAGGGGTGTTCATGGACGGCTGACACGCCGTCCGGCGGGGTCGCCGACCGGCCGGGGATACCCGGAAAACCCGTTGGCGGACCACCGCGGCCGCTGTTAGCTTGCCGGAGGCCGTGCGACAGAACGAGGAGGTGGTACCCGTGAACGCAGTATCGACATGGGTGCTCCCCTCCGGGGTCACGGTCGGACGTCAGGCAGGTCGTCCGGGAGCGCCGTTCAGCAGCACTCCCGAAAGGGCACGACCATGGACTTCACTTCTGAGCACGGCCTCGATGACGGCGTCATCGAGCGCGAATTCACCCTCGGCGAGATCCCCGGCACCCTGTGGACGCCTGGATCCACACCGGCCCCGCTGATCCTGATGGCCCACAACAACGGCCTGCCCAAGGGGGCAGCCCGACTGGTGGCCCGAGCGCGGCAATGCGCGGCGCACGGCTACGCGGTGGCCACCATCGACGCCGCCGGATGCGGTGACCGCCCCCGTTCCGCGGCCGACGAGCACGTCCGCGCCGAACTCCGCCGGGCGATGCAGGCCGGCGAGCCGGTCGACGAGATCTTCGAGTCCCTCGTCGGTCCGCTGGTCGAACAGGCGGTCCCGGATTGGCAGACCACCCTGGACGCCCTTCTTGGCCTGCCCGAGATCGGTGGACCGGTCGGGTACTCGGGGTGGACCGCCCTGGGCGTTCGGCTGACGGTGGTCGAGCCGCGCATCGCGGCCGCCGGCTTCTTCGCCGGGGGTTACGTGCCCCGCGCCCAGCGCGAGGAGGCCGGTCAGGTCACCATTCCGCTGCTGTTCCTGCTGCAGTGGGACGACGAAGGCAACCCCCGGCAGCGGGCCCTGGACCTGTTCGACGCCTTCGGCACCAAGGAGAAGACCCTGCACGCCAATCTGGGCGGGCACACCGGCACCCCGTGGTTCGAGGTGGAGGACGGGAACCGGTTCTTCGACCGGCACCTGAAGTGAGGCGGGGCCGCCACGGCGACAGCAGCCGGTAAGCGGTGGCCGGTTCGGCCATGATGCCGCCATCGAGGACGGGTTCCGGCCCTCCTCGGTGGCGGTGACCGGCAGTTGCTCGTGATCCAGCATCGGAGATGCCAGCACCAGAACGCCTTGTTCGAGCTCGCCACAGAGCCGCGGAGGGTCGTCCTCGTACTGGGCGTATACCGGCGTTCCGACAACGAAGCGAGATGCCGCAGCCGTCGTTGTGCGCCCGCCGGGGAAGACCGGACACCCCTCAGTCCTGCCACGTCCCGTCGCGCATGATGACCCTCCCCCGCAGTTCCGGCTCACCGCGCCAGGCGCGCACCGTCTTCGGCACAACGCGAATGTACAGATGAGGCCCTTCCGCCGTGCGCGGGTCCCACCCGAACTTGGCGGCGAACGCGTCCGCCGAATCCGCGGAGACCTCCTGATCCGGGAAGCACTCCGCCTCCCCTTGCAGAAGCACCACATCGAAGGTGTCCGCCAGCGCCAGGCGCACGCGCGGCTCCTCGCGGACGTTCCGCGCCGTCGCGGAAGTGCCGCTGGTGCACATCCACACAGCCCGTCCGTCCCACAGGAACCACAGGGGTACCTGGTGCGGTCCGTGATCCGGATGTCCGGTCGACACCCAGAGGTCCCGCTCGGCAGCGAGTCGGTCCAGGGTGTCGCGTCGTCGCTCCGCTGCCTGGCGGCAAACGCTGTCCGTGGTCTGCATGAGAGCCGACCCTAGCCAGCCGGTCCCACAGCGCGCATGAGGCGCAGGACCTACTCCCGTCGACCGATGATCCCTCAGCCTCTGCTTCGAGACGAACCCACCGAGATGCTCGGTGCGGCCGATCGACGTGCTCGGTCGCACTTGTCGCGTCGGGGCGCTCCGGTCGACCGGAGCGCCCTCAATGACGTGTGGGTCCGCGCGGTCGCCGGAGGCGGCGTACCGCCCCGGCGTCCGATCAGCGGGTGGCGAGGAGCTCGAGCGTGTCGATCACACGGTTCGAGAAGCCCCACTCGTTGTCGTACCACGCGACCACCTTGACGTGGCGGCCGTCGACGCGGGTGAGGGCCGAGTCGAAGATCGACGAGGCGGGATTGCCCACGATGTCGGTGGAGACGAGCGGGTCGTCGGAGTACTCCAGGACGCCGGCGAGCGGCCCCTCCGCTGCGGCGCGGTACGCCGCCAGCACGTCGTCGCGCGTCACGTCGCGGGCGACGGTCGTGTTGAGTTCGACGATCGAGCCCACCGGTACCGGTACGCGGATCGAGTCGCCGGACAGCTTGCCCTCGAGCGCCGGCAGCACCAGGCCGATCGCCTTGGCGGCGCCGGTCGTGGTCGGCACGATGTTGACGCCGGCGGCCCGGGCGCGACGGGCGTCGCGGTGCGGGCCGTCCTGAAGGTTCTGCTCCTGCGTGTAGGCGTGCACCGTCGTCATGAACCCGTGCTCGATACCGGCGAGGTCGTCGAGCACCTTGGCCAGCGGGGCGAGCGCGTTGGTGGTGCAGGAGGCGTTCGAGACGACTGTGTGCACATCCGGGTCGTAGGCGTCGGTGTTGACACCGAACGCGAGCGTGACGTCGGCGCCGTCCGACGGCGCGCTGACGAGTACCTTCTTCGCGCCGGCGTCGAGGTGGGCGCGGGCGGCCTTGGCCGAGGTGAAGCGGCCGGTGGCTTCCAGGACGATGTCGACGCCGAGTTCGGCCCACGGCAGCTGCGCCGGTTCGCGCTCGGCCAGCACCTTGATCCGACGGCCGTCGACGACGAGGGTGTCCCCGTCGACGGTCACCGGGCGCCCGAGCCGGCCGGCCGTGCTGTCGTAGGCGAGCAGCCGGGCGAGAGTGGCGGGCTCGGTCAGGTCGTTGACGGCGACGATCTCGAGGGCGCTGTCGCGCTCCAGCAGTGCGCGCAGCACATTGCGTCCGATGCGGCCGAATCCGTTGATGGCGATGCGAGTCATGAGTGATGTCCCTTCCCTTCGCCACCAGGGTCGCCCGCGGCTCGCGCCGCTGACAGTGGCGTGATCGCCATGGTCCAAAAGGATCCCGCCACTCGGTGCCGCGTGGTTCACTCGCCCCGGGTGAAGGTGCGCCGGTACTCGCTCGGTGTGGTGCCGAGGATGCGCTGGAAGTGCAGGCGCAGGTTCGCGCCGGTGCCGAGACCGACGTCGGCGGCGATCTGTTCGACGCTGCGCTGCGAACGCTCGAGCAGTTCGCGGGCCAGGTCGAGACGGGCGCGCATCACCCACTGCATCGGCGTGTAGCCGGTCTCCTCGACGAAGCGTCGGGAGAACGTACGCGGCGAGACCTCGGCCTGCCGCGCCAGTGTGTCGAGGGTGAGGGGTTCGCCGAGCCGGTGCAGCGCCCACTCGCGGGTGGCGGAGAACCGCTCCCCGAGTGGCTCGGGGACGCTGCGCGGCACGTACTGAGCCTGGCCGCCGCTGCGGTAGGGGGCGGCAACCAGACGCCGGGCCGCATGGTTGGACGCGGCCACTCCGAGGTCGCCGCGCAGGATGTGCAGGCACAGGTCGATGCCGGAGGCGGCGCCGGCCGAGGTGAGCACGCTCCCCTCGTCGACGAACAGCACGTTCTCGTCGACCTGGACGAGCGGATGCCTGACCGCGAGTGCCCGCGTGTAGTGCCAGTGCGTGGTGGCGCGCCTGCCGTCGAGCAGGCCCGTGGCGGCGAGCGCGAAGGCGCCCGTCGAGATGGCGGCGAGTCGCGCGCCCCGGTCGTGGGCGGCGATCAGTGCGTCGACGACGGCCCGCGGCGGGTCGTCGCGGTCCGGGACCCGGTAGCCGGGGACGAAGACGATGTCGGCCCACGCAAGCGCGTCGAGACCGTGGGCGACGTAGTACGCGAGACCGTCGCCCCCGGCCACGAGACCGGGTGTCGCGCCGCACACCCGCACCTCGTACGGCATGCTCGCGCGAGTCGTGAAGACCTGAGCGGGAATTCCGACATCGAGTGGCTTCGCGCCCTCGAGCACGAGGACAGCGACGCGATGCAGGCGGGAGGCTGGCACGGGAAGAGGTTACGTCCCGTACTGCGCCGGCCGGCGGAGCAGTTCGCCGCAGCGCCGTGCGAGACCACCGATATGACGCGCATCACTGTCCCAGCGCTTCCTATCAGGCATGCGCGATCATGAACGGATGGACGCTCGCTTTCTTGGCATCACCGACCTGACCGAAGCTCCGTCCGTGGCGGTCGTGATCGACGTCATGCGTGCTTTCACGGTGGCGGCTTGGGCCTTTGCCCAAGGGGCGGAAAAGATCGTTCTCGCTGAGTCGCTGGACGAAGCCCTGGCGCTCAAGGCCCACCACCCGGATTGGGTCGCGCTCAAAGACGGCCCGCCCGCGCCCGGGTTCGACACCGTCAACTCGCCGGGCCTGCTGCGGTCCCTCGACCTCGGCGGAAGGACCGTCGTGCAGAAGACCACGGCAGGGACCGTCGGCGCGCTTGCGGTCAAGGAGGCGTCGCTGGTGCTGTGCGCCGGTTTCGTGGTGGCCGAGGCAACGGCTCGGCTCCTGCGGACACGCGAGTGCACCAGCGTGACGTTCGTGGTCACGGGCGAGGAGGGGCATGCCGATGAAGATCTGGCGTGCGCTCAGTACATTGCGCGGAGGGTCACCGAAGCCGGGACCGATGCAGCGGGGTTCCTCCGCCGCGCCGGCGTATCGCGCGCCGCCAAGGAACTGGCGGAGGGTGTGCGTCAAGGAGTTCATCCTGACGACGTCGCGCTGTGCCTCGAGCTCGACCGGTTCCCCTTTGCCATGGTGGCGACCTCGGAAGACTCGCTCATGGTCCTCCGCCCGTGCGCGGTGCCTTCGCCGGCCGGCCAGGCTTCGGCCTGAGCGCCGGCGAGTTCCCGCTCGACCGGGATGAGGCCACGGTGTCCGAGACGTGCGGGGTCGATCTCCCGCCCCCAGGGGCCACCCCCGGCTCGGATACCGTACTGATCGAGGATCACCGGGGGCTCAGATGCCGACACCGCAACACGACGTGACCGACCGGCTCGTGAGGGCCGTAGCCGCCGGAAGCACCGGCATGGTGCGATCCTCGCACCGAGCGGGCCTGGGAACGGGTCGGCGATCTTCCCCCGGGCCGGCGTCCAGTGGGTTCGTTCCGCCGTGGACCCGCGCCGGACAACTGCCAGTGCCTGCCGACCTGCCGTGAGAACGAGGTGGGTCAAGCACCTTGGCCCCGGGGATGGGTGCACCCTGCCCCACGACCCGCGGTGATCGCGACACTGCCGGACGGGCTCCGGCTGGTGAATCCGGTCCCTCGCGCTCGTAGGGTGTCGGCATGACCGACGACATCCGGCTCGCCGCGGAAGCGGACATCACCCAGGTGAAGGCTGTGACCGACGCGGCCTACCACCACTATGTCGAACGGATTGGTCTCGTACCGGCCCCGATGCAGGCGGACCACGCGGCGGATGTCGCGGCGGGCAGGGTCTACGTAGCGGGCGACCCGGTGACCGGCGTCCTGGTGTTGATCCCCGAGGCCGACCACCTCTACCTGCATTCGATCGCCGTTGCCCCCTCCGCCCAAGGCACCGGGCTCGGCCGTCGGCTGCTGGCCTTCGTCGAGGATCACGCACGCCGGCTCGGACTGCCCGAGGTGCGGCTGCTCACACACGCCATGATGTGGGAGAACCAGAAGATGTACGAGCGGTACGGCTATAAGGTCGTCGAACGCCGCGTGGAGGGCGCGTACGACCGCATCCACTACCGGAAGCCGCTGAACTGACCGGCGCAGACCGGTCGTTGTGCTGCGTGCACCGCCCGACACGACTGCTCCTACGATCCACAGCGCGGGTGATGCCGGGCAGCCCGGCCGCGGCCCTTCCGGCGCGGGCCCATGGGCAGGGCACCCCTGAGGTCGGACGTGCTCAGTGCTCACCGGCCGATGGGTCATGGCGGGTTCCGCGCTGCTTTTCCGCGAGCGCCCGGTCGAGCTGCTCCTGTGCCCGACGTTCGATGCCCGCGCTGTCGTGCAGCAGTTCGTCCCTCTCCTCCACCGTGGGCCGGGCAGGCGGCGGCCCCTCGTCGGTGAGGCGCTCGTAGAGCCACGCACAGGCCCGGCGCTCGTCGGCGAAGGTCTCCACCACCTCGCGGCGGCCGCGTTCGTGGACTCCCACGATCCACTCGTCGTCACGCTGTGTGAGGTAGCCCTCGTGCATGACAACTCCCGGTGTTCGAGTCCACCAACGCCGTCAGCGTGCGGGGCTGCACAGGGCAGGGGCCGGGCGAACCGACACCGGAAAACCGTGACGACGTACGGAAGATCACTCAAACCGCAGAGAGCACGACGAGCGGGAGACGGCGCGGGTGATGCGCCCGTACGAGTACGCCCTGCCTCCCAATGGGCTATGCCCTCCCGCATGTTCCGGGAAGTGGGAAACACCGAAGAACCGGCTTCGTCGTACGCGTCCCGGAACTCCACGCGACAACGCGGCCGGCAAGTCCTGCTCAATCAGGCCCTTGTGAAGGTGTCCCGCGGCGGGCCCTTTTCGCTCCGCGTGCTGCTGATGCCGCCGCCTGGATGAATCCAACAGTCGCAATGCATTTGAGAATTGACACTACATCACACCATGAGAATTCTTGAGTCCGCCCATAATCCCCGTTCGTCAGGCGAGGAAAAATATGCTTTCCATTTCTCGATGGAGCGTGGCGGCAGCAACTGCTGTGTCGCTCGCAGCTCTCGCGGGTTCCGCCTCCGCGTCCAACGACCCGAACCCTCCGGACCGAAGCTGGCACGTGAAGCGCACGGAGGTCATCAGCCTGACGTCGAAGGGCGCACCGCCCACGGTGGTCGACAACGGGACACCCGGAACCGGGGTCGGCGACCAGATCATCATCACCGCGAACCTCTTTCGCAACGGTGTCAGTTACGGCACCGAGGGTGCGGTGTGCACCCGCGTGGCGGCACAAACCACGCTCTGCACAGGCACTTTCAGCCTTCCCCGCGGGCAGGTGTCGTGGCAGCACCTGCAGACCATCCCTGTCGGCGCCCCACCCAGCGACTTCGACCTCGCCATCACCGGCGGCACCGGCGCGTACGCCACCGCCCGTGGCCATGGTCACGTCGCCCGTGTCTCACAGGCGGGCGGGGCCCTCACCCTGTACCTCGTGCGCTGAGCAGCAGGTCCACCGGCCGCATGTGTTTGCACGTCCTGCCGTGAGACACAGCAGGACGTCGGCGATCGCGGTCGGGTCGCGAAGGTCCGCCGGCCCGACCGCTGTTCGACGGTCCGGGCTCACCCGATGCGCATCGACGTGACGTCGTAGGCGATGGCCGAACTCGTCATCGGTCCGCGGCAGGTCAGTTGATGCGGAGGCGTGCGGGACGCACGCACCTCGACGTCGAGTGCCATCGGGTGGGGCGGCCGGCCGGTGATGTGGATCCGCCAGCAGTCCCGATCGCGCGAAGTGCCGGTGACCGCGTAGTCGTGGCGGCCTGCTGGGCCGAAGCGTCTGAGCGCGGCTGCGACCGCGGCCTGCTGCGGCGGGAAAAGGTCTGTGTAACCGCGCAGATGTGCGGCGTGAATTCGGTCGGTGAGGTGCTCCTCGACCGTTGCGACAGACGAATCGGCATCGAGATTGCCGTAGTAGACGCCGTCGGGTGCGATGACGACGTTGGCGGCGAACCGGTCACCGCCCACGTGCGTGCATTCCCACACCAGATTCGGCCAGCGTTCGCTCAGGGCGCGCACCACGGGCCGGCCTCGTACGGCGCAACAGGTGTCGTGCCGCCCATGCGTGCAGACGAGGACGACGGGCGGACAGCCGAGTTCTCCGGGAGCACCGAGGGCTTCGACGATCTCCGCCAAGTCCTCGTCGCATCTCCACGTGCCCCATTGCTGGCGGTGGGCGCCGGAACTCTCGTAGCGCAGTACCGCCCAGTGAGCAGGCCCTTCGCGCGTGGCGCGTCCGTGCCGCTTGACCAGAAGCACCCGTGCGCGTGCCGCCTGGGCGGCGGTGAACACCACCTCTTTGGCCTCCGGCGCCAGACGGAGGCCGTCGAAGCCGTTGGCCGGCCACGCGCCCCGGTACTCGATGAGGACCCAGACAGACCCGTGGGGCGCTGTGCCCACGAACGAGTCGCCGCGCAGCCGGGCGGCGTCGGAGCAGAGGAAGCGTTCCGGCGGAGTCACCGCTGCGACGTCACTGTCCGGCGGGCACCAGTACGCCCGCGCGCAGCAGTCTCCCGGCGAGTTCGACGCCAAGATCACCGGCGGTGCGCACCTCGCCGTCGAGAAGGCGGCTCACCGACGGGAGATCGGCTTCCGGGAAGTCGAGCCAGCCCACGCGTGTCGACAGGCGCGAGCCTTCCAGCCGCGCTTCCAGCGCTGCGCGGAGCCGCACCGGCGACTCGGGGTCAAGGCCGTCGACGGCCTTGAGTTGGGCGAGCGGTCCCAGCGGCGCCGGGCGACCCTGGCCTCTGCGCGTGCGGTGGAACAGCGGGGCGGAATCGGCCTGTGTGACGGCAGCGATGAGGCGTTCGCGGACGAAGTCGATTTCCGCGGCCGGTCCGTCCACGCCCAGCGGCAGGGTACGGCGCATCCGGGAATCGTCGCGCAGCATCGCGAGGGCGGATTGCGCAAGGTGTTCGGCCAGCGTGTAGCGCGTCCAGCTGTGGATTCCGAGTGTCAGGTGGATCGATACGTCGCCCTGCGCCTGGGCGGCGTGCAGCCAGCCCCGCGGCAGATAGAGGGCGTCGCCGGGCTCGAGCACCGTGTCGATGCGGGCCTTGCCCTTCGCGGCCTCCGCGACCGCGGAGCGGTGATCGGTCCAGGGCTGATCGCGCAGCGGGTCGGGGTGGACGGGCTCGTGGATGAGCCAGCGCTTGGTGCCCTCGATCTGGAGGACGAAGACATCGTGAACGTCGTAGTGGTCGTCGAATCCACGGTTCTGCGGCGGGGTGACGTAGCCGTTGGCCTGCACCGGATGTCCGAGCTCCGCGCTCAGCCGGGCGCAGAGGTCCGCGACCGGCCCCCACGTGCGCTGCAGCGCCTGCAGAACGAGCGTGGCGCCGTCGGCGAACGCGCGCCACACGGCCGTGTCGTCGAGCTGGTCGGAGATGGTGGCACCGACCCCGGCGGGCGAGGTGAAGGAGTGCTCGGGCAGTGTGGAGCCGTCCTTGGCCACGCGCAGGAAGGGCGTACGCAGTCCGCGGCGCGAGATGAGTTCGTCCACGGCTTCGGCGGAGAACAGGTCGGAGAAGTCGCTCGCGCGGCGTGTGAGCAACGCTGTCCGGGCCCAGACGTCACGGGCGAACGCCTCGCGGCTGAGTCCGGTCAGCCGTGATTCCAGAACCCCGGCGCCTGCTGCGGCGCCGGAGCTCGGAAGTTCGGTTCCCAGGGCACTCAAGAGCGGCTGCCGGACCCGCCGGCACCGCCATCGGCACCACCGTCCGCACCACCATCGGCACCACCGTCGTGCACACCGGGCCTACCGGCCGCACCACCGTCCGCGGGACCCTCGGCGCCACCGTCGGCACCGCCATCGTGCACACCAGGCGTACCGGCCGCGCCACCGTCCGCGGGACCCTCGGCACCGCCATCGGCACCACCATCCGCACCGCCGTCGTGCACACCGGGCGCACCGGCCGCACCACCGTCCGCGGGGCCCTCTTGCCGGTTCGGATCCTGTTCGGGGTTAGCCACAATTCCTCCTGAGAATCAGCCGCGACCGGCCTCCCCGAGTGGCACCTGGTCGTCCTTCAGGGCGATCCCTCATGGACACCGCCCACCATCACCGTAGCGCCACAGGACGAAAGCCTCGATTCGGGCAGGTCGGCCGACGGATCACCCCGTCCGGCGGACGGATCGAGTGGTCCGGCTTCCCACAGCACCTGAACTGCGTGCCGGGGTGCGATGAGAGCTGACGAGCGGCACGGATATCGTCCCGGCATGACACACGAGTTCGATCTTGCCGGGTCGCTCGCCGGAAGCGTCGAAGGCCGCAGTGGTGCGTGGGCCTCCTTCATCCAGGGATTCGCCGCCCACTGGGCCGGCGCAGCCGTGGGAGGCGATGACGGATGGACGGAAGCCGACCTCGACGCTGCCGAGGAGCGACTGGGTCGCCGGCTGCCGATGGTGTTGCGGGAGGCGTATCTGCTGTTCGGCCGCCGGAAGGATCTCACCAGCAACCACGATGTGCTGCTCGGTCCTGCAGAACTGTATGTCGATGACGCCGAAGAGGCTCTGGTCTTCCGTCACGAGAACCAGGGAGCCGCGTCCTGGGGCATCCTCCTCGACAGCCTCCAGGACGAGGATCCTGCCGTGCTCATCCGGCTGGACCTTGCCGACAAGAGCGCCGAACGGTGGGAGGACTGGCTGGAGCGCCTTTCCCTCTGCTTCGTCGAGATCATCCTGTCCGAGTCCCTGCACGCCGATGAAGAGTTCTGCGACTTCCTCGACCCGGATGACGACAGCTGCGCGTTGCTGGAGACGAACTCCGTCCGACTGCCCTTTCCTACCTACCCTCCCGGTGAGGAAACGCGGTGGTTCCTGGGCCAAGACGTCCTGCTGCGCGATGACGACGGCGCGGGCATCCTGGCCCGCGGCCGGACGGCAGAGGACCTCGATCGCATGCGTGACCTGATCCCGGGCGACTGGCTCGACGACCATCGCTGACCCCGTCCTCGAACCACTGCCGACCGAGCCGCCCGCGCCGGGGTCAGCCCGAGATCCGCTGTTCGGCTCGGGCTCGGGCTCCGGCGACGGCTCCGGCTACGCGTGCGGTTTCAAGAACGCCGGGCGCCGCCGGGGAAGAAGGGCACCCTGGGGGCAACATCGGCGAAGGCGCGCAGCACGCTCGTGCCTGCCAGGGTCAGCACGGACAGTGGCGGTCCCGCCCATCGCGTCAGGCCCTTCTGCAGGTCCGGGTCCACTTCGATCGTCACGCTGACGTACCTGGTGTGCAGCCTGGTGACCTTCGAGGGCCGAGCAGCGCTTTCCCTTCCGCGATCCAGTGCCGCGCGGTATCTGTCCTTGCGCTCCGTCATACCGCTTCCTGACGTTTGATGAGTTCCTCGGCGAGGTCCATGTACGCCGAGCCTTTTGCTCGGACCGGGCTGCCGAACGACTGGGCGTACAGGTCGAGCCGTGCGATCTGGGTGCTCAACACCACGAAGCCCCACTCGGTGAGCGCCTCACGAGCGTCGGCATCGGGGCCGGTACGCGTGGCATCAGGACGATTGGTGCGGTTCAGCACGACCACGGCCCGGGCCGGCTCCGCGCGCAGGGACTGCACGTCGTCCATCTCCGTACGGATGGGTGCCATCCGGTCCAGTTCGATGGGCGCCGGCGTCACCGGGATGATCCACTCGCTCGCATACCTCATGATGCTGCGGGCGATACGGGGATGGTCCTCCAACTGCGGCGCATCGAACACCACAGCCCGCCTGTCCCCCAGGAAGTCGTTCACACGACGATGCACGTCTCCCACCGGCAGGGCGATCACGGGAAACGGGAAACCGTCCGCCAGCTCGCTCCAGCGCAACGCGGACGAGGCCGGATCGCCGTCGACCAGGAGCGGCGAGTAGCCCGACTCGTGGAGGGCATGTGCCAGCCACACAGCGCTGGTCGTCTTGCCGACTCCGGGCTTGAGGTTCACAAAGGCGCAGGTCAACGGCACGGTAGTAACCTAGCGGGCCTGATCTCCCGCTCGGGTTCCGACGCGAGGGCAAGGCTGCCGTTCACCCGTACGCAGTCAAAGCCGAGAGGGCGGGTTCTCCGGCAGGCAGGACGGCAGGCACGCGGTGCACCGGGACAGGTGCGCCCCATGCGTGCTCTCGAGGTCAGGGGCGGGCGCCGTCCAGAGTGAGCCGCGAGCGCGGCTCGACCGGCTCGTCGCGGGCCGCGGCCCACAGGGAGCGGACATGTCCGAGGTGCCTGGCCATGCACGCCTCCGCGGCGGCCGCGTCCCCCGAAAGCATCAGGTCGAGCAGTTCGATGTGCTCCTCGGCCGAGGAGATCAGCCGGCCCTGCTCGTCAAGCCCCTTGAGGCCGTACAGCCGGGACCGCTTGCGCAGGTCCCCCACCGTCTCGACGAGACGGTCGTTGCCGGCGAGGGCGAGCAGACCGAGGTGGAACCGGCGGTCCGCGTCCAGATAGCCGATGAGGTCGTGGGCGCGGGCCCGCGCCACTATCTCCTCGGCCACCGGGCGCAGTTGCTCCAGCTGCCCGGCGGTGGCGCTGCGGGTGACCCGGCCGATGGTGGGCACCTCGATCAGTGCCCGCAGTTCGGTGTACTGGTCCAGGTCGCGCTCGCTGACCTCGGTGATCCTGAACCCCTTGTTCCGTACCGGTTCGACCAGGCCCTCCCGCGCGAGGTCGAGCATCGCCTCGCGCACAGGGGTGGCGGAGATACCGAAGTCGGCCGCGAGACCGGGCGCCGAGTAGACACTTCCGGGCCGGAGTTCGCCCGCCACGAGCGCCGCGCGCAGCGCGTGGGCGACCTGGTCGCGCAGGCGTTCCTGGGCCGGGACGAGGTTGTGCTGCTTCTGCTGGCCCATGGCGCTTCCTCCGGGTCCGCGGGAAGCGCCAGCGTACAATGTCACGTTGCGCAGTCCGCGGAGCCGGGCGCGCACGTGGGAATCCTCCGGCACACGCTAGAGCAGAAAGCCTCCTGGAAATGGGTCGGACGGATCGAGGAAGTACTGCGCCGTGCCCGTGATCCAGGCGCGGCCCGTGACGGTGGGGACCACGGCGGTCAACCCGCCGACCGTCGTCTCAGCGACGAGCCTGCCGGTGAACTCGGTGCCGATGAAGGACTCGTTGACGAAGTCACGATGCAGCGGGAGCAGATCGCGCGCGTGCAACTGGGCCATGCGCGCGCTGGTTCCGGTGCCGCAGGGCGAGCGGTCGAACCAGCCGGGGTGGATGGCCATGGCGTGCCGCGAGCGTCGGGCGTCGGAGCCGGGGGCCGCGAGGTAGACATGCTTCAGGCCGCTGATGCTCGGGTCCTCGGGATGGACAGGGCGGTCGGCGGCGTTCACCGCGTCCATGACCGCCAGTCCGGCGGCGAGCAGGTCGTCCTTGCGGGCCCGGTCGAAGGGCAGGCCGAGGGCGTCGAGCTGGACGAAGGCATAGAAGTTGCCGCCGTACGCGATGTCGTAGGTGACCGTGCCGTGGCCGGGTACGTCGACCTTGCGGTCCAGGGCGAGGCAGAACGCGGGGACGTTGGTGAGGGTGACGGAGCGGGCCGCACCGTCCTCGACCTGCACGTCGACACTCACCAGCCCCGCCGGGGTGTCGAGGCGGACGGTGGTGACGGGTTCGGTGACGGGCACCATGCCGGTCTCGACGAGCACGGTGGCCACGCCGATGGTGCCGTGGCCGCACATGGGCAGCAGCCCGGACACCTCGATGAACAGGACGCCGTAGTCGGCATCGGGTCTGGTCGGCGGCTGGAGGAGGGCGCCGCTCATCGCCGAGTGGCCGCGCGGCTCGTACATCAGCAGCGTTCGGATGTGGTCGAGGTGTTCCATGAAGTGCAGACGGCGCTCGGCCATGGTGGCTCCGGGGATCATGCCGACGCCGCCGGTGACGACGCGGGTCGGCATGCCCTCGGTGTGGGAGTCCACGGCGTGGAGGACAAGACGGGTGCGCATGGCTTCTCTCCTGGTCGGGTGGTGCGCGTGGCCGGCGTTCGTGCTTCAGCGGTGGCCTTCGGCCAGCACCTTCTCGGTGGCCGCCCGCACCGCGGCGTCCTGCTCGGTTGTCAGCGGCGCACGCGGCGGGCGGGTGGGACCGCCGGGGCGGCCCGCCAGGTCCATGGAGCGCTTGATGGCCTGAACGAACTCGGTCCGCGAGTCCCAGCGCAGCAGCGGATGCAGTTCCCGGTAGAGGGGCAGCGCGGTCGCCAGGTCGTGGGTCACGGCAGCCCGGTAGAGGGTGACGCAGGAGCGGGGCAGGGCGTTGGGGTAACCGGCGATCCAGCCGACGGCGCCGGCAAGGGCGAGTTCCAGAAGGACGTCGTCCGCGCCGATCAACAGATCGAGGGACGGCGCGAGTTCGGCGATCTCGTAGGCCCGGCGCACATCACCGCTGAACTCCTTGACGGCGACGATGCTGCCCTCGTGATGGAGCCGGGCGAGGAGCGCGGGGGTCAGGTCGACCTTGGTGTCGTAGGGGTTGTTGTAGGCGACTACGGGCACGCCCGCCCGTGCGACCTCGGCGTAGTGCGCGGCTACGGCGTCGTCGTCCGCCCGGTAGGCGTTGGGCGGCAGGAGGAGTACCGATCCGGCCCCCGCCTCGGCGGCGTGCTCGGCCCAGCGCCTGGCCTCGGCGCTTCCGTACGCGGAGACGCCGGGCATCACCCGGTCCCCGTCTCCGGCCGCCTCGACGGCGGTGTGTACGACGCGGGAGCGCTCGTCGTCGGTGAGGGTCTGGTACTCGCCGAGTGAGCCGTTGGGGACCACGCCGTCGCAGCCGTCGGCGAGCAGCCCGGCGACGTGTTCGCCGTAGGCGTCCAGGTCGACGGAGAGGTCCTCGCGGAAGGGAAGAGCGGTGGCGACCATGAGGCCGTGCCAGGGTCGGGTACGGAATGCGGGTGCGGATGCGGGTGTCATGGGTGCTCCTTCGGTGAGTGTGTCGGGTGCGGGGCGCGGCCCGGTTCTGCGACGTCCCGGTCCCCTTGATCAGCCGCCGGGTCCCCGCTGCCGGACGCGTCCGTGCCCGGCAGCTGTGCGAGGTTGCCCAGGAGGACCGGGCACGACAGAGGACGGCTCTCGGGTGGTGGTTCCCGGCCCGCGAGCGCGGCCACCGCGAAGGCGCACATGCGGCCCTGGCACCAGCCCATTCCGGCCCGTGTCAGCAACTTGACGGCCCGTGAGTCGGTGGCGCCCAGCGATTCGACGGCATCGCGGACCTCGGCGACCGAGATCTCCTCGCACCGGCACACCACGGTGGCCGGGGTGAGCCACGCGATCCAGCCGGGCCCCGGGCGGTGCGCGGCGGCCATCGTGTCGGCGAAGGCACGTCGACGCGCGCGGCGGCGGGCGAGAGCCTCCGTACGCGGCGGCAGTTGTGTCCCGCGCAACTCCTGCGCCACGTCGTGGCCGGCCAGCCGGCCTTCGAGCAGGGCCAGTTCCACTCCGCCGACACCTCCGGTCTCACCGGCGGACCAGATGCCCGGCACCGAGGTGCGCTGCCGCGTGTCGAGGGCCAGAGCGAGCGTCCCGTCCGCCGTTCGCCGTACGGCGCAGCCGAGGGCGGTGGCGAGTTCCAGCTGCGGTACGAGTCCGTGGCCGACCGCGAGCGCGTCGCAGGGGATGCGCCGCCCGGTGCCCGGCACGGGTCGCCAGGCGCTGTCGAGCCGTTGGACGGTCACCCCCGTCACCCGGCCGGTGCCGTGCACCGCGGTCACGGCGTGCCGGGACAGCACCCGCACCGCGCGGCGTGCCAGACCGGCGCCGAGGCGGGCGCCTTCCAGCGCCTTGCCCGGGTTGACGGCGATGGTCCCGAGCCGGTCCGCGTACGCGGTGTACGCGGCGGCCTCGACGACCGCCGGCACGGTGGCGCCCGCCGCCGCGAGCGAGGCGGCGGCAGCCAGCAGCAGGGGGCCGCTCCCCGCCACGAGCACGCGCCGCCCCGGCAGGACCAGGCCCGACTTGAGCATCGCCTGCGCCCCTCCCGCCCCGACCACACCGGGCACCGTCCACCCGGGGAACGGGAGTTGACGCTCGTACGCCCCGGTGGCCAGCAGCAGTGTGCGTGCCCGGACGGTCACCGCCCGCTCCTCCTCCCCCGCGACCGCGTGCAGCACCCAACCGCTCTCGTCCGTCTCCGGCAGCACCGTCCAGACGTGGTGGGCGGGCAGGTACCGGATACGGCCGGCCGAACGATGCCGGCGCAGCCGCTGCTCCCATCGGGTCCAGGCACGCGGTTTGTGGTGCGGCAGGCTCGATGTGCGCGCGCCGAGCTCCGGTGGCGGGTGCCGGTAGTACTGGCCTCCCGGACGGTCCCCTGCGTCCAGGAGGGTCACGGTGACCCCGAGATCCGCGGCGGTGACCGCGGCGGTGAGCCCGGCGGGCCCCGCCCCGACCACCGCGAGACCGGCGGCCTGTTCGCCCGTCGCGCGCCCGTGTTCAGACGGCGAGTTCGGCATGTCCGGTGCCCTCCTGGGTGGTGACCGCGTCGCCGGGGTGCGCCCGCAGGAGACAGGCCCGCCGGTTGGGGCGGCCGTTGACGGTCGCGAGGCAGTCGTAGCAGGACCCGATACCGCAGAAGGCGCCGCGCGGCGCGCCGCTCTTGCGGGTGGTGCGCCAGGCGAGAATGCCCGCGGCCCAGAGCGCCGCAGCGATGCTCTGCCCGGGCAGCGCCCGTACGGGGCGTCCGTCGAAGGTGATCTCGAAGGTCCGGCCGGGCTCGGCCCGTACCGGATCTGTGGGTGACCGGCTCAACGGTCCGCTCCTGTCGGTCGGTGGGCAGGGTCGTCGAAACGTTCGGGCGCGAACGGTGCCGGGTCCAGCGGTGGCGGTTCACCGCGCAGCGCGGTGGTGATCAGCAGTCCCGTCGCCGGCGCGAGGCCGATGCCCGCACCCTCATGGCCGCAGGCGTGGAAGAGGCCGGGCACGCGGGGATCGGGGCCGATGGCCGGCAGATGGTCCGGCAGATAGGGACGGAAGCCGTGGTAGGCACGCATGACCCGGACGTGGGCGAGTACCGGGAAGAGTGCCGCCGCCTGGGCGGCGAGGCGGCGCAGCGCTTCGCCGGACAGAGCGCGGTCGAAACCGACGCGTTCCCGGGTGGCACCGATCAGGACGGGCCCTGCCGGTGTGCCCTCCACGACGGCCGAGGACTGCAGGGCTGCCGAACCGCTTGCGACATCGGCGATGTAGTCGGCAGCGTAGACCTTGTGGCGTACGACCCGCGGCAGCGGTTCGGTGACCAGGACGAAACCGCGACGTGGGAGCACCGGCAGCGTCGTGCCGGCCAGTTCGGCCACGTGACCGCCCCAGGTTCCTGCGGCGTTGACGACCGCCGGGGCGCTCAGCTCGCGATGGGCGGTGCGGACGCCGTGGACCGTGCCGTCCGCGCCGGTGAGGATCGCCACGGCCTCCTCGTCCAGGTACCGCTCGCAGCCCGATGAGTGCAGCAGAAGGGCCGCCGCCCGCGCGGGCTGGACCTGGGCGTCCTGCGGGTAGTGGAAGCCACCCGCGAGCCACGGGGCGAGATGGGGTTCGAGCCGGCCCAGTTCGTCGGCCGCCACTTCACGGGCGTCGACCCCCGCCGCTCGCTGTCCCTCGGCGAAGTGACGCAATGCGTCCAGGGCGGCCTCGTCGGGCGCGACGACCACGCCGCCCTTGGGCTCGTACTCCACGGACGCCGGGAGAACCGCGGCCAGTTCACGCCAGAGCCGCACGGACAGCAGGGCGAGTTCGAGTTCCGGCCCGGCCGCCTTGTCGGAGACGAGCAGGTTGCCCTCTCCGGCGCCCGTGGTGCCGCCCGCGACCGGGCCGCGGTCGACGACGGCCACACGGAGTCCGGCGCGGCTCGCGTAGTAGGCGCAGGCGGCTCCGACGACGCCGGCACCGATGACGACGACGTCGTGGGTCTGAGTGCGGGACACCACCGAAATGTGTCACTCCTCCGCTCGGGCTGTGGGGAATCCGATCAGGGACCGGGTGCGGCCCGGTCCCTGATCGGTCGGTCAGCTGCGCAGCGGGCCCTCGCAGGTGTAGGTCGAGGTGCCGGCGCTGCCGTTGCTCCAGATGTCCACCTCCCCGAACGAGCAGTTCATGTCGGCGAGGTTGTTGGAGGCGGAGCCGGCCCGGTCGAGAATGAAGTGGTCGACCGTCTCGGACATGTCCTTGAATACGTGGTCCGGTGAGCCGGCGTCGGTGAGCCGGGCGGTGACGCGCCCGGTGCAGGAGAAGCGGCGCATACCCGCCTCACCGGCGTCGGCGCACCTGGGTCCGGCAGATGTCGCGTTCTGGAAGAGCGATGCGACGGCGGCCGTCGAGGCGTCCCGCAGCTGCGCGTTGGGCGTGTACTGCGTGTCGGGCACGAACAGGTCGTCGACCTCGGCGATCCGCGCGTCCAGGAAGGCGTCGTAGCCCTGCTGGATCGTGGGGTCGCCGCCGAGCCGGCCGCGCCAGGCGTCGAAGGCAGCCGGGTCGTCGGCCCTCAGATGCCGGTACATCTCCCGCAGGAGCGAGGGGCGTTCAGTCCACAGGAACTCGAAGAAGGTGCCGGCGTAGTCGTAGAAGCGGAAGCCGTCCCCGTCGTACGTGGCGTGCAGCAGCCGGTCGACGCTCATCCGGGGGCCGCCGCCCGCCGTGTCGTCGATGACGCCCTGCACCAGGGACTTGCGCACGGCGATGCCGTCGTCGCGGGTGGCGCCGTCGAAGAACTCCGCCGTTCCCTCGTCCATCGCGGTCGTGCGGTCGCCGCTGTACCAGGGGCCCTCTCCGAAGTAACCAGGCACGGCAAAACGGCCGTTGAGGTAGTGGACGTACTCGTGGCGGAAGAGTTCCTCGAGGGTCAGCGAGGAGTCCTGCGGTACGCGGCGCTGGTACGTGTAGAACGTGGCGCCGCGCTCGATGTAGACGCCGCCGTTCTCGGTGCCCATGCCGGTGAGGATGGGGTGGTAGACCTCGTAGTCGCCGCGGGAGGCGTACAGCACCACGTTGAGCGTGGTGTTGGTGTCGCCGGTCAGCGGCTCCAGGGTGCCGAGCACTCGGTGGAACTGTGCCTTGACCTGCTTCGCGGCGTAGTAGAGCTGGTCCACGGTCGCGCGGTCCAGGCCGGTGCGGACCCTGATCGCCCCGCCGTCGTAGGTGTAGGTGTGCGGGAAGATCCGGCGCTCGATGTCCTCCTTGCACACGCTGTAGGGCTTGCACGCCTCATAGAAGTTGAGCCAGGTCACGAGTGAGGCCCAGGGCGCTGCCCCACGCCCGAAGGTGGCTTCGGTGACCGGCAGCAGGGCCCCGAGATCGGGGACGATCCCCGCGGTCAGGACGGTGACCTGGCCGAAACGGCCGTACTCGCCGAGGGCGTCCCGGGCGACCCACGCGTTGACCGTGCCCTTGAGATGACCGTGGCCGGCGAAGGCGCGGAACGCCGCCCGGTAGGAGGGGTTCTGTGTCACCACGTTGTGGAACGCGATGTCGCGGTTGCCCGGGTAGATGCCCAGGTAGTTCACCGAGAGTGCGGCCAGCGCGGCGCCGCCCCAGGAGGCGTCGTCGTACTGCCCCTTGTGGTAGCGGTCCATGGTGGCCAGGACCTTCTTGATGAGTGCGAGCTGGCTGTGGCGCAGTCCGGGCGCGCTGCCGGTGTAGAGCGCCTCGCGAAGGGTCTCGGCGTTGCTCCTGGTGACATCGAAGGTGCGGGCGGCGGTGCCGAAGGCATTGACGGCGCGCCGCATGGCCTCGGTGGTCGGGACGTCGGTGACGTCGATCTCGGTGTGCGAGAAGTCGTGGTAGGCCACGGCGTGGAGGTAGGTGAACATCTCCAGCAGATGGGTGGAGTTGCGGCCGTCGTGCGCTGCGGCGAGGGTCGAGGCACGGCGGCTGACGGCCTGGACGTGAGCGTCCGACATGACGCGCGGGAGCCGTGGGTCCCAGGTCCATATGAGGTCGCCGAGGCAGCCGTCGGCCGTGACGGCCGGATCGGCGAGGAAGTCGGCGAACTCCTCGGGTGCGAGCACCGTGACCGCGTCAAGGGTGCAGGGCGCCGCGGTGGGAGTTGCCGCGTGGTGCGGAGCTGGAGCGCTGCGCCGGCCCGGCGTGCGTGCCTGCGGCAGACCACCCGGTGCGGGGGCGGCGGTGGGCGCGGAGCGGGGTGCACGGGCGAGGCGTTCCACCTCGTCGCCCGTGCGGTCGGTGGGCGGCGCCTGCGACCGGGCGACGGTGGGCGGCGGAGGTTCGACAGCACCGGTCTGCCCGATCGGGAGGAGCAGTAACGCGGCGACGGCGCCCGTGAGGAAGGGGGCGCGCATCGGTCTGAGCTGGGACACCTGGACTCCTGTGTGGGAGGTGGGGGTGGTGCAACAGCGGACGGAGCATCACGAAGTACCCGGTTGAAAAACGGAGTTGGGGACGGGTACGACGGTACGCAGCAGGTAACATAGTATTGTGAAATTTTACTGGCAAGGGGTGTGCGGGACTTGTCCGGCCCCATCGGGCATCGACACCACGCGGACCACCGCCTGACCGCTCATCAGAGCCGGGCGGCAACGGCAGCCCCCGCCGGCCCGACGCCCCCAGGGCCCGAGCGAAGTGGCCGCCGTGTCACGGCGACGGGCTGGAGCCGGCGGCCTGTCTCGTGGCCTCCGGCCACGCGTTCACCCACCGGCGTGCGCACCTCGCTGACCGCACATTCTTTCGCTGAAACGCTGGTCCGCCTTCGGCTGGGAAGGCCGGGGGGTGCGGTTGAATGTGCGAGGTGACAGCTTCCTGGAGCCGGCCGTGGTGAAAGACTCCGACGGCGAACCGCTGCGTCCTCGGCCGCCTCGGACACACCTGGGGTTGCCGGCCCTGTTGTTGTTCCCCCCGGTGCTGCTGGTGGTGGATCTCCTCACCCCGCCCGACATCCGGCTCGGCCCCGTGATGGTGGCGGCACCGGTCCTGTCGGCCGCCTTCCTCGGACCGGCAGGAGTGCTGCTGGTCATCCTGGTGACGACCCCGTGTGTAGTGGTGGCCGCCGCAGCCAACCTGCAGTTGGGCGCCACCAACTTCCCCTTCCAGTTCGGCGCGTTCGTGCTGCTGAGCCTGGCCGCTCTGGCCGCGAGCACCGTCCGCCGACGGCGGGAGCGCGAACTGGCGAGCTCCCGCTGGGTTGCCCAGGTGACCCAACGCGTTCTGCTCCGCCCGCTTCCACGCCGAGCGGGTTCCTTCACCCTGGCGTCGCTCTACCGCGCCGCCGACGAGGAGGCCGCGATCGGCGGCGACCTGTACGCGTCTGTCGAGCGCAACGGCACTATCCGGGTCCTGCTGGGGGACGCTCAGGGCAAGGGCCTCGCCGCGCTGGAGATGGCCAACTCGCTTCTGAACGCCTTCCGGCGCGCGGCGCGGCACCACAGCCGGTTGGACGTTCTCGTCGCCGAACTCGAGGTGGAATTCGGCGAGGACATGCGCGACTGCGCCGCCGCGCGTGCCGAGGACGCCGACATCCGCAGCAAGCATCTGGAGGAAAGCTTCACCACCGCCGTCATCCTCGAAGCCGCCGACGCCCACAGCACGATCGCCCTGATCAACCTCGGACACCCACCGCCGCTGCTCGTCGACCGCGGCACGGTCACCAGCGTCGAGTCCACCGCCCTCTTGCCACCGATCGGTCTGGCCGACCTCAACGGGCAGGAACTCCACGTGCAGAGGGTCGACTTCCCGGCCGGTGCCACCATCCTTCTCTACACCGACGGCGTGATCGAGGCCCGCAATACCGCCGGCGTCTTCTACCCACTGGCCGACAGGATGCGCTCGTGGGTACACCTGGCACCCGACGAACTGTTGATGGCCGTCCACGACGACCTCCGGCGCTATGTGGGCACGCGCTTCACCGATGACGTGGCGATGGTGGCCATCAGCCGCACCGACCCGCCGGTCTCGGCACGCCGGCACGAGGCCGGCCCGGCGCAGCGTCCGGACGCGTAGCGGCCTGGGACCTCGACGGCCGTCAGTCCTTCTTCAGCTCCTCGGCGAGCATCACCAGGATGCCGCTCGGACCGCGGAGATACGTGAGCTTGTAGACGTCCTCATAGGTCGCCACACCACGCAGCGGGCGGCATCCGTGTTGCGCGGCTGCTTCGAGGGCTTTGTCGATGTCGTCGACCGAGAAGGCGACGCGATGCATGCCGATCTCGTTGGGACGAGTGGGCTCCGACTCGATCGCTTCGGGGTGGATGTACTCGAAGAGCTCGAGGCGACCGTGACCGTCAGGCGTTTGCAGCATCGCGATGTTGGCGTGATTGCCATCAAGCCCGACGGCGGTGTCGGTCCACTCGCCACTGACCGTGTCACGGCCGACCACGGTGAGGCCGAGGTCGGTGAAGAAGGAGATCGTTGCTTCGAGGTCGCGAACGGCGATGCCGACGTTCTCAAGTTTGATGGCCATGCGTCGCATGCTAGCGAGCCGGGTGGATCGGGAGCGTCCGGCGACGACGCAGCCATCAGGGCGACATCCTGGAGAACCTTGTCATGCGGCCCGTCTCGGCCGGCCGTACCGCGCCGGATGGCGAACCCACTCCGCGACCGCCGCACTCGGCGCGGACACGTGGGTGGGACCCGATACGCGTCTTCATCCGCGGCCGGGCCGGAATCGCTGGTCGGATTGCGCTTCGGCCCCAGGGACAAGGGACGAGACCTCGTCGATCATGATGCGCATGACCTCTGAGGTAATCGCACCGCCCAGCCACGCTCGGCTACGTTCTGGTCCTCGCCCGCCTCCCCGGAACGAAAGGAGCCAGCGGTGCCCGCATACGGCTTCGCTCATCTCCGCAGCCGTCGGAATCACTCCGACATCATCGAGTACCTGGAGCGCATCCAGGCAACCCTCGACCCGTTCGCCGGCCGCTTCGTCATCCACGGTCCGCCGGTCGACGTCGTGGAGGGTACGTGGCCCGGCAGCATGGTGCTGATCGAGTTTCCCGGCCTGGCCGAAGCCCGTGCCTGGTACGACTCTCCCGCCTACCGCGCCATCCTGAGTCTGCGTACCGACCACGTGGAGGGCGACTTGCTGCTGATCGAGGGCGTAGGTCCGGACTACGACCCGGCCGAGCGCGCTCGCACGCTGCGATCAGAAGCCGGCCGAGCGGGCCGGCCGACCACGTAGCCCTGCCGGCCGTCTCCGTCCTTGTTGTCCCAAGTTCCTTGGTTCCCCACGTGCCTTTGCCTGTCGAGGAGTTGTCTGTCCCGCAGGATGGCTGTTCCGACCGGTCCTGCGCCTGCTCGCTCGGCCCCGACGGTGGGTGGATGTCGCCGGTCGACAGAGGCGGGAGCGGGAGTTCGACGCCAGGGGGCGGGCCGAGCACGTCGCGAAGCCGGTTGTTCAACGCGCACGCCGTGGTCGGCCGCCGGCACCCGTGCACGGTGACGGACACCGCTCCCCACCGGCTCTGACCACGCCCGCACGCGGAACTGCGCCTGTCCCCCGCGGCCGTGCCCATGCTGTCGCCGCACACCGTCCGGACAGTGCGGTGGGAGCGACGCACGGCCCACGACATGGCCCCTCACGCCACCGGCTCCTCGCGCCACGCCGCCAGTGCCTCGTAGCCATCGGCCTGGATGCTCACCGGCACGACAGATACGACAGGCAGATAGGACTTACCGCATGTTTCCGGCATTGTGCTCCATGCTGGTCCTGCCACGTCAGGCCCCACCCGGGGCGCCGCTCCTTGCCCGGTGCGGGATGTGCGCATGTACGACGACCGGAGGACCATGTACAGGCAGGATCACCCCCGTCCGACCTCTGCCACCCGGCGTGCCGTACTCGGCGCCGGAATCGCCGCAGCAGGATCCGCGCTGCTCACCGCCTGTTCGGGCGGCGGCGCGGACTCCACAGCCGGCGCCGGAAAGGGGGCCGCCGGTGCCCAGGGCTCCCTCGCCTCGGACGGCAAGAAGGTCCGGCCCACATGGACGCCCAGCCCTGAAGGAAAACTCCGCGGGCTCACCTTCACCGCCACACCGGCCACCGTCGAGATCGGCAACGGGCGCACCGTCAGAACCTCGACCTACAACGGCGAACTGCCCGGCAACGAGGTACGGATCACCGCCGGCGACACCTTGCAGTTGACGCTCGCCAACCACCTGCCCGAACCCACCACGGTCCACTGGCACGGAGTCGCCCTGCGCAACGCGATGGACGGCGTGCCCGACGTGACGCAGCCGCCCATCAAGCCCGGCGCGACCTTCACCTACCGCTTCAAGGCGCCGCACCCCGGCACGTACTGGTTCCACCCCCACCTGGGTCTGCAGGTCGACCGCGGAATGTATTCGCCGCTGATCGTCGACGACCCCAACGAGCCGCTCTCCTACGACACGGAATGGATCGTCCTGCTCGACGACTGGATCGACGGGGTCGGCGGCTCCAGCCCCGAGGACATCTTCGACCAGCTCCGCAAGGGCAAACCCGCCATGGGGCACGGCCACGACAAGCCCTCCGGAGGGGTCGCGGCGGGATACGGTCCGCCGCGCGGCCACGCGCCGCAGCCCCACCACACGCCGGCCCGCGAGCATGCCTCGCCCTCGCCCTCGTCGAAGCCGAGCCGAGGCCCCGGCCGACTGATGACCGGCGCCAGCAGCCCGCTGCTCGGCGGCCACGCCGGTGACGTCGCCTACCCGCACTACCTGATCAACGGACGCACACCCGACGACCCGACGCAGTTCCGGGCCAAACCCGGCGACCGTATCCGGCTGCGCATCATCAATGCCGGCGCGGAGACCCCGTTCCGCGTGGCCCTCGGCGGACACCGGATGACCGTCACCCACAGCGACGGCTTCCCCGTGCGCCACCACCGAACCGATTCCCTGCTCCTCGGCATGGGCGAACGCTACGACGTCCTCATCACCGCCAAGGACGGCGTCTTCCCGCTCACCGCACTCGCCGAAGGCAAGAACGGCGCCGCCATGGCCGTCCTGCGCACCGCGAGCGGCGCACTGCCCGGGCCCGACAGCCGGCCTGCCGAACTGCGGCGTGCCGTCCTGCCGTCGGCACGCGAGCTCAGGCCGCACGAATCCGTCGAACTCGACCGGCGCCGACCGGACCGGATCGTCAGAATCACCCTCACCGGCGGCATGAAGAACTACGACTGGGGCATCGACCACCGCCCCTACTCGCCCGACCGCGTCCACCGCATCGAACACGGCGAACGCGTCCGGCTGGTGGTCGTCAACGCCACCGACATGTGGCACCCCGTCCATCTGCACGGCCACACCTATGCCCTCGCCGGCATCGACTCGCACGGCGCCCGCAAGGACACGGCCACCGTCCTGCCTCACAACAAGCTGGTCCTCGACTTCGACGCCGACAACCCCGGCGACTGGATGCTCCACTGCCACAACATCTACCACTCGGAGTCCGGAATGATGACCACCGTCACTTACGAGGCATAGCCCAACACCAGGGCGCCGGAGGCGAGTTCCGGACGCGGCGGATGTCTGTGCTGTGAACCTCCTGCCCGGACCGCCCGCGTGGCCCGCCCTGGCCCGGAAACCGATGGCGTGGATCACGGTCTCGATGGATGGCTTCGTCACCGACCCGACGGCGGGTCGAGATGGCTCGTCGAGACCGCGACCGCCGAACAGGGCGCCGCGTACGACGAAGAGGGGTCGGTGGGGCGGATGGTGACCTGGCCGGGGCAACGAACGCCCGACCCCGAGAATCGCCGACCCCGCCACCACGGGCGGGCTCTCACTGATGGCCGTGTGCTTCATCCAGCGGCCCGCAGAGAAACGCGGCACGTTCACCCCCGCACCACCGACAGCGTTCGCCTTCGGGATGACGCGGCGAACGGGATGGTGATGCAGGGAACGGCCCACCCGACAACAAGGCTGCCAAGACTTCCGTGACTCCCTGACGCGGCGCGACCACGCAGAGACGTCAGGCACTCGCCAACCGTCGGATCAGGGGCTCTGATCTGTGCCTACCTTGATCAGGAGGCTCACAGCACGATGAAGATCACCGAGTTGTTGAAGTTCCTGTCGTACCGGTTGTCGTAGAAGTCGCAGTTGTTGTTGCGGTTGTCCCAGCCCCTCCCGTCGGAGCATCCATAGTTGCCGCCGCCACTTGCGCTGCTCGAAGCAAACGCACCGGTTGCGGGTATGACTGCGAGAGCGAGGCCTGCGGCTCCTGCGGAGACTGCGGCAATGATCTTACGGCGCACCCTCATACACCTCCGACTTTTTCTTGCATATCGGGCGATAGGGTATATTTCACCCTCCTCTCCTTGCGGTGCCATGTCAATGCCGCACGGCAGCTGCCCGTAGCCTCCGCATCCCGGGCCCCTCCCACAGCCGCCGGCGCAGGGCAGGACAGCCCTCTCAATCGGCGTCGCGTTGCACCGCGGCGACCTCGGCGGGCGGTGTCGGCAGGGCGGGACCGGCGGGGGCCACGACGATCACCTCGTCGGCGTCGGTCCACCTTCTCGCGTACACCTTCGGGGGGTTGATCCGCACGCCGTGATGCGGGGGCTCCCAGGCCCGAGCGGCCGAGCGGTATCCGATCGCGCACGCGCCCCGCCGGGAAGCCGCCTCGGCCACGGTCGCGAACGAGGCCCGGTGGCCCGGTCGGACGAAAACGCCGGCCGGAAGGAGGTGGATCGTGTTGCCGCCCGGCGCGAACAACTCCTCGAACACGGACGCCAGTCGGGGGTTCTGCGAGATCTGCGTCATGAGCAGGCCGATCAGCTTGCCACTGACGACGAAGTCGGCGCCCGGAGCGACCGGGGCGATGAGGCGGTTGCGGTCGTCGGTCAACTCCGTGACGACAGGCACCCGTACACCGGTGTCGCGCTCCCGCGCCCGGAGATGGAGCAGGGTCACGAGGGTGCGGTCGTCGGGGTCTTCCTGCCCGCAGCGGCGGTCCGGTCCGAGGACGATCACCCCGTGGTAGCCGGCCAGGTCGAGCCCCTCAACGGTCTCGCGCAGGGTGGGGTCGCCCGGCCGGTGGACGACCGTGAGAGTGTCCCCCACCGACCGGTCGACGGCGCGCAGCCCCGTCACCGTGGCGGCCTTGCGCTCCGCCACGACATCGAGGGACGAACCCGGTGGCGCGGACCGGGCGAGCTGGTCGACGATCCGACGGGCCCTGCGGTTCCAGCCGAGCAGGAGAAGGCGCTCGGGTGCCGGTACCCGCGGAGGGCGTTCGTCGGCGAGCATCGTCGGATCGTAGGGCGCGGCGACCGGTGCCGGGCTCGTGGATTCACTGTCCCGTGCGATGACGACCAGGCTGTCGCCATCGGCCAGTGGGAGCGCGGCGGGTGGGTCGAGGGTGAGGCCGCCGTCCGCGTGGACGACGCCGACGGCGCTCGACACGGGGCAGGCCGCGGCCGCCTCCCTGAAGGTCCTGCCGGTCAGCGCCGGGCTCCGCACGGTGTGGAACTCGTCGCCCGCGTAGTCCAGGAGTTCCTGGTGGACGAGGGAGAGGCCGGGGCGGCGGACGCACTGCACGAGCAGACGGGCGGAGACGTCGTCGATCTCCAGCACGGTGGCTCCGGGTCCGCCGGCGAGGCGGGCCGCGGCGAGATAGCGGTCGTCGCGCACGGCGGCGACGACCGGCAGGTCGCGCTCCTCGCCGACCACCGCCCGCAGCGACAGAAGGGTCTTGACGATCTCGGCGTCCTCGGCGGGGTCGTCGCGCGGGAGGACCACCACGGCGTCGGCGGTCGCGGGACTGATCCGGGCCAGGGCGGCGGGGTCGGTGGGGCGGCCGCTGCGGATCACGAGCCGGGTGCGGCCCGTGTCGCCGATGTCGGCCCGGAGGATGTCCTCCATCTCGGCGGGGTCGCGGTCGGCGAGAACCGCGACGATGCCCGGGCGTCTTCCGGCATGCGCGGCGACCAGTTCGGAGACGACCGTCTGCATCTGCTCGGACCAGCCGAGGACCACGGTGTGGCCGCTCTCCAGAACGGTGGAGTGACCGCGGCGCAGGGCGATCAGGCGGTCGGTCATACCCGCGGTGATGAGGCTGACCAGGGTGGAGACGTAGAAGAGGGCGACCAGGGCGAGCAGTACCGACAGGGCGACCCGCAGCGGTGGCCCCACCTCGCCGCCGAGCCGCATGGTCTGACCGGTGCTGCGCCATACCGCGGCGATCTTCGATCCCGTGGCCACCGGTGCGCGCTGGTCGGTCCAGACGAGGAGTGCGCTGATGGGGACCACCACCGCCAGGCAGGCGAGGGCGAGCCATCCGACGAGTGCGGAGGTGCCGCGGGCCAGTGTGGTGTCGAACCAGTAGCGGATGCGGGCCTCGACGGTGCCGGCGCGGTCGCCCGGTCGATGGCGGGGGGCGGGGGGCCGCGGGGTGGGACGCCGGTGACGTTCCGGCGGAGTGGCCCGCTGTCGGGGAACCGCCCTGTCTCCTTCTTTGTGCACATCGGCAGCGTGCCCGGCGCCCGGGGACGGCGGGGTGCCCTCGCCGCGTATTCATCCCTTCGTGATCGTCTGCGGCTCGTGATCGTCCGCGGCCGTCGTCGTGATCGTCCGGTCCGCCGCGATCCCCTGGCGTCGGCCGCATCGTCGCTTTCGGCGTTCTGCTCGGCACCCTTGTCGTCGGATCACTCCTGGTGTCCGTCGCACCCCTGACACCTCCTCACCGGCGCCGGATCGCCGTGGCGTTCGGGCATCCCCGGTGCCCCTCAGGAGCTCCGCCGAGCCTCGCGGAGACCCTCCGGCAGCGATCGCCACGGCATCCGGACATCCCGTTTTTAAGTTAATTAGCAATTAATATTGACAGGCTTCAGGGGCCTCGGCACAGTTTCCGCCTGGCACCGGCCCTCGGAACGACCCGAGCGGGGTGCCCCGAACCCCCAACTCTCGGGAGACTTCAGTGGCTTCGCATCGTGCAGAGATGGCGCGCGTGCGGCGGACCGTGGCGGTGCTCGGCGCCGTGGTACTGGTCGGATCGGCCGTTCCCACGGCACACGCCGCGGACGACCAGGGTGCGCCGCAGTACTACGACAGCGGCCTCGCCCCCACGCCGTACATGGGATGGAACACCTACTACGGGCTCGGCGCCCCGACGGAGGACGAGGTCAGAAAGGTCGCCGACCACCTCGTCAGCAGCGGGTTGCGCGACAGCGGCTACGACATCGTCTGGCTGGACGGCGGTTGGCAGGCCGACCAGCCGCGCGACCCGGAGACGGGCCGGCTGGTGGCCCACCCCTCGCGCTTCCCCTCCGGCATTCCCGCACTCGTGACCTACCTTCACCAGCGCGGTCTCAAGGCCGGCATCTACACCGACGCGGGCGAGTACGACGGCGGCAAGTGGTGTGGGCTCGGCAGCCGCGGCCACTACGCGGAGGACGCCCGCCAGTTCGCCGGCTGGAAGGTGGACGCCATCAAGGTGGACTTCCTCTGCGGCATCGGGGCCGGGCTCGACCCGGGCCCGGCCTTCAAGGAGTTCAGCGACGCCGTCGCCAAATCCGGCCGGAAGATGCTGCTCAACCTGTGCAACCCGCTCACCGACGACTGGGGCATGCCCCACACGCCCGAGCAGGACGCGCACAACACCTACGTCTACGGTCCGACGACCGGAGACTCCTGGCGCACCGGCACCGACATCGCCTGGGGCACTCCCACGGCGGGCGAGTGGCCCAACATTCTGCGCAACATGGATGCCAACGCTTGGCACCCGGAGGCTCAGGGCCCCGGCCACTGGAACGACCCGGACTACCTCATCCCGATGCGCAAGCTCGCCGACGGCGGCTACGAGCTCAACCAGGAGGAGTCCACCACCCAGTTCGTGATGTGGGCCGAGATGGCCTCGCCGCTGATACTCGGCAGCGACCCGCGCACCCTGTCGCGGTCCATGCTCGACACCCTGCGCAATCCCGAGATCATCGCCGTCAACCAGGACCCGCTGGGCATCCAGGGCGCCAGGGTTGCCACCGACTCCGTGGGCGACGTCTACAGCAAGGTTCTCCAGGGCGCGGGCAAGCGGGCGGTCGTCCTGCTCAACCGCTCCGATCAGGCGCAGGATCGCACCGTGACCTTCGCCGACACCGGCCTGACGGGCAAGGTCGCCGTCCGCGATCTGCGGGCCCGCACCTCGCGCGGCGGCTTCACCGGTTCGTACACCGTGCGCGTCCCCGCCCACGGCACCGCCTTCCTCAAGCTGACCGGCGCCGACGACGCCCCGGGCACGCAGTTGCCCGGCCGCTCCTCGGCCAGCCCGGCCCTGACCCGCGACGGTGACACCCTGACCGCCTTCACCCGTGACACGGACGGGAGTTTGCGCGCTCAGACCGCCCAGGGCGGTGACTGGTCGAAGGCCAGGACCACCGATCTGGGTGGCCCGACACACGGCCGTATGCTCGGCCAGCCCGCCGCGTACGCCTCCACAGGCGGACGGATCGACGTGTTCGTACGGGGCACCGACGGCACCGCCTACCGGCGCGTGTACGCGAACGGGCACTGGGGGCGGTGGCAGTCCCTCGGCGGCACGTTGACGGACGCGCCGACCGTTGCCTTCGCGGGTCCGGACGACTGGACTCTCCTGGCCCGCGGCGCGGACGGCAAGCTGTGGTCGCGCGGCCCGGCCTCCGGCTGGACCGCGCAGGGCGCCCCGCAGGACAAGGCGTTCTACGGTCGCCCGTCGGGCGTCGTCGACGACGAGGGCAGGCTGCACGTGGCCGTCCGCACCCCCGACGACGCGGCCTGGACGCGGACCCGCGACACCTCCGGCACCTGGTCGGACTGGACGGCCCTCGGCGGCACGCTCAGTGGCAGCCCGACGCTGGTGGCCTCCGGCGGCACGGTGCACCTGTACGCCCGTGCGGGTGACTACACGCTCTGGACCCGCAGTTGGACCGCGTCCGGGAACTGGGCGGGCTGGAGCAAGGACCAGGACTTCGTCAGCGGCGCCTTCGACGGTGCTCTCGGCGCCGTGGCCGGGCCGGACGGTGGCGTACTGGCCGCCTTCCGTGGAGTGGACGGGCGCGTCCACCAGACCCGGCTCTGAGCCCCGCACCGACCGCTCGACCCTGTTCCACCTGCGTCGATCCGTACCGCGGCAGGCCGCTCTGTCCGGTATCGCCGTGCAATGACGGCTGTGTCCCGGGCCTTCTCCGGCCCGGGACACAGCCTCCGAAGAATAAATTAGTAATTAATCTTGACGGTCCTTCCGGCTCTGCGCCAAGCTGTGCCTGCCGCGCCCGGAGCCGGGCCGTCAGGGGGCCTCAAGTTCCGTTCCGTGGGCACCAAGGAGTGCACAGATGACCGCCTTCAACGCCACCCGCCGCAGGTTCCTCGTAGGAACAGGCGCCGTCGGCGCCGGCGCGCTGCTCAGCAGCTGCGTCACCCAGACCCCGTCCGCCACCGGAGGAAAGTCCGGCGGCCCGGTGACCCTGCAGTCCAACCTGTCCTCCCCGCAGGCCAAGAGCGCCATACAGGCGACGGTCGCCGCCTTCGGCAAACGCGGGGACACCAGGGCGCAGCTCAACACCGTCGCGTCGGAGACCTTCCGCACCCAGCTGCCGACCTACCTCACCTCGGCCAACCCGCCGGACGCCTACACCTGGTACCCGGGCTCCGTCGCCGAGTCGTACGCGAAGAAGGACCTGCTCCTCGACCTCACCGACATCTGGGAGAAGCCCGAACTCGCCGGCTACTCCGAGGCGCTGAAGAAGCTGTGCACCTCCGCGTCCAGCGGCAAGAAGGTCTTCGTGCCCACCAGCTACTACTGGTGGGGCATGTTCTACCGGAAGTCCAACTTCGCCAAGTGGGGCGTTCAGGAGCCGAAGAGCTGGGACGAATTCCTCGACCTGTGCGACAAGCTCAAGAGCAAGGGCGTCGCCCCGATCGGCCTCGGCGCCGGCGGCGACACCCCGTGGGTCGCGTCCGCCTGGTTCGACTACCTGAACATCCGCGTCAACGGCGCCGCCTACCACCGCGAACTCCTGGCCGGCAAGCACCGTTTCGACGACCCGGAGGTCCGCAGGGTCTTCGACCGCTGGGACGAGGCCCGCCCGTTCTTCGACCCGAACGGCACGGCGATCCCGTTCCAGGACGCCACGACCGCCCTCCTCCAGGGCCGTACCGGCATGATGCTGATCGGCACCTTCTTCGCCGACGCGGCCCCGAAGAACGCCCTGGACGACATCGACTTCTTCCGGTTCCCCGTCATCGACCCGAAGGTCCCGGTCGCCGAGGAGGCGCCCACCGACGGCTTCTTCGCCAGTGCCCGCACCAAGCGCGCCGACGGCGTCAAGGAACTGCTGCGTTACCTGGCCACCGCGGAGTCGCAGGAGCTGTACCTCAAGAGCGGCTCGGGGACCACGCTGCCCACCCACCCCGACGCCAAGGACTCGGGCACCCCGCTGGTGCAGAAGGGCCGGAAGCTCATCGAGGGCGCCACCGACCTCACCCAGTTCTTCAACCGCGACTCCAGCGACGCCCTCCAGCCGACCGCGGACACCGCGCTCGTGCACTACCTCGCCAAGCCCAAGCAGATCGGCTCCATCCTCACCACGTGGCAGCGCGGCGCACAGAAGATCTGGAGCCAGTGACCATGGCGCTGCTCGGCTCCACACGACGGTCCAGGGCCACGCGGGTGCCCCCGGTGGTCCTGGCCTTCGTTCTCCTCCCGCTGCTCGTCGAGGCCTTCTGGGTCTTCTGGCCGGCCCTCCAGGGCTTCTATCTGTCGCTCACCACGTGGGACGGCCTGGCGGCCCCCACGTTCGTCGGCCTCGGCAACTTCAGCGAGATGGTGCACGACGCGGTCTTCCGTACCGCCGCGATCAACACGGTGCTGTGGCTGCTGCTCTTCGGCGGACTCTCCGCCGCCCTCGGCCTCGGTGCCGCGCTGCTGCTCCAGCAGGAGCGGCGCGGCATCGGGTTCTACCGGGCGGCGCTCTTCCTGCCGGTGGTCTTCTCCCTGGTCGCCACGGCGCTGGTGTGGCAGGCCATGTACCAGCCGGACGGCCTGATCAACAACGTGCTGTCGGCCGTCGGCCTCGACAGCTGGCGGCACGCATGGCTCGCCGACCAGGACACCGCCTTCTACGCGGTGATCGTGCCCGCCCTGTGGCGCCAGGTCGGCTACGTCATGGTGCTCTATCTCGCCGGCCTCAAGGGAATCGATCCCGTGCTGTACGAGGCGGCCAAGGTCGACGGCGCGAGCCGCCTCCAGCAGTTCCGGCACATCACCCTGCCGCAGCTGCGCAGCGTCAACGCGGTCGTCCTGTCGGTCATCGTCATCGACTCGCTGCGCTCGTTCGACGTCGTCTGGGCGCTCACCCGTGGCGGTCCGTACCACTCCTCCGAACTGCTGAGCACCTATATGTACTCCACCGCGTTCCAGTCCCTGCGCCTGGGATACGGCTCCGCGCTCGCCGTCGTCATCTTCGTGCTCGCCTTCGGTGTCATCGCGAGCTACCTCGTGCGCGCTTTCCGGGAGGCCGACTGATGACCGCCACCCACGCCTCCGTATCCGTCGGCAAGGACCCGGGCCACGACCCCGGCACGGCGCACACGGCTCCGCGGTCGGCTCCCCGCCGGCCTGTTGTCCGCGGCCGAGCGCTGCGTACCACCGGCTTCCACCTCACGGCAGGGCTGCTGTCCGCGCTGTGGCTGCTGCCGATCGCCCTCGTCCTGGTCACGAGCACCCGCACCTTCGACGACATCGCCGCCCACGGGGTGGGCAGTTGGCCGCGGTCCTTCACGCTGGACGGCTTCCAGCAGGCCTGGGTGGACGGCGGCCAGCAGCAGGCCCTCATCAACAGCATGATCGTCTCGGTTCCCACCGTGCTGCTCTCGCTCGGCCTCGCCTCCATGGCGGCCTTCGCGCTCAGCCGCTACGACCTGCCGTTCCGGCGCGTCCTGCTGCTGCTGATGCTCGGCGGCAACCTGCTGCCCCCGCAGATCCTGCTGATCCCGGTCTCCAAGCTGAGCGAAGTGCTCGGCATCTACGACCAGTTGTACGCGCTGATCGGGGTGCAGGTCGGCTTCGGCGTCGGGTTCTACGTCTTCGTCCTGCACGGCTTCATGCGGGCGATCCCCGGTGAGATCCAGCAGGCGGCCGTCATCGACGGCGCGAGCCCCTGGCAGATCTACTGGCGGATCATCCTGCCACTGGCCCGCCCGGCACTGGCCGCCCTGACGGCCCTGTCGTTCACCTGGATCTTCAACGACCTGCTGTGGGCCATCACCGTCCTGCGCACGGACAGCCAGATGCCCATCACCGCCTCGCTGATCGGACTTCAGGGCCAGTACGTGTCCATGTGGAACGTCATCGCGGCCGGTTCCGTGATCGCCGCCGCCCCGACGGTCGCCGTCTTCCTCCGCTTCCAGCGCCACTTCGTCGCCGGACTGAACCTCGGAGCCGTGAAGTGACCACGTCCGACCGGTGGCTGCTGCGCACCGACACCACGTCCTACGCCGTCACCCTCGGCGGCGACGGCCGCTGGGCCGAACTCGCCGCCTGGGGACCGCACGGCGCCGAGGCCGGACCGTCGCCCATGGACGGGTCGCGCCGCACGCACTTCATCACCCCCGCCGACGCCGCTCCGGCCGAGTACATCCCGTACGGGCTGCGGCCGTTCACCGGCGCCGACCTGATCGCCTCCCGTCCCGGCGGCGACCGCGGCAGCTGGTGGCACTTCGACGGCGCCACCCAGGACGGCGACCGCACACTGTGCCTGGAGTTCGCCGACGACCTCCTCGGGCTGCGCACCGCGCTGTGCTACGAGACGGTGCCCGGTACCGACGTCGTCCTGCGCTGGACGGAGCTCACCTGTACCGGTGAGGACGAGGTACGGCTGGAGCGCTTCGACTCCGCCGCCGTCAACGTGCCTGTCCAGGGTGGCGCGCGACTGACCTATCTGGCCGGCCAGTGGTCGCAGGAGTTCCAGCTCCAGGAACTGGTTCTGGAGCGCGGGCGCTTCGAGATGGAGAGCACTCAGGGTTCGGCGGGCCACGCCTACCACCCCTGGCTCGCCGTCCAGTCCGCCGACGCTCCCGCCGAGGGAACCACCCCCACCTACGGCATCGCCCTGGAGTGGTCCGGCAACTGGCGCGTCACCGCCGACGCCGAGCCCGCCGGCGCGCTGCGCGTCCGCGCCGGCCGCGTGCCGCACGAGGGCGCCGTCCGCCTCACCCCCGGGACCACCCTCGTCACTCCGCGCCTGGCCTGCGCCTTCAGCCCGGACGGCCTCGACGGACTGGCTCGCGTCTGGCACCGCTACGAGCGGCACCTGAGCGGCGAGCGCATCGACCGTCCCCGCAAGGTCCTCTACAACTCGTGGGAGGCCACCGGCTTCGACGTGGACGCCCCGGGCCAGCTGGAGCTCGCCGAGGTCGCCGCCGGGCTGGGTGCCGAACTCTTCGTCGTCGACGACGGCTGGTTCACCGGTCGCCCCGACGAC
Source organism: Streptomyces sp. NPDC058685 (assembly GCF_042714725.1). Classification (NCBI taxonomy): domain Bacteria; kingdom Bacillati; phylum Actinomycetota; class Actinomycetes; order Kitasatosporales; family Streptomycetaceae; genus Streptomyces; species Streptomyces sp. NPDC058685. Next base: position 73,506 of record NZ_JBHXSL010000031.1, read on the forward strand.
ACCGGGGGCCTCGGCGACTGGGACCCCGACCCGGCCGCGTTTCCCGATGGATTCGACCGGTTCGTCGAGCAGGTCCGGTCCCTCGGTCTGGACTTCGGCCTGTGGGTCGAACCCGAAGGCATCAGCCCTCGGTCCAAGCTGTACGCCGAACACCCCGAGTGGGTGTACCGGATCGACGGCCGCCCGGCCACCCTCGTACGCAACCAGCTCCTGCTGGACCTCGGCCGTGAGGACGTCCAGGATTTCGTCATCTCCACGCTCGACCGGCTGCTCGGCTCCCACGCCATCGGCTACCTCAAGTGGGACATGAACCGGCCGCCCACCGAACGCGGACGCCCCGGCCACGCGGCGGGCCCCGAGCCGGAGCGGCAGGACCTCGACGCCGAGCACGTCGCCGGCTACCTCCGCGTCCTGGGCCATCTGCGCACCGCACACCCGCACGTCACGATCGAGGGCTGCGCCGGCGGCGGCGCTCGCGTCGAGCACGCCACCATCGCCCGCACCGACGTGGTGTGGCCCAGCGACAACACCGCGCCCATGGACCGACTGCGCATCCAGTACGGCTACCTCCACGCGCATGCCCCCCACACCATGAGTTCCTGGGTCACCGACGCCCCGGGCATCTTCGACACCCGGCCGCGCTCGCTCGGCTTCCGCTTCGTCAACTCCATCGCGGGCGTACTCGGTATCGGCGCCGACATCCGCCACTGGGCACCGGAGCAGCGTGCCGAGGCCGCGCGGTGGATCGCCCGCTACAAGGAGATCCGGGACGTCGTGCACCACGGCGAGGTCCACCTGCTGGGCAGCCCCTCCGACCCGACGTGCGGTGTCCAGTTCGAGGAACGCGGCGGTGCCCGTGTGGTGGTGACGGCCTGGAACACCGGTCCGCTGGACGGCGCGCCCCTGCTCTCGGGCCGGCCCGCCCGGCTCCGCCTGCGGGGCCTCGCCCCGGAAGCCGTGTACACCGACATCGACCACGGAACCCGCTACAGCGGTGCGTATCTGCTGCACTCGGGGCTGCCGTTCACCTGGAATCCCGAACACGACGCGGAGCTGACGGTGCTGGCCCGGCAGTGACGACATCGGACAGTCCGCGCCCCACCGGCCTCTCGATCAGGAGAAGATCCCCCACATGAATCCAGCCGCCCGTTTCACCAATCGCGTCGCCGTCGTCACGGGCGCCGCGTCGGGCATCGGCGCGGCCGCCGCGGCCCGCCTCGCCGCGGAGGGCGCGGCCGTCGTCCTCGTCGACATCGCCGCCGAGCGCGGCGAGGAGACCGCAGAGCGGCTGCGCAAGGACGGGGCGCGGGCCGTCTTCGTCGCAGCCGACGTCGCGAGCGAGGACGACTGGCAGCGGGTGATCACCACCGCGCACGGCTTCGGCCCCGTGGGCGTCCTGGTCGGCAACGCGTACACGGTCGCCGTCGCACCCGCTCACGAGACGAGTCTCGCCTCCTGGGAGCGACAGCTCTCGGTCAACCTCACCGGTGCCTTCCTCGGTGTCAGGGCGGCACTGCCGGATCTGCGCACGAACGGCGGGGCCGTGGTGCTCGTGTCCTCCGTGCACGCGCACCGGGGCATTCCCGGCCATCCGGCGTACGCGGCGAGCAAGGGCGCGCTGCTCTCGCTGTGCGGTCAACTCGCCGTCGAGTACGGCCCGGACGTCCGGGTCAACGCGGTGCTGCCGGGACCCATCCTGACCGCCGCGTGGGACCGGGTGCCGCAGGCCGACCGCGAACTCAGCGTCGCGGGGACCGCGGCCCGCCGTTTCGGCACCCCCGAGGAGGTGGCCGCCGCCGTCGCCTTCCTCGCCGCCGACGAAGCCTCCTACATCACCGGATCGAGCCTGCTCGTGGACGGCGGCTGGAGCGTCTCGAAGGCCTCGGCCTGACGGAACGACCGCACCGGCCACCGATCGAACAGCAAGAAGGGCATAGACATGACGCCATACGCGCGCCGCGGAGTGCACGGCCAGACGGTGGAGACCCTCGCCCGCCGAGTGCTCACCGGCGAGATCCCCGAAGGAGCGACGCTCGACATGGCGGCGCTGCAGAGCGAGCTGGACGTCAGCCTGACGGCGCTGCGCGAGTCACTGAAGGTGCTCGCGGCCAAGGGCATGGTCGACGCCCGGCAGAAGCGCGGCACCTTCGTCAGGCCCCGATCCGACTGGAACCTGCTCGACGCCGACGTGCTGCGCTGGCAGTTCTCCGAGAGCAGCGGATCGGGCGCCGACCCCGCACTGCTGCGCAGCCTCGGCGAGGTCCGCGGGATCATCGAGCCCGCGGCCGTGCGCCTCGCGGCGGACCGGCGCACCGACGCCGACCTCGAGGCGCTGGAGACGGCCCTGACCGCGATGGGCCAGGAGGGCGGAGCGACTCACGCGGTCGAGGCCGACCTCGCGTTCCACCGGGCACTGCTCGCCGCCACCCACAACGAACTGCTGGAACGCATGGAGATGGTCATCGAGTCGGGCCTCGCTCAGCGCGACCAGCTCGTGCACAGCGCTCCGCACAGCGAGGACCCGGTACCCAGCCACCGTGCTGTCCTCGACGCCGTGCGCGACCGGGACCCCGACGCCGCGGAACACGCCATGCGCGCCCTGCTCGACCAGGCGACGCGCGATCTCGACAAGGTCAGCGGCTCGCACGCGTCCGAGGGCGTGGACGGTTCACCCGAGAAGAAGGACGGCCAGGCACAGTGAAGATCGCGCGCGTCGAGACCTTTCTCATCCCGCCCCGGTGGCTGTTCTGCCGTATCGAGACCGACGACGGTGTCGTCGGGTGGGGCGAACCGGTGGTGGAGGGCAGGGCCGAGGTGGTCCGAACCGCGGTGGAGGTGCTGGCGGAGTATCTGGTGGGCCAGGACCCGTTGCGTATCCAGGACCACTGGCAGGTGCTGAGCAAGGGCGGCTTCTACCGCGGCGGCCCGGTCCTGTCCAGCGCCGTCGCCGGTATCGACCAGGCCCTGTGGGACATCGCCGGCCGCGCCCTCGGGGTGCCGGTGCACACGCTGCTCGGCGGGCCGGTCCGCGACTCGGTACGGGTGTACGCCTGGGTCGGCGGCGACGAGCCCGACCGGCTCAAGGAGGAGGTCACCGCCCAGGTGGAGGCAGGCTTCACCGCCGTCAAGATGAACGCCGCCGGGCGCACCCCGCCGATCGGCAGCCCCGCCGAGACGGCTGCCGTCATCGAGCGCGTGGCCGCGGCCCGCGAGGCCCTGGGTCCGCACCGGGACGTCGCCGTCGACTTCCACGGCCGCTTCGGCGCCGCCAACGCACGGCGCGTGCTCCAGGAAATAGCCTCCCTGCACCCGCTGTTCGTGGAGGAGCCCGTCCTGCCCGAGCAGGCGCACCTGCTGCCGGGTCTGGTCGCCGCGTCGTCGGTGCCGCTGGCCACCGGTGAACGGCTCTACGGGCGAGCCGACTTCCTCCCGCCACTGACCGCGGGAGTCGCCGTGGCCCAGCCGGACCTGTCGCACGCCGGCGGGATCTCGGAGGTCACCCGGATCGCGTCGCTCGCCGAGACCTTCGGGGCCCATCTGGCGCCGCACTGCCCGCTCGGCCCCATCGCGCTGGCCGCCAGCCTTCAAGTCGCCTTCGCCACGCCCAATTTCCTGATCCAGGAACAGAGCCGGGGTATCCACTACAACAAGGACGCCGACCTGCTATCCTACCTCGTCGACACCGAGCCCTTCCGCTTCGTCGACGGTCAGGCGCGTCGCACCGCACATCCCGGACTCGGCATCGCTGTCGACGAGGACGCGGTGCGCGCCGCCGACCGGTCCGGCCACGCCTGGCGCAACCCCGTCTGGCGGCACGCCGACGGCTCCTTCGCCGAATGGTGAGCGGCAAGCGGCTGCCGGTTTCCGTGGCCACCGATCCGGAACTGGGCGGCCGCTGGACCTCGTTGACCGCCGGCGGCCGCGAATGGCTCTGGCACCGCGACGAGCCGCGCCGCGCCCACGTCAGGCCCGGTGAATCCTTCGCCGACGCCGGGGGGTTGGAGGAGTGCGTGCCCACCGTGCGCGGACAGCCCGACCACGGGGACGCCTGGTCGCGGCGGTGGCGGCGGGTCGGCGACGTGGACCTCGTGGACTGCCCCGACTTCCGTCTGACCCGCCGTATCCGAGACGACGCCGGGAGAGTCGTCGCCGACTACACGCTCACCGCCGAGCCCGGCTACCGCTTCGTGTGGGCCGCCCACGCCCTGCTGGACCTCTCCCCCGCCGCCCGGATCGACGTGGCCGGCCCGGCGGTCACACGGCTCTACCCGGACGAGGGCGACCGCTGGGTCGCCGGCGCCTGGCCCACTGTCGACGGAGTACCACTGGACCGGATCGGCCCGGACGACGGGAGCGCCGTCGGAGCAGTCGTCCTCACCCCACAGGTGTCGGTGCACGACGGTCCGGACTCCCTCCATCTGTCCGTCGAGGCCGGCGGACAGCCGGTCTCGGTCGCCGTGTGGCGCAACCTCGGCGGCTTCCCCCAGGACGCGCCATACCGGTCGGTCGGCGTCGAGCCGATGCTCGGCCGGGTCTTCGACCGGGCTACGGGGGACGACGGCGACACCGCCGTCGTGCCCGCGACCGGGGAGGTCACCTGGCGGCTCACCGTCGCCGCCACCCGTCGCACCTGACACCCCACCACCAGAAGGGATCTCCGATGGACCTGCTCGCGGCGCTGCGCGCCCACCGGCTGCTCGCCATCGTCCGCGGCAGCGACCCGGCCGCCGCGCTGAAAGCCGTGCTCGCCCTCGTCGAGGAAGGCATCTCCCTCGTCGAGGTCTCCCTCAGCGGACGCGACGCGCTTGACGTCATAGGCCAGGCCCGTGCCGCACTGGGCCCTGACGCACCCCTCGGCGCCGGAACCGTTCTGACCGCGGACGACGCGCGGGCCGCCCACCGGGCCGGAGCGTCCTTTCTCGTCACGCCGGCGGTGAGCGACGGCATAGCCATCGGCAGGGAGCTCCAACTCCCGGTGCTCGCGGGCGTGATGACCCCCACCGACGTCCTCCAGGCGCAGCGCCTGGGCGCCACGGCTTTCAAACTCTTTCCTGCCGGCAGCGCCGGAGGCCCGGGCTATCTGCGGGACCTGCGAGGCCCCTTCCCCGACCTGCCGTTCGTACCCGTCGGAGGGGTGGACGCCCGGGCGGCCGCCGACTATCTGCGCAGCGGTGCCACTGCCGTCGGTGTCGGCTCGCCACTGGTCGGCGACGCGGCGTCGGGCGGCAGTCTCACCGCCCTGCGCGAGCGGGCAGCCGCGTTCCTGGACGTCGTCCGCGCGGAGGTCCGGCCGTGACCCGGCCCACGGTCATCGGGACCGACCGCCTCGAACTCGGCGAGGGCATCCGATGGACGGACGGCCGCGCTGTGCTGACGGACATCCTCTCCGGCCGACTCCTGTCCGCCCCGGACACCCCCGCCGCACCGCTCGCACAGATCGCCCAACTCCCCTGCCCGTTGGGGGCGGTGGCCCCGGTCGAGGGCCGGCCCGGTCACTGGATCGCGGCGGCGGGCACCGGCATCTGCGGCATCGACGACGCCGGGCGTGTCGACTGGCTCGCCCACCTGGAGGACGACGCCGGCGTCCCGATGAGGATGAACGACGGCGTCGCGGACCCACAGGGCCGCTTCTGGGCGGGCAGCATGGCGTACGAGGCGACCGAGGACGCGGGCTCCCTCTACCGGATGGACCGCGACGGACGTGTCACCCGCGTCCTGCGGGACATCACCGTGCCCAACGGCCCAGCCTTCAGCGCGGACGGCACCGTCATGTACCTCGCCGACAGCGCCCGAGGGCTCGTCCGGCGCTACCCCGTCGACCCGGTCACCGGCGACGTGGGCGAGCCCGACACCCACATCACCTTCTCCACGGGCAGTCCCGACGGTATGACGACCGACACCGAGGGTGGCCTCTGGACCGCGGTCTGGGGCGCCGGCCGGGCCCACCGCCATCACCCCGACGGCACCCTCGACCGGATCGTCGAACTGCCTGCCGCTCAGCCCGCCGGGCTCTGCCTCGGCGGTCCCGACGGCCGCACCCTCCTCGTCACCAGTGCCCGCATCGGCCTGTCCCGGCCCGGCCCGCTGGACGGCGCCGTCTTCGCGTTCCGGGTCGACGTGCCCGGGCTGCCGACCGCGTCCTTCCGCCCGGAGCACACCACCGGCCCCACCCTCACGGGACCCGACGCCGCCGGCGCAACCGCAGTCCGTACCGACACACCGTAGGACCACCATGAGCACCCCCCTGCCCCTGCGCCACGGCCCCGTCGTTTGCGTCGGCGAGACCATGGCGGCCCTCGCACCCGAGCCCCTCGGGCCGCTCGACCACGCCGACCTGCTGCGTATCGACATCGCGGGCGCCGAGTCGAACGTCGCCCTCTACCTGGCCGACCACGGCATCCCCGCCCGCTGGCTCTCCGCCGTCGGCGACGACCCCTTCGGCAGGCGTGTCCGCGACCGGATCGCCGCGGGCGGTGTCGACGTCAACGGCGTCCGCACCGACCCGGACCGACCCACCGGACTGCTCCTGAAGGACCCCGGCGCGCACGGCACGCACGTCCACTACCACCGCCGTGGATCCGCTGCCTCGGCCCTGACCCCCGAACTCCTCGACGACCCAGCCATGGCGGGCGCCGCACTCCTCCATCTCAGCGGTATCACCCCGGCCCTCTCCCCCGGCTGCCACGCCCTCGTCGAGCGGGCACTGCGCCCCGATCGCCCCTGCCCGGTCAGCTTCGACGTCAACCACCGCCCCGCTCTGTGGACCGGCCGCCCCGCCGGCGACGTCCTGCGGCCGCTCGCCGACCGGGCCGACATCGTCCTCGTCGGCCTGGACGAAGCCCAGGCCCTGTGGGGTGACGGGATCACCGACGCCGAAGGTGTTCGTGACCTCCTGTCCGGTCCGCAGGTCCTCGTGGTGAAGGACGGCGACCGCGAAGCCACCGCCTTCGTCGGGGCCACCGCCCACCGAGTGCCCGCCTTGAAGGTGCGCGTCGCCGAACCCGTGGGCGCAGGCGATGCCTTCGCCGCCGGGTTCCTCAGCGGCCTGCTGCGACACCTGCCGGTGGAACGCGCCCTGCGCCTCGGCCATCTGACCGCGGCCTCGGCGCTGAGAGTCTCTGCTGACCACGGCCCGCTGCCGGACCCGGAGCGCATCGGGGCGCTCCTGGACGCCGACGAGGAGATCTGGCGGGCCGCCGTGATCGACTGATCCTCCTCAGGTGCCGTCCGGGCCGCTTCCACCCCGGCGGTGCCCCTGCCGCAAGCCGTGCACGGTGCCGCTCGGGCCCAGTTGGGCAGCAGCGCGGCTCAGACCAGTTCGGGCTGCGCCTCGCGTCGCGGCCGGGGCAGACGCACCGTCTCCGGTTTCCGGTCCCACAGCCTGGTGGTCCGTATGTAGCCGTAGATCACCGAGATCATCGCCGCCATGATCAGCGGCCCGAACAGCCAGGGTCGTTCGGCCATGTCCACGGACAGATAGCGATACGACGCCAGGAGTGCGGTGAATACCGTGGCGCCGTAGGCGACAAGCCTGATTCCCGCTCGGTCCCAGCCGCGGTCGAGCGCGCGCAGCGCCGTCTCGATGGTGAGCGTGAACACCACACCTGCGACGATGTCCGCGCCGTAGTGGTAGCCGAAGCCCAGCGTCGCGCCCAGTGTGGCGATCAGCCAGAAGCCGCCCGCGAAGCGCAGAGCCAGGGGCCCCTTGAGGGAATGGATGAAGATCGCGGTAGCCCATGCCGTGTGCAGACTGGGCATGCAGTTGCGGGGCGTGATCTCGTCGAAGGGTATCGGTCCCGGGACACCGACCGGCGGCGGTATGTCCGGCCACAGGTTCGCCACCGCCCAGGCACCTCCGTCGGCACCGTAGGCGAAGACGGGTCCGACGACCGGGTAGATCATGTAAATACCCGGCCCGAGCAAACCGATGACGAGAAAGGTGCGCACCAGATGGTGGCCCGGGAAGCGGCGTTCGGCAGCCACGTTGCGCAACTGGTACAGCGCGACGAGGACCGCGGCCACCGCGAGCTGGATGTAGACGAAGTCGAGGACGTGTTCGCCCGCCGTGCCGGTGGCCGCGACAAGGCGGCCTGCCAGCCATGAGGGGTTGCCCAACGCGTGATCCGCGGTTGCCACATACGGGTCGAGCACCATCGGCCGGGTCTTCGACGTGATCAGCAGCCAGGTGTAGCCGGTCTTGCGGCCGGCCACCAGCAGCAGGGCCAGTCCGACGCCTTTCAGGAGCAGGACGCGGTCCCGGCCGGTGCGGCGCGTGATGGCGATGACGCCACAGGCCAACGTCACCCACAGCGCGCCGTTGCCGTACATCATCTCGGCGTCGACAGCCCACCGGACGAGCCAGAAGGCCATATCGATGCCGATGGCCGCGCCGACCGCGATGAACCGCTGCCGCCAGGGGAGGACCACCAACATCAACGCCATGCTGACGTACAGCACGGTCCCCGACTTGGGGGCGAAAAGAACCTCTCGCGCCTGATCGGTGATCGGCCCCCGCTCGCCGTAGTGGCGGGCGGCGATCTCCAGAGCGATGAGGAATCCGAGGCCCACCACACCTACCGCGACCCACAGCATGATGGTCGGCCGGCGCCATGAAGCCGGCCGAGAGCCACCGCCCGTGCGCGGCAGCCTTCGCGTCACCTTAGATATCAATTTTTCAGCCGATTTGTCGTATTTCAACGTGATCATTATGAGCTCGAACATGCTAGCGGAGTACGCGGCCGTCATCGATCACGGGTGGGGAATTGAGGCCCATCCCAACGAAAATCGGCGCTGAACCCTCGGTGTGCTCAGGGAGGATTCGGCCTGAACCTCTGGGGCGGCGAAAACCCTCGACGTTCCTTGTCGATCGACGTTGATCGACCTTGATCGACGTCGATCAACTGCGAGTCGCACTCAACAGCGCGCAACTCCTGTGCAACCCGGCCCCTGTCTCACGCGTACAGCAACTGACCGCTCCAGTCGGCACCGGATGGAGACGCCGCCGGCCAAGGGGCCAACGCAGGAACACGGTTCCACTGCACACCAACGGGAGAGACGCATGAAGCTGTTGAATCCGCTGAGAACGCGCCGTACCGCGCTCGCACTCGCACTGGCCACCACCTCCGTGCTCACAACGGCGCTGGCCACCCCGGCGATCGCCGCGTCGGCGGACGCGGCCTCGTCCGCCCGGGCGGCGGACACCCGGCTGGAGCAGCAGATCGAGGGCCTGCTGCGGCACAACAAGGGTGCCGAGCGCGTCGGGAAGGACCGGGTGAGGCTGGAGCCGGGCGTGGAGATGACCGTTGCGTCCACGCGCGCGGCGGCCGACGGCGCCAACGACTGCCGGACCGGCTATGCCTGTGTGTGGCAGCACCGCGACGCGAGCGGCTACCGCCTCGACTTCTACTACTACGGCTCCTACACCCTGTCCAACTACACGATGCCCGACGGCACCAGTTGGCAGGACCAGGTCAGCTCCTACTACAACGCGCAGACCGACGGCGCCTGGATCGTCGGCAAGAACTGGGACAACGGCCTGGAGTGGATCTTCGGCGGCCCGGGTGGAAGGTATGAGGCCCTGGTGTCCGCCAACGACCAGGCCGATGTGATCGAGCTGTACGCGTAGCCGAGGATCCGGTGCGGAGCGACGGCCGGGCCGACCAGGCGTGCTGACGAGTCATGGGGCTGCGGCGGTACCTGGCCGTCCGGCCCGACCTCCGCAAGCGGCAGGTTCAGGGCAGGCAGGCGTTGATCGCGACGTTCGTCGAGCCCTACCGGATGAGCCGGCGGATCGACCGGGATCTGCCGGCTCACCACCCTGCGGGGCCGGCCCTGTATAGGGTCAGGCATGCGATCTCGAACAGGCGGCATGTGGTGGGGGACGACGATCGAGGCGCCGGACCCCAGCGGCTTGGCGCGGTTCTATGCCGAACTCCTCGATTGGCACATCGGGCACGAAGAGCCGGGAACAGCCATCGTGGCCGCCTCTCCGCAGGGACCGTTCTTCGTGTTCCAGCAGGCGGATGGCTATCGCGCTCCGGTGTGGCCACCGGCCGACGGCGACCAGCGCCCGATGATGCACTTCGACTTCCAGGTCGGCGACCTGGGTTCAGCGGTCGCCGAGGCGGTCGCCCTGGGCGCCACGGTTGCGGAGTTCCAGCCGCAGGACGACGTCCGGGTGCTCTTCGACCCGGCCGGCCACCCGTTCTGCCTGTGCCGCGACGCATAGAGCAGGCAATGGCCGCACCCCGGACGCACCGCTCACCGGGCCCCGCGGGCCGAGCGGGTGAGTCGAAGGGGTGAGCGAGAGGCGGATGGAGCCGAACGGGAAGGACGACGACGGACGGCATCAGACGGTCGCAGCCCAGGGAGATGTGATGAGCGAACGTACCGGCCCGTTCTGGGATGCGGTGAACGGGCGAGCGCCGATGCCCCGAGCCGCGGCCACACTGGGGGCGGAATTCATCGACGCGGACGTCGAGAACGGCACGATTCGTCTGGCTTTCCACGCAACCGAGGACTTCACCAATCCCACCGGCAACGTCCTCGGGGCCTTTCTCGCCGCGATGCTCTACGACACGGTCGGCCCTGCTCTTCTCGCCACCCTTCAGCCCGACGAATTTCAGTCCACCATGGAACTCAAAGTGTCCTTCCTCCGCCCGACCCGTCCCGGACGGCTCTTCGGGAACGGCCGCGTCGTGCATCGCGTCGGCGATATCGCCCACCTCGAAGCATCGCTCACCGACGCGGACGACATCGTGATCGCCACAGCCAGTGCCACTGCTCGCGTCATTCCGCTCAGCGGCGCGGAAACCGTGGCCTGACACCGCTCCGTTCGCGTACGCGCCGGGCGGGGCGCATTCGCTGACGCGAGCGGAGACCCGGGCCCTGACCCGCGCCAAGCGCATACGGTATTGCCCATGACGCAAAACGATGGCGAACTGGACAGCCTGGTACGCAAACGGATCCGGGCCCTGCGCGTGGCACAAGGCTGGTCCCTGGAGGAGCTGGCCACCCGCGCGAACGTCAGCCAGTCCACCCTCAGCCGTATCGAGAACGGTCAGCGCCGGCTCGCGCTGGATCAGCTGGTCATCCTCGCCCGCGCCCTGGACACCTCTCTGGACCAGCTGGTGGAGACCGCCTCCGACGATGTCGTCACCAACCCGATGATCGACAGTGCCCACCGGCTGATGCGCTGGCCCATCAAGGCGGAGCCCGGCATGAGCGTCATGCGTCAGCGGCTGACCGAGCCGGCCCCCGAGGATCCCTCGCGCATGCGCGCCCACCCCGGCCGCGAATGGCTCGTCGTCCTCTCCGGCACCGCGATTCTCATGCTGGGCCACCGTCGCTTCCGTATCGAGACCAACCAGGCCGCGGAGTTCCCCACGATGCTGCCCCACGCCATCGGCACCGAGGGCGGGCCGTGCGAGATCCTCGGCATCTTCGACCGTGACGCCCGCCGTGGACACCAGCGCGACAGCAGCAAGGGCGCCGGCAATGCCTACGCCTCGGACAACTCCTGTGCGTGACCTGTCCGTACGCCCTTGCGTGTGCGGCACGACAGCGGACCAACTCTTTGCCGATACGGCAAGGAATCGTGCTCCGTGCGCAATAGCGCTCTAGCGTGAGGGCATGAGCCACACGGAACCCCACACCCACCACCACGGTGCGCACCACGGTCACCAGCACGTCGGCGACTCCGGCGGTCAAGCAGAGATCCTCGACCTGGACGCGGAAGTCCTCGCCGAGCACATCGCCGCGATCACGGGATGGCTGCCCCTCGAGGCCGCACCGCACAAGATCGTGGACCTGGGCTGTGGAACAGGAACCGGCACCTTCGCCCTCCTCGACCGCTTCCCCGAGGCACACGTCACCGCCGTCGACTCCTCGACCGACCACCTTCACCGCTTGCGCGCGAGGGCACGGGCCGAAGGAGTGGAGGACCGCGTGCGCACCGTTCCGGCCGACCTCGACGCCACGGACTGGCCCGACCTCGGCACGCCCGATCTCGTATGGGCCTCCGCCTCGATGCACCACATGGCCGACCCCGACAGCGCCCTGCGCCACGTGCACGACATCCTCGCGCCCGGCGGCCTGTTCGCCGTCGTCGAACTGGCGGGCTTCCCCCGCTTCCTGCCGGAGAACGCACCCGAGGTGCGTCCCGGCCTGGAGGACCGCTGCCACGCCGCGACCGACCGCTTCCACGCCGAGCACGTACCCCACCGTGGCGCCGACTGGGGACCGAAGCTGACCGCCGCCGGATTCACCCTCGAAGCCGAACGCACCATCGCCGTGAACATCGAGGACTCCCCCACCGAGGCGATCGGCCGATACGCCCTGGGCTCTCTGCAACGCATCCGCGATGTCGCCGCCGAAACGCTCGCGCCCGCGGACCTCGCCGCTCTCGACCGGCTTCTCGACACCGGCAGCGACCACAGCATCCTCCGCCGCACCGACCTGGTCGTGCGCACGGAACGCACAGTCTGGGCCGCACGCCGCAAGAACTGAACCACGGATCGACCGACGTACGGGCGGCCGGGCCCGGGCCGGCTGCTGCCGATCCGGGACCCGGCCGCGCCCACGCACACGCAGGGAAAGCGCCGGAGCCGTACGCACCGGGCGGCAAGCAGGGTCGTACGCACCGGGGCGGCAAGCAAGGTCGTACGCACCGCCTGCGCAAGCAGGCGACACCGGTATTCGGTGGCCGTCGACATCGCGGTCGAGGCCGGCAGCACGCCCTCGCCCAGCCCACATCGAGCCCGCTACCGCCGCACCGGCCGCGAGGTCTACGTCCACCTCGCCTCCCCCGGCGACGCCCCCTCGGCAGACGCGCCCACCGCCTACAGCCGGGGCGCGCGACCACCCCGCCCACCTGCCGAAACCACTGAGGCCAACTCGCTTGTGTGTCAGGCCCGTTGACAAAGTGGCCACCTGGTAGAAACCTGTCACCCTGTCGCTGCAAAATTTTGACTGTTTCACTCAAAAGTTCTAGAGAACCTCTCAACTGCCTCGCCTTCACCATGTCAGGTACCTGGCGAGGCGCGTGGTCGCCGTCCCCTCGGCGCACCGGTCCGTCATGCAAGTCGCCCTGCCCCAACGCCTCGTACGGCGCCACCTGCGGGCGCCGAGCCGCGCGCCCGGACACCGGATCACGAAACAAGAGGACACCATGAAACCGAGACACCACGGCTGGCGAGTGATCGTCGGCATGGTGCTGGCGGGCCTGATCGCCATCGGGCTGCTGCCCGCTCCCGCCTACGCCGCGGAAGGGCCCAACCTGGCCCTCGGCAAGTCCGCCCGCGCAGGCGGCAGTCACGGCAACTACCCGGCCGGCAACGTCACCGACGGAAGTCAGGCGTCGTACTGGGAAGGCCCCGCGGGCGCACTGCCCCAGTGGGTACAGGTCGACCTCGGCGCGAACGCGGAGATCAGCCGGGTGGCCCTCAAACTGCCGTCGAGCTGGGAACCCCGCAGTCAGACCTTGAGCGTGTCGGGAAGCACCGACGGATCATCGTTCGCACCGCTGTCCGCTTCCGCCGCGCGTGCCTTCGATCCGGCCAGGGCGAACACCGTCAGCATCCCCGTCACGGCGACCACGGTCCGCCACGTGCGCGTCCAGGTGTCGGCCAACAGCGGCTGGAACGCCGCCCAGTTGTCCGAACTGGAGGTCTACGGCGAGGACGACGGGCCGGGCGAGCCGCCCGTGAGCGGCTCCAACCTCGCCCGCAACAAGCCGATCGAGGCATCGTCGTTCACCCAGACCTATGTCGCCTCCAACGCGAACGACGACAGCCCGGCCACCTACTGGGAGTCCTCCGGCTTCCCCTCGACCCTCACGGTGAAGCTCGGCGCCAACGCCGATGTCGAGGCGGTCGTCGTCAAACTCAACCCGGACCAGGCATGGGGGCCGCGAACCCAGGCCATCGAGGTGCTCGGACGTGAGCAGTCGGCGTCCGGCCTCACCTCGCTGAAGGCGCGCGCCGACTACGCGTTCAGCCCGTCCTCCGGCGGCAACAGCGTCACCATCCCGGTGACCGGCCGCTACTCCGACGTCCAGCTGAAGTTCTTCTCCAACTCCAGCGGCTTCGGCGCGCAGGTCGCCGAGTTCCAGGTGATCGGGGCCGCGGCACCCAACCCGGACCTGACCATCACCGATCTGACGTGGGCCCCCTCCTCACCGTCCGAGACGGATGCCGTCGAGGTCAGAGCGACTGTCCGCAACGCCGGAAGTGCGGCGTCGCCCGCCACGTCGGTGAACGTGAGCCTCGAAGGCGCGGCAGCCGGTTCGGCGCAGGTCGGCGCGCTCGCGGCCGGCGCCTCCGCGACCGTCGGGGTTCCGGTCGGCAAGCGCGCCATGGGCAGCTACACCGTGTCCGCATTCGTCGACCCGGCGGGAACCGTCGTCGAGCAGGACGACACCAACAACAGCCGCACCGCGTCCTCGAAACTGGTCGTCGGGCAGAGCCCCGGCCCTGACCTCACCGTCACCGCCATCACCCCCAACCCGGCCGCTCCCCCGGTCGGCGCGCAGGTGTCCTTCACCATCACGGTGGACAACCGCGGTACCAGCGGTGTCGCGGCCGGGACCGTCACGCGCCTCGCCGCCGGGAGCACCACTCTGAACGGCACGGCGGGGGCGATCGCCGCAGGGGCGAGCGTCACCGTGCCGATCAACGGCACCTGGACCGCCGCGAGCGGCGGTGTCACCCTCACCGCGACGGCCGACGCGACGAACACCGTCGCGGAGACCAACGAGAACAACAACGTCCTCGCGCGCTCCCTGGTCGTCGGACGCGGTGCCGCCTTGCCCTACACCGAGTACGAGGCCGAAGCCGCGCGCTACCAGGGCACGCTCCTCACCACCGACGCCAAGCGCACCTTCGGGCACACGAACTTCGCCACCGAGTCCTCCGGACGCCAGTCGGTGAGGCTCACCACCACCGGGCATTTCGTCGAGTTCACCTCGGCCAACGCCGCCAACTCGATCGTCGTGCGCAACTCGATCCCCGACGCGCCCGCGGGCGGCGGCGCCGAGGCCACGATCAGCCTCTACGTCAACGACACCTTCAGCCGCAAGCTCACCCTGTCCTCCAAGCACAGCTGGCTGTACGGAAGGACGGACGACCCCGAGGGTCTGACCAACACGCCGGGGGCCGACGCCCGGCGCCTGTTCGACGAGTCCCACGCGCTGTTGCCGCAGAGCTACCCGGCCGGTACGAAGTTCCGCCTCCAGCGCGACGCCGGTGACATGGCCTCGTTCTACATCATCGACCTGGTCGACCTCGAACAGGTGGCGCCCCCGAGCGCCCAGCCGGCCGGGTGCACCTCGATCACGAACTACGGCGCCGTACCGAACGACGGCCTCGATGACACCGACGCCATCCAGCGCGCCGTGACAGCGGACCAGAACGGTGACATCAGCTGTGTGTGGATTCCGGCGGGCCAGTGGCGCCAGGAGCAGAAGATCCTCACCGACGACCCACTGAACCGCGGGACACACAACCAGGTGGGCATCCGGGACGTCACCATCCGCGGCGCGGGCATGTGGCACTCCCAGCTGTACACCCTGACCCCGCCGCACCAGGCGGGCGGCATCAACCACCCGCACGAAGGCAACTTCGGCTTCGACATCGACCACAACACCAAGATCTCGGACATCGCCATCTTCGGTTCGGGCACCATCCGGGGCGGCGACGGCAACCACGAGGGCGGCGTCGGTCTCAACGGCCGTTTCGGCAAGGACACCAAGATCACCAATGTGTGGATCGAGCACGCCAACGTCGGGGTCTGGGCCGGCCGGGACTACTCGAACATCCCTGAGCTGTGGGGACCGGGCGACGGCGTCGAGTTCAGCGGCATGCGGATACGCAACACGTACGCCGACGGCATCAACTTCGCCAACGGCACCCGCAATTCGACCGTCTACAACTCGTCCTTCCGCAACAACGGTGACGACGCCCTCGCGGTGTGGGCCAGCAAGTACGTCAAGGACACCTCGGTCGACATCGGGCACGACAACCACTTCCGCAACAACACGATCCAGCTGCCCTGGCGCGCCAACGGCATCGCGGTCTACGGCGGATACGGCAACACCATCGAGAACAACATCATCGCCGACACGATGAACTACCCCGGCATCATGCTCGCCACCGACCACGACCCCCTGCCCTTCACCGGCCAGACCCTCATCGCCAACAACGCCCTGTACCGCACGGGCGGCGCGTTCTGGAACGAGGACCAGGAGTTCGGAGCGATCACCCTCTTCGCGCAAGGGCAGGGCATCCCGGGTGTCACCATCCGTGACACGGACATCCACGACTCCACCTACGACGGAATCCAGTTCAAGACGGGCGGCGGAGAGATGCCGAACGTGAAGATCACCAACGTCAGGATCGACAAGTCCAACAACGGCTCCGGCATCCTCGCGATGAGCGGCGCCCGGGGCAGTGCGACCCTGACGAACGTGACGATCACCGACTCGGCGGACGGCGACGTTCTCATCGAGCCCGGATCGCAGTTCGTGATCAACAGAACCGGCTGACCGACCTGCCCGAAGGGCACCTGAGCCCGAAGGCCCGGAGGGCAGCAGAACGCGAAGGAGGGCCGCGCCGGAGCGAATCCGGCGCGGCCCTTCTTCGGCAGGGGCGCTCAGCCCCAGACGCTGGTGTAGTTGTACTGACCGTCGTAGCCGGGAGTCCACAGGCTCGGGTACGGCTCGGTGATGTTGCCGCACGCCCGGAGTTGGATCGCGCTGCGCTTACCGGTGTCGTGAAGGCACTTGCCGCTGGCCGCCTCGACGATCTCCCAGTGGTCGCTGCCGCGGTCGACCCAGCGGAAGTGCTGGCCCGGCCCCTGACAGTGCCCCAGGACGATGGGTGTATTGTCGGCGGTGGAGGCGTTCTGCGCGCCGATGCAGTACTTGCCGTACACCCCGATGAAGAAGAGGCCGGGAGTGCCCGACGGCATGAAGTAGAAGCGCTGGTGCAGACGGCCCTTGCAGTCGAAGCGCTGGATGACGGCGCCCGGGTTCTGCGACTCCCCCCGCACGTCCATGCATTGCCACGAGTACGAGGCCCGCATCTCGTAGATCGCGGCGTTGTTGATCCACGACGTGTAGCGGATCGGCGGATCGGCAGCGCTCGCGCTGCCGGGGATCAGCAGAACAAGCAGTGATGCCAGGACCGCGAGTATCCCTCCGCGGTGCACACTTCGAGCCACTGTGACTCCTTCTTTGCCCGGATTGCGATGGGCGCCGCGACCCGACGTAGTGGTGTGATGGCTCGTCGTGTCCGGTGCCGGAACGCCCCGAAACCTAACGTTTCCCGTCGTCCGGCTGTACCGCCGGTTCAGGGGGGTTGCGTGCGCTGGGGAGGCATGCGGTGAGAGTGGGGTCGGGCCTCCAACGGGCCCAGACATTCATGGTTCTGGCCACCGGGCTGTACCGCGCGAGCCACTTGGCGGTCGGTGTACTCGCCGTCGTGCAACATCACCGGGAGAGCGCTCCGGCATGGCTGGCACTGACGGTTGCCCTCGCCGTGAGCGTGCTCGTCTTCGCCACGGCCCGGTCCCGAGGCTGGTTCGGCGCCTGGCCCCCACTGGTGGACGTCGTCGTCGTGGGTTGCGTCCTGCCGTTCGTGGCGTACGCGGGCGGCATGCACCGTACGGAGGACATCGCCTGGGTGATGCTCCTCGGCGGTTCGGCCAGCGCGATGGCGGCGGTCGCGTTCGCGCGTCCGGCCGCGGTGGCCGGAGCGGTCGGGGCGCTGGCGGTGACGCACACCGCCGGATACTGGCCGACCGGCGCGGACATCGCCGTGATCGCCGCACACCTCAACGCGATCCTCTCGTCTGCCGTTCTGGCCAGGGTCTTCTGGTGGTACCTGCGCCGGCAGGGCCGCGCCCTGGACGAGGCGACCGCCCAGGCCGTCGCCGCAGAAGCCGCCCGGGCGCGCTACGCCGAGCGGATCGCGCACCATCGCGCCCTGCACGACACCGTGTTGGCGACGCTGACAGCGATCGCCCGCGGCCACGCCGACGCCGACGCACTGTCCGTACGGGAACGCTGCGCCCGGGAAGCCGCCTACCTCCGCCGGCTCATCCAGCAAGATGCCGAGGAGGAGCGGGCACCGAGCACGGCGGCGGCGATGGAACGAGCCGTACGGTCGGCGGAGAACCTGGGACTGCGGGTGAGCGCCCAGTACGACAGCCTTCCCGAGATACCGGCGCAGGCGGCCGGTGCCCTCGCCGACGCGACGGCGGAGGCGTTGAACAACGTGCTGCGGCACGCCGGGACGGGACAGGCCGTCGTCACGGTGGTCGGCAACGGTGACGGCGAGCGGGTGGTGGTGACCGTGGTCGACCAGGGCGTCGGCTTCGAGCCGGACACCGTGGTCAAAGGACTCGGGCTGCGCTCCTCGGTGCACCTGCGGATGGCCGAGGCGGGCGGCGCGGCGCTCGTCGACAGCGCGCCCGGCGAGGGCACCCGCATCGAACTGCGGTGGCCCGCGTGATCACGGTCGCTGTGGTCGACGACGACCGGATGCTCCTCGGCGGACTGCGGGTGTGGCTCGACGGAGTCCCGAACATGCGGCTGGCTGCAACGGTATGCACGGTGGACGGTCTCTTCGCCGGGACGCAGTCGGCGACTCTTCCGTACGACGTGGTGCTCCTGGACCTGGTGCTCGGCGACGACTCACAGCCCTCGGACAACATCCGGCGGCTGCGGGCGGCGGACAGCCGTGTGCTGGTCATCAGCACCGTGGCGGACCGCCGGCGGATCATCGCCGCGATCGCCGCGGGCGCCGACGGCTATCTGACCAAGAGCCACGATCTGCCGACGCTCGTCGGGGCGATCGAGCAGGTGGCCCGGGGCGAGACGGCGCATTCCACGGAACTGGCCTTCGCCTGGGCGCACGACAGCGGCCCCGACCGGCCCGGTCTGTCGCCGAAGGAACGCGAAGTGCTTCTCGCGTACGCCTCGGGCCTCACCCTCAAGGCCACGGCCCGCCGCGCCGGTGTCAGCCCGCACACCGCCAAGTACTACCTGGACCGGGTGAAGGAGAAGTACCAGCAGGCCGGCCGCCCCACCTACACCAAGATCGACCTCGCGGCGCGGGTACGGGAGGACGGCTGGGCAGCCGAGGAATAGCGGGTCGCCGGGGACGTCCTGGGTGTTCTGCGCGGCTGAACATGGACAAGTCGCCCCCGGGTACTCGGCGCCACATCACCCCCGAGCCGTGGAGATGTCATGACAGGACGTAAGGGCGACCGGCGGACCGAGCGATTCTGCAAGGCCTGCGGCACACCCGCGGGCCACGGCAAGCTGTGCGAGCACTGCGGGGCGACGCTCGACATGCCCGACCCTGCCGGACTGGTCGAAGACGAAGGAGCCGCCGTACGACGCACCATCGAGGGGCGTGACGACGGTCCGAGGAGGTAGACGACGGTCCGAGGAAGCAGCGGACCGGCAGTCGGGCATCCTGCACCGAGACGGCGGCGTTTCCGTCCGGACGATCACCGGTACGGCGCGGGGCCCCGGGTCGTGATCTCCCCGGGGC
>NZ_JBHXSL010000032.1:0-86080 GCF_042714725.1 Streptomyces sp. NPDC058685
GGCGCGGAACGCGCCCGGCCGCCCCTCGCTCCGTCCTACACGTCCTCGGCGGGCCGCAGCCACACCGTGGCGAGCGGGGGCAGCGTGAGCTGGAGGCTGGAGGGACGGCCGTGCGAGGGCGTCGACTCCGGCTTCAGCGGATCGGGGTTGAGGATGTCCGAGCCGCCGTACCGCGCCGCGTCCGTGTTCAGGACCTCCGTCCAGGCGGTCACCGAGTCCGGCACCCCGAGGCGGTACTCGTGGCGGACCACCGGGGAGAAGTGGCTGATCGCGAGCAGCGGCGCACCCGAGGTGTCGAAGCGCAGGAACGCGAAGACGTTGTCCTCGGCCGCGTCACCGTCCACCCAGGAGAAGCCCTCGGGGTCGGTGTCGCGCTGCCACAGCGCGGGCGTCGCGCCGTACACGCCGTTCAGATCGCGGACCAGTTTCCGCACCCCGTGGTGGTCCGCCTCGGCGGCGTACGACGGATCGAGCAGCCACCAGTCCGGTCCGTGGCTCTCGGACCACTCCGCCCCCTGGGCGAACTCCTGGCCCATGAACAGAAGCTGCTTGCCCGGGTGGGCCCACATGAAGCCCAGATAGGCGCGGTGGTTGGCCCGCTGCTGCCACCAGTCGCCGGGCATCTTGCTCACCAGTGACTGTTTGCCGTGCACGACCTCGTCGTGCGAGATCGGCAGCACGTAGTTCTCGCTGTAGGCGTACACCATCGAGAACGTCATCTCGTGGTGGTGGAACTTGCGGTGCACCGGCTCGTGCGAGACGTAGTCGAGCGAGTCGTGCATCCAGCCCATGTTCCACTTCAGTCCGAAGCCCAGCCCGCCGAAGCCGCCCGGACCCACATGGTGGGTCGCCCGGGTGACGCCGTCCCAGGCCGTGGACTCCTCGGCGACCGTGACGACGCCGGGGCAGCGCCGGTAGACCGTGGCGTTCATCTCCTGGAGGAAGGCGACCGCGTCCAGGTTCTCCCGCCCGCCGTGCTCGTTGGGCGACCACTCGCCGTGCTCGCGGGAGTAGTCGAGGTAGAGCATCGAGGCGACGGCGTCCACCCGCAGCCCGTCGATGTGGAACTCCTCGCACCAGTACACGGCGTTGGAGACCAGGAAGTTGCGGACCTCCTTGCGGCCGTAGTCGAACTCGAGGGTGCCCCAGTCGGGGTGCGCGGCGCGGGCAGGGTCCTCGTGCTCGTACAGCGGGCGGCCGTCGAACTCCGCGAGCGCCCAGTCGTCACGCGGGAAGTGCGCCGGCACCCAGTCCATCAGCACACCGATGCCCGCCCGGTGCAGGGCGTCGATCAGATAGCGGAAGTCGTCGGGGGTGCCCATCCGGGAGGTCGGGGCGTAGAAGCCGGTGACCTGGTAGCCCCAGGAGCCGCCGAACGGATGCTCCGCCACCGGCATCAGCTCGACATGGGTGAACCCGAGGTCCTTCACATAGGCGGGGAGCTGGAGCGCGAGCTGGCGATACGTCAGACCGGGGCGCCAGGAGGGCAGATGCACCTCGTAGACCGAGAACGGCGCCTCGTGCACCGGCCGGTCCGCGCGGCGGGCCATCCACTCCTCGTCCCGCCACACATGGTGGGACTCGGTCACGATCGAGGCGGTGGCGGGCGGCACCTCGGCGCGGCGCGCCATCGGGTCGGCCCGCATGGTGTGCGAGCCGTCGGGGCGCATGATCTGGAACTTGTAGAGAGCGCCCTCGCCCACCCCCGGCAGGAACAGCTCCCACACGCCGGTCGAGCCGAGCGAGCGCATCGGGAATCCGGCGCCGTCCCAGTAGTTGAAGTCGCCGACGACCCGCACACCGCGGGCGTTCGGGGCCCACACGGTGAACCGGGTGCCGGTGACGCCCTGGTGGGTCATCGGCAGCGCGCCGAGCGCCCGCCACAGCTCCTCGTGCCGGCCCTCGCCGATCAGATGCAGATCGAGATCGCCGAGCGAGGGCAGGAAGCGGTACGGGTCGTGGGCCTCGACCTCGTGCGAACCCGTGCCCCCCTCGCCGTCGTAGGTGACGAGCAGTTGGTACTCGGGAGCCTCGCGCAGCGGGAGGACGCCGGAGAACAGGCCGTCGCCGTCCTCGTGCAGCTCGGCCCGCAGGCCCTTGGCGAGCACGGTCACGGTCCTGGCGAAGGGGCGCAGCACGCGCAGTTCGACGCCGCCCCGCACCGTGTGCGCGCCGAGCAGCCCGTGCGGGTCGTGGTGCCCGCCGCTCAGCAGCCGCTCCCTGTCGCCCTCCGCGAGAGGCTGGGCCGCCCGCACGCCATGACTGCCGCCGGCCCGCGGCGGTGGCGTGGCGGCCTCCTTCGCGCGGGCGTCGGCCGTCTTCGCGCGGGCGTCGGCCCTGCCGGCCGCGGCCGGCTTCTTGGTCGCTTCGGATCCGGAGGAATTTCGGGAGGGGGGTCGGGCGGTCACGGGGGCGGCCTCCTTGGGCGCGGTGGGTTCAGGGGGTGGCGGCCAGGCGGTCGATGGCCGCCATGGGCACCGGCAGCCAGTCGGGGCGGTGCCGTGCCTCGTAGACGGCCTCGTACACGGCCTTGTCCGTCTCGTACGCCCGCAGCAGTTCGGGCTCGGCGCGCGGATCGGTGCCGGCGGCCTCGGCGTAGCCCTCGCAGTACGCCGCCCGGCAGAGCTCGGCCCAGGCCGGGTTCCAGGGGCGGTGGGTGCGGGCCGCGTAGTCGAAGGAGCGGAGTATGCCGGCGATGTCGCGCACCGGGGGCTGGGGCTTGCGGCGCTCGGCGAGCGGCCGGGCCGGCTCACCCTCGAAGTCGATGACCGACCACTCGTTCCCGGTCCGCGAACCGCCGTACAGGGTCTGGCCCAGATGCAGATCGCCGTGCACCCGCTGGGCCCGCCAGGCCCGGCCGTCGCGGCCGAGTTCGGCCAGCGCGTCGAAGGCGGTCCGCAGCCGGGGCACGTACGGCAGCAGGGCCGGTACCGCCTGCGCGGCCTCCTCCAGACGCCGGTTCATCGAGGCCGCCAGGTGCTCCGTCTGCGCACGGCGCAGCATGACGGTGGGCAGTTCGTCCGCGAGAGCGGTGTGCACCTCGGCGGTGACGCGCCCCAGCGAGCGGGCCTCCGCGGTGAAGGAGGAACCTTTGTTCAACGCGTCGAGCGCCAGCTGCCAGCCGTCCTGCGAACCGCGCAGGAAGGGCTGGAGCACTCCGAGGGTGTACGCCGCCGAACCGCTGTGGGGCCGTGCCTCGTACCAGGCCACGGGCGCCGGAACCCGGTCGCACCCGCCGCGGGCGAGCGCCAGCGGCAGCTCCAGGTCCGGGTTGGGACCCGGCTGGACCCGGCGGAAGAACTTCAGGATGTACGCGTCGCCGTACACGAGCGACGAGTTGGACTGCTCGGCCTCCAGCGGGCGGGCGACCAGCGATCCGGGGATCGTCGGCGCGCCCTCGAACCGGGCGAAGCGCAGCGGTCCGAGCTGCCCCGGCCGGCGCAGCCGTTCCAGGACGATCTCGGCGAGCCGCCGGTCGCGCAGGCCCTCGTAGACCGTCCGGCCCGCCAGCGGGCCGTCCGCCGGGCGCCCGATCAGCGCGGGTGCGAGGTGCGGGGGCAGGGTCTCGCGTACGCCGAGGAGCAGTTGGTAGCAGTCCTGTGGTGCGTCGGCCGGCAGGCCCGGCTGCTGCACGTCCACCAGCAGATGCAGCAGCCCCGGTCCCGTGCCGTCCAGGGGCAGCAGCTCGGTCGCCGAGACGAGCGAGAACCCGGTGACCGGATGGCCCTTTCCGGCGAACCAGCGCTGCCGTGGCAGCCAGGCGTGCAGAAGGGGGGCGAGGGACGGGAGAAGAGCGGTCTGAGTCCGGGTGGATGCAGCCTCCGACATGGCTTCGCGTCCTTTCCCCGGGTACACCACATGTGCGCAGAGTGTCCCGGATTACAGCAGTGGCTGTCCGGCGGCGCGCGGGGATGAAGGGGAGAGTGCCCGGTGCGGGACGGGGGAAACCGCCCCGCAGGAGGTACCTCTCGTTACCTGGGCATCAGGCTGCCGCCGCGTCCTTTCTGAGCCTGAACCAGTAGAAGCCGTGGCCGGCGAGAGTGAGCAGATACGGCCACTGGCCGATGGCCGGGAACCGCACTCCGCCGATGAGCTCCACCGGATGCCGTCCGCCGAACTGCCGCAGGTCGAGCTCGGTGGGCTGCGCGAACCGCGAGAAGTTGTGCACGCACAGCACGAGGTCGTCCTTGTACTCGCGGGTGAAGGCGAGCACCGCCGGGTTGGACGAGGGCAGTTCGGTGTAGACGCCGAGTCCGAAGGCGGGGTTCTGCTTGCGGATCTCGATCATGCGGCGGGTCCAGTGGAGCAGCGAGGACGGGCTGCTCATCGACGCCTCGACGTTGGTGACCTGGTAGCCGTAGACCGGGTCCATGATGGTCGGCAGATAGAGCCGTCCGGGATCGCTGGAGGAGAAGCCCGCGTTCCGGTCGGGGGTCCACTGCATCGGCGTGCGCACCGCGTCCCGGTCGCCGAGCCAGATGTTGTCGCCCATCCCGATCTCGTCGCCGTAGTACAGGATCGGCGAGCCGGGCAGCGACAGCAGCAGAGCGGTGAAGAGCTCGATCTGGTTGCGGTCGTTGTCCAGGAGCGGCGCGAGTCGCCGCCGGATGCCGATGTTGGCCCGCATACGCGGGTCCTTGGCGTACTCGGCGTACATGTAGTCGCGCTCTTCGTCCGTGACCATCTCGAGCGTGAGCTCGTCGTGGTTGCGCAGGAAGATGCCCCACTGGCAGTTCTGCGGGATCGCCGGCGTCTTGGCCAGGATTTCCGAGACCGGGTAGCGGGACTCGCGCCGTACCGCCATGAAGATCCGCGGCATCACCGGGAAGTGGAACGCCATGTGGCATTCGTCGCCGCCCGCGGAGAAGTCGCCGAAGTAGTCGACGACGTCCTCCGGCCACTGGTTGGCCTCCGCCAGGAGCACCGTGTCCGGGTAGTGCGCGTCGATCTCCTTGCGCACCCGCTTGAGGAACGTGTGCGTGGCGGGGAGGTTCTCGCAGTTGGTGCCTTCCTCCTGGTACAGGTACGGCACGGCGTCCAGCCGGAAGCCGTCGATCCCCAGGTCGAGCCAGAACCGCAGCGCCGAGATGATCTCCTCCTGCACCGCCGGGTTCTCGTAGTTGAGATCCGGCTGGTGGGAGAAGAAGCGGTGCCAGTAGTACTGCTTGCGGACCGGGTCGAAGGTCCAGTTGGACGTCTCGGTGTCGACGAAGATGATCCGGGCGTCCTGGTACTGCTTGTCGTCGTCGGCCCAGACGTAGTAGTCGCCGTAGGGGCCGTCGGGATCGCTGCGGGACTCCTGGAACCACTCGTGCTGGTCGCTGGTGTGGTTCATGACGAAGTCGATGATGACCCGCATACCGCGCTGGTGGGCGGCGTCCACGAACTCGACGAAGTCGGCGAGGTCCCCGAAGTCGGGGAGGACCGACGTGTAGTCGGAGACGTCGTAACCGCCGTCCCGCAGAGGGGATTTGAAGAACGGCGGCAGCCAGAGGCAGTCGACCCCCAGCCATTGCAGATAGTCCAGCTTGGCAGTGATGCCCTTGAGGTCGCCGATGCCGTCTCCGTTGCTGTCCTGGAAGGACCGCACGAGGACTTCGTAGAACACGGCCCGTTTGAACCAGTCGGGATCGCGGTCCTTGGCGGGAGTGTCCTCGAACGTGTCGTGGACGGGCTCATTGACGATCATGATGTGGGTGACCCTCCGATCGGCGGGGACGGTCGCAGAACGACGATGTGCGCGGGCGTGCTGCCCGGCTCGAGGCGCACATAGGTGGATCTGCCCCAGTGATAGGTCTCGCCGGTGAGCTCGTCGCGCACCGGTACGGTCTCGTGCCAGCCGAGTCCGAGTTGCGGCATGTCCAACGAGACCGTTGCCTCCTGGGTGTGGTGGGGGTCGAGGTTGGCGACCACGATCACGGTGTCGCCCGGGTTCGGACCGGACTTCTTCGAATAGGCGATCACCGCGTCGTTGTCCACGGGGTGGAAGTGGATGTCGCGCAACTGCTGGAGGGCGCCGTGGCGGCGCCTGATCCGGTTGAGCCTGGTGATGAGGGGGGCGATGGAGCGGCCCTCGCGCTCGGCCGACTCCCAGTCCCGCGGCCGGAGTTGGTACTTCTCCGAGTGCAGGTACTCCTCGCTGCCCTCCCGCACCGGCACGCTCTCGCAGAGCTCGTAGCCGGCGTACACACCCCAGCTGGGCGACAGCGTCGCCGCGAGCACCGCACGCACCTCGAAGGCCGGACGGCCGCCCTTCTGGAGGTAGGCGTGGAGGATGTCGGGGGTGTTCACGAAGAAATTGGGACGCATGTACGAGGCGGCGTCGCCGGAGAGCTCGGTGAGGTACTCGGTGAGTTCCTGCTTGCCGGTACGCCAGGTGAAGTAGGTGTACGACTGCTGGAAGCCGATGGCCCCCAGGGTGTGCATCATCGCCGGCCGGGTGAACGCCTCGGCCAGGAAGATCACGTCCGGATCGGTCCGGTTGATGTCCGCGATCACCTTTTCCCAGAAGACGACGGGCTTGGTGTGAGGGTTGTCCACGCGGAAGATCCGTACACCGTGTTCCATCCAGAAACGCAGCACCCTGAGCGTTTCCTGGACGAGTCCGCGCATGTCCCGGTCGAACGCGATCGGGTAGATGTCCTGGTACTTCTTCGGCGGGTTCTCGGCGTAGGCGATCGAGCCGTCGGCGCGGTGGTGGAACCACTCGGGGTGCTCGGTCACCCAGGGGTGGTCGGGCGAGCACTGGAGCGCGAAGTCGAGGGCGATCTCCATCCGCAGACCGCGTGCCGTCTCGACGAAGTGGTCGAAGTCCTCGAAGGTGCCGAGGTCGGGGTGGAGCGCGTCGTGGCCGCCGTCCGCGGAGCCGATGGCCCACGGGACGCCGACGTCGTGGGGGCCGGGGGAGAGGGTGTTGTTGGGGCCCTTGCGGAAGGTGGTCCCGATGGGGTGCACCGGCGGCAGATAGACCACGTCGAAACCCATGGCGGCGATGGCGGGCAGCCGTTCGGCGGCCGTGCGGAACGTGCCGGAGACGGGCGGGCCGTCCTCGGGGACGACGGCCCCCTCGGAGCGCGGGAACAGCTCGTACCAGGAGCCGAACAGGGCCCGCTTGCGCTCCACAAGGAGCGGCAACGGGCGGGAGATGGTGACCAGTTCGCGCAACGGGTGACGGGAGAGCGCGGCGGCGGCGTCCGGTGCCAGGGCGGCGGCGAGCCGGGCGGCCGACGAGCGCGTGGTGTCGCGCAAGGCGTCGACGGCGGCGAGCACGGCCTCGCGCCCGTCGCCCTTGGGCACGCCGGCCGCGGCCCGCTCGTACAGCTCGGCGCCCTCCGCCAGCACGAGCGCGGTATCGATGCCGGCGGGGACCTTGATGCCGGCCTGATGGCGCCAGGTGGCCACCGGGTCGCTCCAGGCCTCCACGGCGTAGCTCCAGCGGCCCTCCGTGTCCGGGGTGATGTCGGCGCCCCAGCGGTCGGTGCCCGGAGCGAGCTCCCGCATGGGGGTCCAGGGGCCGGGTCGGCCGGTGGGGTCTCGCAGCACGACATTGGCGGCGACCGCGTCGTGTCCTTCGCGGAAGACGGTGGCGGCGACCTGGAAGGTCTCGCCGACGACCGCTTTGGCGGGCCTCCTCCCGCAGTCGACTTGGGGACTGACGTCCAGGACAGGGATGCGACCGATCATGGGCTCACCTGAGGGCTCTTCGGACAGGACAGATTGAGCGGATTGTCTACTAATGCTTGTTTTGCCTGTTCTTTGTAGCTGGTCAGTCGACGGCTGGCGTGCTGCGGGCATGGCCGCTCCTGTCCGCGTTCACTCGGGTGGGCTGAAACCTGTCGCTCAGGGAGTGCGGTCGCGCACGTACCGGGTGAGCCTTCCCACGCTTTTCGGGTGGGCAATCCGGTGGTTTGTTAACTACTAGGACGTAGGTGGCCGCACAAGGGAACGAAACGGCGGAACGGGGTGCGGGTGCCCACGCATCGCGTGACCACCCGCACCCCGTTCGCACTCCGTTCGATTCTGGCTACGTCGCGAGCCAGGTTCCCCAGCTCGGTTCCGGCCGCCCGTTCACGACGGCTCGCCCGACCACGTCTGCCACGGCTGACGGGCCACCCACTCGTCGACGGGCGCCGGTTTCAGCGACAGCGCGGACGCCGACGCACCGTCATCACCCCTCATCAGACCGGGTTCCAGTGCGGCGGCCATGTAGTGGTAGATACCGGCGACCCCGGCCGCCGACTCGGCGCCCAGGATCTGCGCGAGGCCCTGTTCGAACACGCCGGGATCCAGCGGCACATACCGCACCGAACGGCCCAGACCCTGGCCGAAAGCCTCCGCCAGTTCCGGACCGGTCAGGGTCCGGGAGCCGCCGATGTCGAACGCACGGCCGGCGACGCCGTCCACCGTGAGGGCCGCGTACACCGCCTCCGCGAGGTCCCGGTGCGAGATCCAGGCGGTCGGCGTGTCGGCGGGGAGCGGGTAGGCGAGAACGCCCTCGTTCACCAGCGCCGGACCGTTCCACGGGCTGAAGAGGTTGTCCAGATAGACCGGCGGGCGGACCACCACCAGCTCCACCCCGGTCTGCGCCAGGCTCTCGCGGAACACCGTCTCGGCCAGCCGCCGGGTCTCGAAGGCCACGACATTGGTGCTGCGGTCCGGGACGCGCGTGTTGCTGTTGTAGACGAGCCGCCGCAGTCCGGCCTCGCGTGCCGCCTTCGCGATGTGCTGGGCGTACCGCATCACCTTCTCCGCCTGGTACACCAGCGGCAGCACCACGGCCGCGTGCGTGGCCCCCGCGAAGAGCCGGCGCACGTCCTCGTACCGTCCGAGGTCGCCGTCCACGACACAGACGCCGGGCAGCGCCGGCCGGTCCGCCTCGGGCCGGCGGCTCAGCGTGCGCACACGATGGTCCCGCTCCGTCAGCAGACGGGCCGTGGCGCCCCCCTGGAAGCCGGTCGCCCCCACGACCGCTACGCGCATCGGAATGTGATCGGACATGAGTCTCAAGAGCCCTTCGATAGGGTGTGGCTGCTGCCGTGAACGGCTCTTCCAGGCTCGCCTCGGTGGCTTCGGCCGATCAATTAACAAACCGGGGCGGGGGTTGAAGGATCGTCCAATGGACGCTGAGACCGAAGGCGACGACCTCCTCAGCGAGCTGCTGAAACCCCTGCGTCTGACCGGGGTGTTCGACAGCCGCTGGCATGTCAGCGCACCCTGGGCCATCGAGGGGGACGCGGAGCAGGGCTGCGCGGTGCTCCACTTCATCACCGAGGGCGGCTGCTGGATCACCGGCGAGGGACAGACCCCCCTCCAGCTGCACACCGGCGACCTCGCTCTCTTCCCGACCGGCACCGCGCACCGGCTCTCCGACGTACCCGGACGGCGGGGCCTGGCGCTCGGCACCGTGCTGCCCGAGCGCGAGCCCGGCACCTCCGGCGAGATCCGGATCGAGGGCGGGGGCGCGGAGAGCCGACTGCTGTGCGCCGGACTCCACTACGACGAGTCCGCGGCCACCGGCCTCTACAAGGCGCTGCCGTGGGCGCTGGTGCTCGACAGCTCCCAGGTCGACAGGGAACCGCTGCTGCGCGACACCCTGCGGCTGCTGGCCGCCACCGACCGTCCCGTGGGCCCCGGCGACCGGCTGGTCACCCTGCGCGCCTTCGAGATGGCACTCGTCCTCGCTCTGCGGCCGCTGCTGCGCGAACTCGCCGACAACCCCTCCTCGCTGCCGGTGCTGCGCCATCCCGGCATCAGCAGGGCCATGGTCATCATCGCCACCCGGTTCGCCGAGCCGTGGACCATCGAGTCGCTGGCCCGCGAGGTCGGCATGTCGCGCTCGGCCTTCACCGCCGCTTTCCGCGAGCTGGTCGGCGAGGCCCCCGCCCGCCATCTGACGGGGCGGCGGATGCAGGAGGCGGCGCGGCTGCTGACCGAAACCTCGCTCCCGCAGTCCTCGGTGCCGCAGCGCGTCGGCTACCAGAGCGCCGTGGGCTTCCATCTGGCCTTTCGCAAGTGGTACGGCACGACGCCGGGGGAGTACCGGACCGGAAGCTTCTCAGCTGCATGACTGGCCGGTTCTTAATCACCGCTGGACGGTCGTTCATTGCCCCGTGTCCGTACCGGGGGCGAGGCTCGGCTGTGTCGGGGGACATTCCGTTCGAGGAGAGACGTTGACCAGGTCCGGCCGGGAATACCTCGCAGCTCTTCGTGACGGGCGCGAGGTGTGGCTCGACGGCGAGCGCGTCAAGGACGTGACCCGCCACCGAGCCTTCCGCAACACCGCGGCGTCCGTCGCACACCTCTACGACCTCGCACAGTCCGACGAGCACCGGGACGTGCTCACCGTGGACGGCGTGCACCGCGCCTACACCGTGCCCCGCAGCCGGGAGGACCTCGTCGCGCGGCGCGCGGCCTACAAGGTCTGGTCGGAGGCGAGCTTCGGCTTCCTCGGCCGTACGCCCGACTACATGGCCGGCGGGGCCGCCGCGTTCGCCGCCGTGCCCCAGGTCTTCACCACCGGCTCCTTCGACGGCGCGGACAACGCCCTCGCCCTCCACCGGCGGCTCGCCGACGACGATCTGTACTGCGCGTTCACCATCACCAACCCGCACTCCGGCGAGGGCGAGGACGACCTCGTGATCCGGGTCGTCGCCGAGAAGGACGACGGGATCGTGGTGAGCGGCGCCAAGATGATCGGCACGGGTGCGGTGTTCGCGGACGAGGTCGTCGTCGGCACCATCGAGCCGCTGGCCCCCGAGGACGCCGACCACGCCGTGTCCTTCTCGGTCCCCACGGACACCCCCGGCCTGACCTTCGTCTCGCGCACCTCCTACGAGGCCCAGGCGCGCGGCGTCTTCGACAACCCGCTCTCCTCCCGCTTCGACGAGAACGACTCGCTGCTCGTCTGCGAGAACGTCTTCGTGCCCTGGGAGCGGGTGCTGACGTACCGGAACGTGGACGCCACCGCCGCCATGTGGTGGCAGACGCCGGCCTACCTCAACTTCGTCCACCAGGCGTCGACCCGCTTCTGGACCAAGCTCGAGTTCCTGACCGGTCTCGCCCTTCTGATGACACGTACCAATGGCACCTACAAGCTGCCGCCCGTCACCCAGGCGGTGGGACGGCTGCTCGGGATGGTCGCCCAGGCCAAGGCGTTCGTCCTGGCCGCCGAGGCCTCCTGCGAGCCGGTCGACGGCGGACGCGGCGGGGTCGCGCCCGGCACCGAGATCTCCTACGCGCAGCGCATCATGGCCGGCGAGCTGTATCCGCGCGCCGTGCGGGAGATCAAGCAGCTGGCCGGCGGGGCGGTCATCCAGCTGCCGGCCTCCGCCGAGGATCTGCTCCACCCCGAGCTCGGTCCGCTGGTGACGAAGTATCTGCGCGCGCCCGGCACCGCGGCCGAAGAGCGGATCAAGCTGCTCAAGCTGGCCTGGGACGCGCTCGGTTCGGAGTTCGCCGCCCGCCACGAGCAGTACGAGCGCTTCTACCACGGCGCCCCGCACGTGTATCTGACCATGCAGACCTGGGCGGGCGGGGCCGAGGCATGCGAGAACCTGGCGCAGGCCTGTCTCGACGGCTACGGCCTCGGGACCGGCCAGTGACCTCCGGCCGTCCGGGCGCGGCCCTCGCCCTGCTGGCCTCCACCCAGCTGTTGCTGATCATGGACACGGCGATCATCAATGTCGCGCTGCCGTCGGTCGGCGACGATCTCGGGTCGGGCTCCGCCGGCCTGTCCTGGGTGGCCAACGCCTATCTGATCACCTTCGGCGGGCTGCTGCTCCTCGGTGGCCGGGCCGCCGATCTGCTCGGTCACCGGCGGGTGTATCTCACCGGACTCGGTCTGCTCGCCGCCGCGTCCGCGGCCGGCGCGGTCGCCGGCAGCGCCGGGGCACTGATCGCGGCGCGGGCGGTGCAGGGGGCCGGAGCGGCGCTCGCCGCGGCGGCCGCCTTCGCCCTGCTGCTCGGGCTGTTCCCGGACGGGCCCGGACGGCACAGGGCGCTCGGCGCCTTCGCCGCGATGGGTGGCCTCGGCGGCGTGCTGGGCACCGTGCTCGGCGGCGTGCTCACCGATCTCCTCGGCTGGCGTTCCACGTTCTGGCTCAGTGTGCTCGTCGCGCCGGCGCTCGGCGGGGCGGCGCTGCGGCTGCTGGACGGCGGTGGTCGCGGCGCCGTACGGGGCTTCGACCTCGCAGGCGCGCTCACCGCCACGGGCGGCCTCGGACTCCTCGCCTACGCCCTGGTCGGCGCGGGGGAGGCGGGCTGGACGGATCCCCGTACCCTCGGCGCCGGCGGTGCGGGCCTGCTCCTGCTCGCGGTCTTCGCGGTACGGGAGTCGAGGACGGCACGTCCGCTGGTCCCGCCGGCCGTGCTGCGCCGGCCCACGCTGCGGCTGGCCAACATCCTCGCCGCACTGGCGCAGATGACGCTGTTCCCGATGTTCTTCCTCGTCAGTCTCTTCCTCCAGACGGTGCTCGACCGCTCCCCGCTGGCCGGGGGTCTCGCCCTGCTGCCGCTGTCGCTGGTCGTCGTCGCCGTCGCTCCGCAGACCGGCCGGCTCATCGGCCTGCTGGGGCTGCGGCGCACCATGACCGTCGGCTTCGCCGCACTCGTCGCGGGCACGCTCTGGCTGGCGCTCGCGCTGTCCGCGGACGGCCCGTTCGCCTCCACGGTCCTCGCGCCCACCCTTGTCATCGGTGTGGCGCTGCCGCTGGTCATGGTCACCACCAATGTGGCGGCCACCGCCGACGCGGCGCCCGACGAGACGGGACTCGCCTCCGGACTCGTCAACACCAGCCAGCAGTTCGGCTCGGTGCTCGGACTCGCCGTCCTGGTCGCCGTCGCCACCGCGGGCACCACGAACGGCGGTGTACCGCAGACCGAGGGGTTCCGTGCCGCGCTGCTCGCCGGCGCGGCCTTCGCGGCCCTCGCCGCCCTGCTGACCCTGAGGCTGCCGCTGTCCGCGCCCGTCCCCGGTCCCGCGACGCCCCCGGCGCAGCAGGACCGCGTCGGCGGCGCCGTGGAGTAGAGCAAGTCCGGTAGAGCGCGCCGGTCAGAGCGGTCCGGCACGCATGCGGCGACGGCGCCCGGTGACCGCGCGGCGCCGACACCTCCGCATCCCACCTGTTGATCTGACGTTGTCCGAGGGGGACCTCCGTTGACCCTGTACGACCTTGTCGCGCCCGGAATAGAACGAAGCGGCGATCCGCGCTACCGGATAGCCGAGATACGCGCCGCCGACCCGCTGGGAGCCGACGCCCTGCTCGCCGCCGTCCCGGCGATGAACGCCGACGCCGACACCGCTGCTCTCACCGTCGCCCTGCGCACCGTCCTGCCCGTCGCCGACCGGCTGGCGGCCCTCGGCGTCACCGACGCCCTCGCCGCCATGCGGGATCTGGGCATCCTGCTCGGCTCGCTCAAGCGGCACGGCGTACAGCCGCTGACCGCCGTGCCCGAGGCGCTGCCGGTGCTCGAAGAACTCGGCCGGCGCACCGACATGGTGCCGCGCGACACCGTGCACCACTACACGACCTGGAACCCGCTCGGCGACCGTCAGCGCATGTACACCGGCGACCCGATGGAGGCCCACCTCCAGGAAGCCGTCCGGATGGTGTTCCCCGGCCTCGTCGCCTCGCTCGACACCTGCGCCGAACTCGCCCGCCTCGAACCGTACGACCCCGGGTTCGCCTGCGCCCTGGACCGCACCGCCCGGCACGTCCGGTCCATGGTCGACTCCATCGACTTCACCGTCGCCCAGGTCTCCCCGGTCTTCTTCGCGAAGGAGATGCGCTGCTACTTCGAGGAGATCGACGTGGCGGGCGCCGACTACCTCGGCCCCGCCGCCGCCCAGGTGCCGCTGTGGCTGGTCGATCTGACGCTGTGGCAGTGCGACCGCAGCAGCCCGGCGTACGACGACTTCCTCGACGAGTCGGTGCGCTACAGCCTCCCGTCCTGGCGCGACCACTACGCCACGCACCGGGGCGGCGTCTCCGCGGTCTCCAAGCTCTCCGCCGCCATCAGCTGGGAGGAGGCCGACCGGCTGCCGCCGCAGCTCGCCCGGTCCGCGGTCTCCCTCGCCCGTGTGCTGCGCATCCTCAAGACCTTCCGCGCCCGCCACTTCACCATCGCCCGCAAGGCCTACAGCGAGGAGGTGCGGCAGTACGAGACGGGCAGCGGCGGCGCCCCGATCGAGCTGCTGCGGTCGGTGCTCGACCTGACCCGGGACAACGAGACGCTCGTACGCCGGTCCGTCGAGCGCCCGCCCGCCCCCGTTGCCTGACGACGTCCCAGGAGACCCGACCCATGACCCACTTCATGATCGCCGGCGGCGGCATCGCCGGCCTCACCGCGGCGCTCGCCCTGCACACCGCGGGCTTCCGGCGGGTCACCGTCGTCGAGGCGGTGCACGAGAGCCGGCCGGTCGGCGCCGGGCTGAACCTCATGCCGAACGCGGTACGCGAACTCGACGCGCTCGGACTGCTCGAACGTCTGGAGAAACGCTCCTTCGCCACACGCGAGCTGCGCTACTACCACCGCAGCGGCTCACTCGTCTCCCGGGAGCCCCGCGGCACCGGCGCCGGGTACCACTGGCCGCAGCTGTCCATCCAGCGTGACGAACTCCTCGGCGCCCTCGGCGACGCGGTGCGCGAACGGCTCGGGACGGGGGCCGTGGTGGGCGGAGTCAGGGTGACCGCCGTCGAAGCGCTGGGCGGCGGCCGCCGCCCCCGGGTGCAGCTGGAGCACCGTGACGGCGGGCGCCGGGGCAGTGCCTCCCTCGAACCGGACGTCCTCATCGGCGCCGACGGCATCCGCTCCACCGTCCGCGCGGCCCTCAACCCCGGTGAGGGCGATCCGCCGTGGAACGGCATGCTCGTGTGGCGGGGGGTGTCCCGGCTGCCCGCCGAGCGGGCCGGCCGCTTCATGGTCATCGCCGGCGACGACCGGCAGAAGGCCGTGGTCTACCCGATGACCGAACCGGACCCGGACACCGGCGAGGTGCTGGTCAACTGGGCGCTCGCGATGCCCGCCGACACGGCCGGCGGCGCGAACCCGCGCGGCGACTGGAACCGCCCGGTCCCCCTGAGCAGGTTTCTGCACCACTACCGGGGGTGGGAGTTCGACGGCGTCGGCGTCGAGGAGGTCCTGAACGCGGCCGACGCCGCGTTCGAGTACCCGATGGTCGACCGCGAACCGCTCGAACGCTGGTCGCACGGCCGTACGACTCTGATCGGGGACGCCGCCCACGCCATGTACCCCATCGGTTCCAACGGGGCGACGCAGTCGGTCGTCGACGGCCGCGCTCTCGCCCACGCCCTCGCCCAGCACCCCGACCCGGTCGATGCGCTGGCCGCGTACGAGGCCGACCGAAGGCCCGCCATGACCGAACTCCAGCGGGCCAACCGCAGGCTGGGCCCCGAGGTGGTCATCAACCTCGCCCACGAGCGCGCCCCCGGCGGCTTCACCGACATCGACGAGGTGATCCCGCGGGCGGAGCGGGACGAGATCGCCGCACGGTACGCCGCCACCGGAGCCTTCGATCCCACCACGGTCAACCTCGGCTCCCCCTACGGCCCCACGGTGCGCGCCCGGCGCTGAATGCCCCGGCGAGCATCCACCGGGCTCCGCGCGCCGTGGTTGCGGAGGGCGGGGTGCGACTAACGTCGTGCATGACGGAGAGACGCACACCGCCGTGCGTCCCCTCGGATGCGTACCTCCCCTGCGAAGGTGGGACCCGTGAAGGCCATTCGTCGATTCACCGTCCGCCCCGTCCTCCCCGAACCGCTGCGCCCGCTCAGCGATCTCGCGCGCAATCTGCGCTGGTCCTGGCACACCGAGACCCGAGACCTCTTCCAGGCCGTCGACCCCGCGGGGTGGCGGGCGGCCGGAGGCGATCCCGTGCGGCTGCTCGGCTCGGTGTCCGCCTCCCGGCTGGCGGAGCTGGCCGGGGACCAACCCTTTCTGCACCGGCTGGCCGCCGCGGCCGCCGATCTGGACGACTATCTGCACGGACGCAGGTGGTACCAGACGCACAGCGGCACCTCCGGCGACGGCGGGCCGGAGTTCCCCGCCGCCGTCGCCTACTTCTCTCCGGAGTTCGGCGTCACCGCCGCGCTCCCGCAGTACTCCGGCGGTCTCGGCATCCTCGCCGGCGACCACCTCAAGGCCGCGAGCGACCTCGGCGTACCGCTGATCGGCGTCGGACTGCTCTACCGCCACGGCTACTTCCGCCAGTCCCTCTCCCGCGACGGCTGGCAGCTGGAGCACTATCCGGTGCTCGACCCGAACGAGCTGCCGGTCACCCTGGTGCGGGAACAGGACGGCACTCCGGCACGGGTGTCCCTCGCGCTGCCCGGCGGACGCTCGCTGCGGGCGCACATCTGGGTCGCCCACGTCGGCCGGGTGCCGCTGCTGATGCTCGACTCGGACGTCGAGGAGAACGGCCTCGGCGAGCGCGACGTCACCGACCGGCTGTACGGCGGAGGCAGCGAACACCGGCTGCTCCAGGAGATGCTGCTGGGCATCGGGGGAGTGCGGGCGGTGCGGACGTACTGCCGGCTCACCGGACACCCGGAACCCGAGGTGTTCCACACCAACGAGGGGCACGCCGGCTTCCTCGGCCTGGAGCGCATCCGCGAACTGGGCCGGGCCGCCGAGCAGGGCGGCAGGGACCTGGACTTCGAGGCGGCTCTCGAAGCGGTACGGGCGGGGACCGTGTTCACCACGCACACCCCGGTGCCGGCCGGCATCGACCGCTTCGACCGGGAGCTGGTCGCCCGCCACTTCGGCGAGCACGCCGAACTGCCCGAGGTCCCGGTGGAGAAGATCCTCCAGCTCGGCATGGAGACCTATCCGGGAGGCGAGCCCAACCTCTTCAACATGGCCGTCATGGGACTGCGGCTGGCCCAGCGCGCCAACGGGGTCTCGACCCTGCACGGCGCGGTGAGCCGCGGCATGTTCGCCGGCCTGTGGCCGGGCTTCGACGCCGAGGAGGTGCCGATCACCTCCGTCACCAACGGCGTGCACGCGCCCACCTGGGTGGCGCCCGAGGTGTTCCGGCTCGGCGCGCGCCGGATCGGTGCGGACCGCGCCGAGGACGCCATGTCCGTCGGTGACACAGGGCCCTGGGACGCCGTCGCCGACATCCCCGACGCCGACATCTGGGGGCTCCGCCGCGAGCTGCGGGAGCAGCTGGTGACCGAGGTGCGCCGGCGCGTGCGCGCGTCCTGGCGGCAGCGGGGCGCGGACGGGGCGGAGCTGGGCTGGGTCGACAACGTCCTCGACCCGGACGTGCTCACCATCGGGTTCGCCCGCCGCGTGCCGTCGTACAAGCGGCTCACGCTGATGCTCCGCGACCGCGACCGGCTGATGGAGCTGCTGCTGCATCCCACCCGGCCGGTGCAGATCGTCGTGGCCGGCAAGGCCCACCCCGCGGACGACGGCGGCAAGCGGCTGGTGCAGGAGCTGGTGCGGTTCGCGGACGACCCGCGGGTGCGGCACCGCATCGTCTTCCTGCCCGACTACGGCATGGCCATGGCGCAGAAGCTCTACCCCGGCTGCGACGTCTGGCTGAACAATCCGCTGCGGCCGCTGGAGGCCTGCGGCACCAGCGGGATGAAGGCGGCGCTGAACGGCTGCCTCAACCTGTCGGTGCTGGACGGCTGGTGGGACGAGTGGTTCGAGCCGGACTTCGGGTGGGCGATCCCCACCGCGGACGGCGCGGCCACCGACGACGACCGCCGTGACGACCTGGAGGCCGCGGCCCTCTACGAGCTGATCGAGAACCGGGTCGCCCCGCGCTTCTACGACCGCGGTGACCAGGGCCTGCCCTCGCGGTGGATCGAGATGGTCCGCCGCACGCTGACCACCCTCGGCCCCAAGGTGCTGGCGGGGCGCATGGTGCGCGAATACGTCGAGCGCCTCTACGCACCGGCGGCCCGGGCCCATCGGGCGCTGGGCGCGGAGAGCGCACGCGAACTGGCCTCCTGGAAGCGGCGGGTGAGGACCGCGTGGCCGCGGGTCGCTGTGGACCATGTGGAGGCGTCGGAGCAGCCGGCGTCCGAGGGCACGGCGGAGCTGGGCGCCACGCTCGGGCTGCGGGTGCGGGTCGCGCTCGGCGACCTGGAGCCGGACGACGTGGAAGTGCAGGCGGTGGCGGGCCGGGTGGACTCCGACGACGCGATCGCCGACGCCCAGACCTTCCCGCTGAAACCGGCGAGCGGCCCGGACATGGAGGGCCGCTGGGTGTACGAGGGTCCGCTCGCGCTGGACCGCACGGGCCCGTTCGGCTACACGGTCCGCATCCTGCCCGCGCACCGGCTGCTCGCGGCCAGCGCGGATCTGGGTCTGGTGGCCCTTCCCACGGAGGCGACGGGGGAGGGCGCGGGCGTACTGATGCGCTGACCCCTGCTCCTTCGGGAGCGTTTGTGCTGTGTGCCCGGCCGCGATGCGGCCGGGCACACTTTCTTCATGACGTGAACTCAGTGTCTTGACGTGCACATGGGATGCCTTTAGTTTCCTGGTCCACCATCGCGTTCACTCTCGCGCTCAACGTTCATATGAGTGAACCCTGTTGGAACCTTCGCCCCCCACCCGGAAGGCATCCCCATGCGCACCGGATCCACCTCCCACGCCCTGCGCAGGCCGCGAACGCTCGCGCTCGCCCTGTCCACCGCGCTGGCCGGCGTGCTCGCCGCCACCCTCATATCCCCGGCCTCCGCCGTGAAGGAGGCCCCTCGGGGCACCGTGAAGACGGCCGCCGCTGCCGCGGCCCCGGCCGCCTTCACCCACCCCGGCGTGCTCGTCAGCCGCCCCCAGCTCGACTTCGTCAAGGCCAAGGTCCAGGCGAACGCCCAGCCCTGGAAGGGCGCCTACGACCAGATGATGGGCAGCAAATACGCCTCGCTCTCGCGTACCGCCAAGCCCCGCGCGGTCGTCGAGTGCGGCTCGTACTCCAACCCCAACAACGGATGCACCGACGAGCGCGAGGACGCGATCGCCGCGTACACCCTCTCGCTCGCCTGGTACATCAGCGGTGACAGCCGCTATGCCGCCAAGGCCGTCCAGATCATGGACGCCTGGTCCGCCGTGATCAAGGACCACACCAACAGCAACGCCCCGCTCCAGACCGGCTGGGCGGGCTCCTCGTGGCCGCGGGCCGCCGAGATCATCAAGTACACCTACAGCTCCTGGCCCAACTCCGCGCGCTTCGGCACCATGCTGCGCAACGTCTACCTGCCCGAGGTCATCAACGGCTCGCACTCCAACGGCAACTGGGAGCTGAGCATGATGGAGGCCGCGATCGGCATCGCGGTCTTCCTGGAGGACCGCACGGCGTACGACAAGGCCGTCACCACGTTCCGCGGCCGGGTCCCGGCGTACATCTACATCGCCTCCGACGGCGCACTGCCCAAGACCGCGCCGGGGTCCGGCCTCAACACCCGGGACAAGATCATCGGCTACTGGCAGGGCCAGTCGACCTTCATGGACGGGCTCAGCCAGGAGACCTGCCGCGATCTGACCCACACCGGCTACGGGCTCTCCGCCATCTCGCACTTCGCCGAGACCACCCGCATCCAGGGCCAGGACCTCTACCCCGAGATCGCCGACCGGCTGCGGCACGCGCTCGGGCTGCACGCCAAGTACCAGCTCGGCACCCCGGTTCCCGGCAACCTCTGCAAGGGCAGCCTCAAGGACAAGCTGGGGCCGGTCACCGAGGTCGGGTTCAACGCCCTGCACACCCGTATGGGCATCGACATGAGCAACACCCAGAGGCTCACCGAGCAGCAGCGGCCCGCCGGGTCCAACAACCTGTTCGTCGGCTGGGAGACGCTCACCCACGCCGGCAACCCCAGCTGACCGAACATCAGGCGCCGGACACGCGAAACCGCCCGGGGTGGACATCCACCCCGGGCGGCTGTGCGACCGATGATCCCGAAGGATCAGAAGGTCAGCTTGAAACTGTTGATGTAGCCGGTGTCCAGCCGCGCCCGGTCCTGGACCCGCAGCTTCCAGGCACCGTTCGCCGCCTCGGAGGAGGCGTTGACCGTGTAGGTGGTCTGGACGTTGTCCGCCGAGTCGGAGGAGCTGAACGGCTTCAGCGGGTACACCGTGCCGTCCGGCGCCACCAGGTCGACGACCAGGTCGCCGCGCCAGGTGTGGATGATGTCCACGCCGACCTTCAGCGCGGCCGGGGCGTTGCCGGTGCGGCCGGTGACGTTGACCGTCGAGGTGACCGCGGCACCGTTGTCCGGGATCGCGACGTCGGCACTGTTCTCGAAGACGCCGCCCGGGTCGGGGTCGCCGCCGCCGGGACGGGCGCCGACGTTGATGCCGGCCCAGGCGTCGGTCACGGACTTGACCTCGGCGCTGGTGGCGCCGTAGAGCTCGGTCGCGACCGCGAGCGTGCCGGTACGGGCCGCCGCGTAGTTCGTCGTCGAGTTGAACTTCGTGGTGAGCGCCTTGTACCAGATCAGCGCGGCCTTCTCCCGGCCGATGCCGGTGACCGGCAGACCGTCGGAGGTCGGCGAGTCGTAGTTCACGTCGTTGACGGTCTTCGCGCCGCTGCCCTCGGAGAGCAGGTAGAACCAGTGGTTCGCCGGGCCCGAGGAGTAGTGCACGTCGATGCCGCCGATGCCCGAGTACCAGGCGTCCTTGGACGCGCCGTCCTTGCTCGGCTTGTCCATGTAGCGCAGCGGGGTGCCGTCGCCGTTGATGTCGATCTTCTCGCCGACGAGGTAGTCGCCCTTGTCCTGGGTGTTGTTGGCGTGGAACTCCACCGCCGCCGCGAAGATGTCGGAGGTCGCCTCGTTGAGGCCGCCGGACTCACCGCTGTAGACGAGCTTCGCGGTGGCCGCCGTGACACCGTGCGTCATCTCGTGCGCGGCGACGTCGATCGACGTGAGCGGCTTGGCGTTGCCCGCGCCGTCGCCGTACGTCATGCAGAAGCAGCTGTCCTGCCAGAAGGCGTTGATGTAGTTGTTGCCGTAGTGCACGCGGGAGTACGCGCCGACACCGTCACCCCGGATGCCGGAACGGCCGTGCACGTTCTTGTAGTAGTCCCACGTGAGACCCGCGCCGTAGGCGGCGTCGGCGCCGGCGGTCTCCAGGTTGGAGGCCTGCCCGTTGCCCCAGACGTCGTCCGGACCCGAGAACAGCGTGCCGGTGCCCGACGTACCCCGGTTGAGGTTGTACGTCTTGTGGCTGCCGCGTCCGGCGTCCGTGAGGTTGTACGTGGACCCGGACTGCGTGCTGCCGAGGGTCACCTGGCCGCTGTACTGCGTGTTGCCGGTGCCGTTCTCGACGGCCTGCCACTCGTAGATCTTCTTGCCCGTGGTGGCGTCGGTGACGACGTGCAGCTCGTTCGGAGTGCCGTCGTGCTGGAGGCCGCCGACGACGGTCTCGTAGGCGAGGACCGGCTTGTTGCCCTGCGCCAGCCAGACCACCTTGCGCGGCGCGCGGTTCGCGTCGGTCTTGGTGGAGCCCTCGGCCTTGGCGAGACCGAGTGCCTGCTTCTCCGCGGCGGCCGGTGTCACGTCGGCGCTGGTGTCGACGTCCTTGAGCACCGTCTTCGAGGCCTTGGTCACCGACTCGGTGGCGCCGGCCTTGCTCTCGGCGACCACGAGGTCGCCGCCGAGGACCGGCAGGCCCGCGTAGGTGCGCTCGTAGCGGGTGTGGGTGGTGCCGTCGCGGTCCTGGGTGACATCCCGGACCACGAGCTTCTCCTGGGCGGTCAGGCCCAGTTCGGCCGCGGTGGCCGCCGTGGTGGCGCTCTGCTTGCGGATGAGCTCCGCGCGCTGGGCGGGGCTCAGGCTCAGCGGCAGGGCGCCGGGGTCGGCCTTCCCTGCTTGCGCCGATGCCGGAACGGCGGATGCCGCCGGATCGGCCGACGAGGGTCCGGCCTGGAATCCGACGGCAAGGAGGGCCGCGGTGGCTATGAGCGCTCCGGTCGCTGTGGTGCGCCGGCGAGGCGTGGGTCTCACGCGAACTCCTTCTGCGAGGGGGGTACCGGACGACTGGGTGGGGTCGTCCGGGCAGAGCCTGCGGAGCATGTGGTGCGTGGAACGGGGGAAGAGTCGCAGGGGTGAACGGGTCCTGTCAGGACCGCGTCAACAAGTTGGCCGGATTTCGTCCGGTGCCCGTTTGGTCATGTTCGTTAAGCGAACGTTTCGTCGATCATCACCGGGGCGCCGGCCGGCGGGCGTACAAGCCCTGAGCCGCCGACAATCCCGACATCAAACCTGTGTGCGTTCCGTTCGAACGGACAGGCCGGGGGAGGGTACGCGCCGCCCGCGGCGAACGCCCCGAAGTGTGGCGCGTTCCGCGCCCCTCGTCGCGTCCTTTCGGACCTGCCCGTCCGGAGGCGGTCGGCGGGCCCGCGGGGTCACGCGGCCGGCGGTCGCGGATCCAGCCACAGGGCCTCGGCGACCGCGCACAGCTCGCCCCCCGCCGTTGCCAGGGCGACGCCCATGGTGTGCTTGCGGCCCGACTCCTCGCGCAGCCAGGCGTACGAGACGTGCGGCGCCGCCGCGGCCACCGGGCGCAGCAGTGTGGCGGTCAGGGACGCCGTCACCGCACCCGCCTGCTGGGTCCCGAGCAGCCGTCCCGCCCAGTTCCCCGGGCAGTCCAGCGCGCCCCACACCAGTTCGGGCGGCAGCAGCCCGTCGGAGTCCGCGAGCGCCGGGTCGGGGATCCAGCCGCAGGCGACGACGTCGCGGCCCGGGACCGGTGTGCAGTGCTGGCGCAGCCCGCGGTCGGGCGTACGGTCCAGCCCGCAGCCGAAGCAGTCGACCATTCCCGGCGGCGGCGCCGCCCGGAAGGCCTCGGTGGCGGCGACCGCCTCGTCCCACCCGGGCGCCGGCGGCGCTTCGGTCCGGCGGTCGTCGGGTCCGGCGGGGCGCGCCGTCGCCAGCGGACGGTCCGCGGGACCCAGTGCCCAGCCCGCGTCCGTCGTCCCGGAGATCGGAACCGGCACCCCGACCGGCACGGGCCCGCGGAAGTCGACCCGTACGGTGCCCGCGCCGGACCGTTCGGCGAGCAGCCCCGCCACGAAGCCCCCGAAGGCCACACCGGGGTAGCCGACGTAGAGCTCGGGCACCACCACCGTCTCCGGAGCCGGGTCCGGTGTCGCATCAGTCGTCATGCCGCCCACGATCACATACGCGGGTGGGCGCGGGTCGTGGTGGCTGCGTGCCGGGCGGAGGGACGCGTCCGCGTGCTTGGCCGGGGGGTCACGTGCGTGGACGGAGCGTGTACGGCGGAGAGGGGACGGCCCGCGCGGGGACGGGCACGTGGGGCCGGACAGCGGACGGTCCGTGCCGGGGGAAGAGACGGACGGTGCGCATGGGGCCCGAGCGGCCGCTGCGCCGACGGCGCGATCGGGGCCGGTCCGCGCACCCCGGAAGGAAGGGACCGCGCACCGTCGAAATAGGTCTCCGCGGCAGCCCCGGGGTTCAATGGTCCGTCCTGCCCGCTCCACGGCGTCTCCCAGAAGGCTGTATGTCGATCACCTCGTCCCGTCCGTCGCTCCGCGCACCCGGCGACCTCGTCGCCGCCCGCCTGGCGGCGCTACGGAACAGCTTTCGCGCCGCCCGGCCCTCGCTCGCGCTCTTCGTGGCGATCCGTTGCCTCGGCCTCGTCGTCCTGGCCCTCTGGTCGGCGGCCACCGGCAAGAGCGCCCACGTCCTGCTGAGCAGGCGCTGGGACTCGCTCTGGTACACCCGCGTCGCCGAGCACGGCTACGACTTCACCCTCCAGGCGCCCGACGGGCGGAGCCTGTCCGGCATGGCCTTCTTCCCCCTGCTGCCCTGGCTGGAGGAGGGTCTGTCGGCGGTGAGCCCGCTGAGCCTGCCCGACGCGGGACTCGTGGTGAGCGCCCTGGCCTCGGTGGCGGCCGCGTGGGGGATCTTCGCCGTGGCGAGCCATGTGCACGGCCCTCGGGCCGGTCTCGTCCTGGTGGGCCTCTGGGCGGCCCTGCCCGTCGGGATCGTCCAGTCCATGGCGTACAGCGAGTCCCTCTTCGTCGCCCTCGCGGCCTGGTCCCTGTACTCCGTCCTCACCGGACGATGGATCACCGCGGGAATGCTGTCCCTTCTCGCGGGCCTCACGCGACCCATAGGGCTGGCCGTGTGCGCCGCCCTCCTCGTCGCCGCGCTGCCGGCGACGGTGGACAGTCTGCGCACGAGGCGCCGGCTCCCGGACTCGCTGCCCGCCATGGCCGCGGGATGCGTGATCGCGCCGCTGGGCGCCGCGGGCTTCGTCCTGTGGGTGGGGCACCGGCAGGGTCATGTGCTCGGATATCTCGATGTGCAGGCGGGCTGGGGCAACGGCTTCGACGGAGGCATCGCCTTCGCCCGCTTCCTCTCCTCCTCCGCCCACTCGGGCGTCGTGACAGCCGTCGTGGTCGTCCTGCTGTTCCTGCTGGCCGCGTGGCCGCACCGGATCGGCCTGCGGCAGGGCCAGCCGGTGGCTCTGGTGGTGTACTCGGCCGTCGTCACGCTGCTGGCGCTGGGTGCCTCGGGCTACTTCGGCTCGAAGCCGCGCCTTCTGATGCCGGCCTTTCCGCTGCTGCTGCCGCTCGCGGTGGTGCTCGCCCGGTCACGCACCGCGTACCTCTGGGCGACGCTGGCCACGATGACCGCGGCGGGTGCCGTCTACG
This sequence comes from Streptomyces sp. NPDC058685, assembly GCF_042714725.1. Classification (NCBI taxonomy): domain Bacteria; kingdom Bacillati; phylum Actinomycetota; class Actinomycetes; order Kitasatosporales; family Streptomycetaceae; genus Streptomyces; species Streptomyces sp. NPDC058685. The sequence goes on from NZ_JBHXSL010000032.1 coordinate 24,650, forward strand.
GAGCCTTCTGGCTGAACGGCTCGGGCCCGCCGTAGCCGGTCCCCGGCCCCGCGGAGCGGTTCGCTCGGTCCAACTCGTTCGCGGCACCGGGCATACCGTCTTCCACACCGGGCATGCCAGCAATTGTGCGTTTCATCCGATTTGGGCATTTTCGGTACGATGAGGGGGCGAGCAGACACCGAGCGGTGATGCCCTCCGAGGCGATGCTCCGGGGCCGTTCGTCGCGCCGGCGGAGGCACGGCCCGATGCCGTACGCCTGCCCCCGTGGCCACGAGCCGGGTCGGCATGTGCCCGCACCGCGTGACGGCGGGACCGCGCGGAACGCCGTCCCACAGCCCCACCCCCAACGGAAACGCCCCCCAGGTACGGGCGGATGCCGGGAAGTGCCAGGCGAAGGAGTTCCTCATGGGTAAGGCAGTCGGAATCGATCTGGGCACCACCAACTCGGTGATAGCCGTGTGGGAAGGGGGTGAACCGACTGTCGTACCGAACGCCGAAGGCACCCGCACGACGCCTTCCATCGTCGCCTTCTCCGACAACGGGGAGCGGCTGGTGGGACAGCTGGCCCGCCGCCAGGCGATCCTCAATCCCAAGGGCACGATCTACTCGGCCAAGCGGTTCATCGGCCGCCACTACGACGAGATCTCCGACGAGGCCAAGGCCGTCGCCTACGACGTCGTCGAGGGCGAGGGCGGCGTCGCGCGCTTCAAGGTGCGCGACAAGATGTACGCGCCCGAGGAGATCAGCGCCCTGGTCCTGCGCAAGCTCGTCGACGACGCGAGCAAGCAGCTCGGCGAGAAGATCACCGAGGCCGTCATCACGGTGCCCGCCTACTTCAACGACGCGCAGCGCACCGCCACCAAGGACGCCGGCCGCATCGCGGGCCTCGATGTCCTGAGGATCATCAACGAGCCGACCGCCGCCGCCCTCGCCTACGGGATGGAGAAGAAGGGGCACGAGACCGTGCTCGTCTTCGACCTCGGCGGCGGCACCTTCGACGTGAGCATCCTGGACGTCGGCGACGGCGTGGTGGAGGTGCGCTCCACCTCCGGCGACAGCCACCTCGGCGGCGACGACTTCGACCGCCGCCTCGTCGACCACCTGGCCGACAACTTCCAGCAGTCCAACGGCATCGACCTGCGCAAGGACCCGCAGGCGCTCCAGCGGCTCTTCGAAGCGGCGGAGAAGGCCAAGACGGAACTGAGCTCGGTGACCCAGACCCAGGTCAATCTGCCGTTCATCACCGCGGACGCCGAGGGCCCCAAGCACCTCACCGAGACGGTCATGCGCTCCACGTTCGACCAGATCACGGCGGACCTGGTCGAGCGGACCCTGGAACCCGTCAAGCAGGCGATGGCCGACGCCAAGGTCAGCGAGAACGACATCGACGAGGTCATCCTGGTCGGGGGATCGACGCGAATCCCGGCCGTGCAGAAGCTGGTCCGCCGCCTCACCGGCGGCAAGGACCCGAACATGAGCGTCAACCCGGACGAGGTCGTGGCGCTCGGCGCCGCGATCCAGGCCGGTGTGCTCAAGGGCGAGGTCCAGGACGTTCTGCTGCTCGACGTCATCCCGCTGTCCCTGGGTGTGGAGACCCGCGGCGGAGTCATGACCAAGATCATCGAGCGGAACACGACGATCCCCGTCCGCCGTACGGAGACCTTCTCCACCGCCGAGGACAACCAGGCCGCGGTCGACATCGTCGTCCTCCAGGGCGAGCGCGAACTCGCCGCGGACAACCGTGTCCTCGGCCGTTTCCAGCTCACCGACATCCGCCCCGCACCGCGCGGCGAGCCGCAGGTCGAGGTCATCTTCGACGTCGACGCCAACGGCATCCTGAACGTCACCGCGCGCGACAAGGACACCGGGAGGGAACAGAGCATCACCATCAGCGAGGGATCCAACCTCGACCAGAGCGAGGTCGAACGGATGGTCCAGGAGGCCGACCGGCACCGCGGGGAGGACCAGGCCCTGCGCGAGGCCGTGGACGCCCGCAACGAGCTGGACGCCGTCGCGTACCAGGTCGAACGACGCCTCGGTGAGATGGGCGACGCCGCGCCGTCGCACGAGAAGGCGCGGGCCGAGATGCTCGTCACCGAAGCGCGCGAGGCCGTGCAGCAGTCGGCGCCGGTGGACAAGGTCAGGCCGCTGACCTCCGAACTCCAGCAGATCTACGCCTCGTTGGCGTCCCAGCCCGCGGGCGCGGAGACAGCCGGGCAGGACCGGGCCGACGCCGGAGCCGCGAGTCCCGGCGGGTCCGAGGACGACGTGATCGACGCCGAATTCGACAAGAGCTGAGGTGCGGTCATGTCCACCGAACAGGGGCCGGTGACGTCCCCGGACGAGCTGGGCGCCACCCCGCCGGAGCGGTCCGACGACCGGCCGGACTCCGCGGAGCCCCGGCAGGTGCCGGAGGCGGACGACCGCACCGCCGAGCTGGCCGACCTCCGGGACCGCTGGCATCGGGCCCTCGCCGATCTGGACAATCTCCGCAAACGCCATGCCAGGGAGCTGGAGCGCGAGCGCGGCGCCGAGCGCGCCCGTACCGCGGCGGCCTGGCTGCCGGTGCTCGACAATCTGGAACTGGCCCTCGCCCATGCCGGGTCCGATTCCTCTCCCGTGCTCGAAGGCGTCAAAGCCGTACGGGACCAGGCTGTTGATGTGCTGACCCGCCTGGGCTATCCCCGCGACGACCGGACGGGGGTGCCCTTCGACCCGGCCGAGCACGAGGTCGTCGGCGTCGTCGAGGCGGAGGGCGCCGAGCCGAACACGGTCGTCGAGGTCGTACGTCCCGGCTACGGCGCGGGTGAGAGCCAACTGCGGCCCGCTTCCGTGGTCGTCGCGAAACGGCAGGAGTGAGGCCCTCCATGGCCCGTGACTACTACGACGTGCTCGGGGTGCGGCGTGACGCGGACTCCGACGAGATCCAGCAGGCGTTTCGCAAACTGGCGCGCAAGCATCACCCCGACATCAGCAAGGACCCGCAGTCCGAGGAGCGCTTCAAGGAGATCAACGAGGCGTACAGCGTGCTCTCCGACCCCAGGACGCGGCAGCGCTACGACCGTTTCGGCGAGAACTTCCGGCAGGTCCCGGAGGACTACGACGAGCGGGTGGCCGCGGGGGCGGGCGCGCGCGGAGGTTCGTACGGCCGGCCGGGCGGAGGCGGCCGGGTCCGCTACAGCACCGGCGGCGGCCAGGGGTTCGACGATTCGGGCATCAACTTCGAGGACCTGTTCGGCGGGATGTTCGGGCGCGGTGCGGGCGGCGGGGGCTTCGGCCCGGTACCCGGCGCCGACCAGGAGGCGGAGATCGAGCTCAGCGTCGGGGAGGCGTACCGGGGCGGTCACCGGAGCATCACCCTCGCCGGCCCGGACGGGCAGCGGACCTATGACGTGAACATCCCGCGCGGAGTGGTCGACGGGCAGCGCATCCGGCTCGCCGGGGAGGGCGGACGGGGGAGCGGGGACGGACCCGCGGGCGACCTGCTCCTGCGGGTCCGGATCAAGCCCGACGCACAGTTCCGCCTGGAGGGCCGGGACATCCATGTCGCGGTACCGGTGACCCCCTGGGAGGCGGCGCTCGGCGCGACCGTGCCGGTCCCCACCCCCACCGGTTCGGCCAGGGTCACGGTGCCCGCCGGTTCCTCCAGCGGCCGCCGGCTGCGGCTGCGCGGCGAGGGCATGCCCAACCCGCGCGGCCCCGACGGAGATCTCTACGCCGAGATCCGCATCATGGTGCCGCCCGAGCTCGACGACGAGGAGCGTGAGCTCTTCGAGAAGCTGGCGGCCGTGTCCACCTTCGACCCGAGGAAGCCAGGATGAGCAACGACCCGCGATCCGCAGCCGCCCCGGCACCCGGGGGAGCGAGCCGCACCAAGGCAGCACCGCCACAACACCTCGATGTGCGGGTCCGCAGCCATGCGATGGTGCCCGCGCGCCGGCTCGACCTCGACACCGTCGCCCGGCGCTCGGGTCTCCACCCCGACCTCGTACGGCGGTTCGTCAGCCTCGGCCTCGTGACGGCGACCCGCGACAGCCGTGGAGAGCTCCGGTTCGCGCCGACCGCTCCCGCGACCCTGGCACGTATCCAGCGGCTGCGGGCCGGGCTCCCCCTCAACTACGCGTCCATCGGCCTGGTGCTCGATCTGCTCGACCGGATCGCCGAACTCGAGGACGCGCTGCGGCGTAGCGAGACCAGTTCGAGGAGGGACGAATCGTGGATATGAACCGGCTCACCCAGAAGTCGCAGGAGGCTTTGCAGGAGGCGCAGACGATCGCCGGCCGGCTGAATCAGACCGAGGTCGACGGCGAGCATCTGCTGCTGGCTCTTCTCGACCAGCCGGACGGGCTGATTCCACGGCTGTTCGATCAGGCGGGCGCCGATACTCAGGCGTTGCGTTCGGCGGTGTCCGCGGAGTTGGCGCGGCGGCCGAAGGTGACCGGTCCCGGTGCGACTCCGGGGCAGGTGTTCGTCACGCAGCGGCTGGCGAAGCTGCTGGACGCGGCGGAGGGGGAGGCCAAGCGGCTGAAGGACGAGTACGTGTCGGTCGAGCATCTCGTTCTGGCGTTGGTCGATGAGGGGTCCGCGACGGGTGCGGGGCGTCTGCTCGCCGAGAACGGTGTGACGAAGGACGGTTTCCTGTCCGCCCTGACCCGTATCCGCGGGAATCAGCGGGTGACTTCGGCGACGCCCGAGGGTTCCTACGAGGCGTTGGAGAAGTACGGCCGTGACCTGGTGGCGGAGGCGCGGACGGGCAGGATGGATCCGGTGATCGGCCGTGACGAGGAGATCCGGCGTGTGATCCAGATCCTCAGCCGTAAGACGAAGAACAACCCCGTCCTGATCGGTGATCCGGGGGTCGGGAAGACCGCGATCGTGGAGGGTCTGGCGCAGCGGATCGTCCGCGGCGATGTGCCCGACGGGCTGCGTGACAGGACGATCTTCGCCCTCGACATGAGTTCGCTGGTGGCGGGCGCGAAGTACCGCGGTGAGTTCGAGGAGCGTCTCCAGGCCGTGCTGAGCGAGGTCAAGGGCGGGGAGGGGCGGATCCTGCTCTTCATCGACGAACTCCACACCGTCGTCGGAGCCGGCGGTGGCGCCGAGGGCGCCATGGACGCGGGCAACATGCTCAAGCCCATGCTGGCCCGTGGTGAGCTGCACATGATCGGGGCCACCACGCTGGAGGAGTACCGCAAGTACGTCGAGTCCGACGCGGCCCTCGAACGCCGTTTCCAGCAGGTCGTGGTGGACGAGCCGAGCGTCGAGGACACCGTCTCCATCCTGCGCGGGCTGCGCGAACGCCTGGAGGTCTTCCACGGCGTGAAGATCCAGGACACCGCGCTGGTCGCCGCCGCGACCCTCAGCCACCGATACATCTCCGACCGCTTCCTGCCGGACAAGGCCATCGACCTGGTCGACGAGGCCTGCGCCCGGCTGCGGACCGAGATCGACTCCATGCCGGCCGAACTCGACTCGATCACCCGCCGGGTGACCCGGCTGGAGATCGAGGAGGCGGCGCTGGAGAAGGAGAGCGACCCGGCGAGCGCCAAGCGCCTGGACGAACTGCGCCGCGAACTGTCCGATCTGCGCTCCGAGTCCGACGCCATGCACGCCCAGTGGGAGGCCGAACGCCAGGCCATCCGGCGCGTGCAGGAACTGCGGCAGGAACTGGAACAGGTCCGCCAGGACGCCGAGGAGGCCGAACGGGTCTACGACCTCAACCGCGCGGCCGAGCTGCGCTACGGCCGGCTCACCGAGCTGGAGCGGCGGCTGGCGGCCGAGGAGGAGGCACTCGCGGCCAAGCAGGGCGACAGCCGGCTGCTGCGCGAGGTCGTCACCGAGGACGAGATCGCCGAGATCGTCGCCGCCTGGACGGGTATCCCCGTCACCCGCCTCCAGGAGGGCGAGCGGGAGAAGCTGCTGCGACTGGACGAGATCCTCGGCGAGCGTGTGGTCGGCCAGGACGAGGCCGTCAAACTCGTCACCGACGCCATCATCCGGGCGCGCGCCGGCATCCGCGACCCGCGTCGGCCCATCGGCTCGTTCGTCTTCCTCGGCCCCACCGGCGTCGGGAAGACCGAGCTGGCCAAAACACTCGCCGCCGCCCTGTTCGACAGCGAGGAGAGCCTGATCCGCCTCGACATGAGCGAGTACCAGGAACGCCACACCGTGAGCCGGCTGGTCGGAGCGCCGCCCGGATACGTCGGCTACGAGGAGGGCGGCCAGCTCACCGAGGCCGTGCGCCGCAAGCCGTACTCCGTGGTCCTGTTCGACGAGGTGGAGAAGGCCCACGCCGATGTGTTCAACACCCTGCTCCAGGTCCTCGACGACGGCCGTATCACCGACGCCCAGGGCCGCACCGTCGACTTCCGCAACACGGTCGTCATCATGACGTCCAACCTCGGCTCGACCTATCTGCTGGACGGAGTGAGCGCCGACGGCGAGATCAAACCCGAAGCACGCGCCCTGGTGATGGGCGAACTGCAGAGCCACTTCCGCCCCGAATTCCTCAACCGTATCGACGACGTCGTGCTGTTCAAGCCGCTGGGCATGGACCAGATCAAACACATCGTCGAGCTCCAGTTCGCCGACCTGCGCCGGCGCCTGACCGAACGGCAGATCACCGTCCACCTCACCGAGCCCGCCGTCGAACTCATCGCCCAGCAGGGCTTCGACCCCGTCTACGGAGCCCGGCCGCTGCGCCGGTACATCTCCCACGAGGTCGAGACGCTGATCGGCCGGGCCCTCATCCGCGGTGACGTGCAGGACGGATCGGAGATCCGGGTCGACGCGCAGAACGGCGAACTGATCGTCACCTACGGCGGCACCGACCCCGCCGACGTGCGAAAGGCCGCGTGAGTCCGGTGGCCGCGGTCACGAGCGCAACGGTCACCTGCACCCGGTGCGGCGGAAGGAACCGGGTGCCGGCGTCCGCCGACGGGCGCCCCCGGTGCGGCAAGTGCGGGGCCGACCTGCCGTGGATCACCGACGCCGGCGACGACGACTTCGCGGACGTCGCGGAGAAGGCCACCCCGTTCGTCCTGGTGGATCTGTGGGCCACCTGGTGCGGACCGTGCCGCATGGTCAGCCCCGCTCTCGAACAGGTCGCCCACGAACTCGCCGGCCGGATCAAGCTCGTCAAGGTCGACGTCGACCAGGCCCCCCGCATCGCCCAGCGGTTCCAGGTGCAGGCCGTACCGACCCTGCTCCTGCTCGACGACGGAGAGGTGATCGCCCGCCAGGCGGGCGCGGCGCCCGCCGCGACCCTGCGCACATGGGTCGAGGAGACCATCGCCGGCCGTCGCTGACGGCCGGCGACCCCGAGAGGGGACGCCCCAGGGGGCCGCGAGCCCCATGGAGCACACAAGGAGGCAGCACATGAGCACACAACCCGAGTCGCAGCGGCCGTCACCCGGCGACGTGACGCCCGACGCGAGACTGCGCACCGGCGCCGAGGGCGAGGTGACCCCCGAGGACCTGGTGCTGGCTTCGGGACGGGACGTCACCCCCGCGAACCTGAAGTGGGCGGAGCGCAAGATGGCCGAGGAAGGCACCGCGGCCGTCAACAAGCTGCTTCCCTGACCGACTCCGCGGCGTCCGCCCCCGGCGGCATCCACCGGATGCCGCCGGGGGCACACCGCCTCAGACGAGGCTGTCCCGCCACGCCCGGTGCAGTTCCGCGAACCGGCCCGTGCCCGCGACGAGATCGGCCGGAGCGCCGTCCTCGACGATCCGGCCGTGCTCCATGACGAGCACCCGGTCCGCGATCTCCACCGTGGACAGCCGGTGGGCGATGACCACGGCCGTACGCCCGTGCAGCACCGTGTCCATCGCCCGCTGCACCGCGCGCTCGCCCGGGATGTCCAGCGAGCTCGTCGCCTCGTCGAGGATCAGTACCGACGGGTCGGCGAGCAGCGCACGGGCGAAGGCCACCAGCTGCCGCTGGCCCGCCGAGATGCGGCCGCCCCGCTTGCGTACGTCCGTGTCGTAGCCGTCCGGCAGGCCGCTGATGAACTCGTGCGCGCCGATCGCGCGCGCCGCCCGCTCGATCTCCTCGCGGGTGGCGTCCGGGCGTCCCACGGCGATGTTCTCGGCGACCGTGCCGGAGAAGAGGAACGCCTCCTGGGTGACCATCACGACCCCTCGCCGCAGTTCGGGTGTCTCCAGGTCGCGCAGATCGACGCCGTCGAGGAGGACCCGGCCCTCCGTCGGGTCGTAGAACCGGGCCAGCAGCTTGGCCAGCGTGGACTTGCCGGCACCCGTCGTGCCGACGACCGCGACGGTCTGGCCGGCGGGGATCGTCAGATCGAAGCGGGGCAGTACCTCGCCACCCGTGCGATAGGCGAAGCGCACCTCGTCGAACACGACCTCACGGCCCGGCCGGTCACCGGCGAGCGCGGGCAGCGGGCGGGGGGCCGCGGCCTGCGGGACCGAGGGGGTCTGGGCCAGCAGGCCCGCGATCTTCTCGAGCGACGCGGCCGCGGACTGATACGAGTTGAGGAACATCCCCAGCCGGTCGATCGGGTCGTAGAGCCGGCGCAGATACAGCACGGCCGCCGCCAGCACCCCGAGCGCGAGCGTCCCGTCCGCGACCCGGTACGCGCCCCACAGCACAATCCCGGCGACCGCGGTGTTGGCGACGAGCCGCGAGCCGACGACATAGCGCGCCATCTCCAGGAGCGCATCGCCGTTGATCCTGCCGTGGCGGTCGTTGAGCTGCCGGAAAGCGGCGTCGTTCGCCTGCTCGCGCCGGAACGCCCGCACCGGCCTGATGCCGTTCATCGTCTCCGCGAACTTCACGATGACGGCGGCGATCGCGGTGGAGCGGCGGGCGAAGACGGCCCTGGCCCGGCGCTGATAGAGCCGTACCAGCAGATACAGCGGGACGAACGAGGCGACGGCCACCCCGCCCAGCCCGAGGTCCAGCCACAGCAGCATCACGGAGATGTAGACGAAGGCGAGGATGACGTTGATGAGCTCCTGGAGCCCTTCGCTGAGCAATTCGCGCAGCGACTCGACATCGGTGGTCGACCGGGAGATCAGCCGCCCCGAGGTGTAGCGCTCGTGGAAGTCGACGCTGAGGGCCTGCGCGTGCCGGAAGATACGGCCGCGCAGATCGAGCAGGACGTCCTGGTTGACCCGGGCGGACGCCCGGATGAAGGAGTACTGGAGCAGCCCCGCGCCGAACGAGCAGACCGCGTAGCCGACGGCCACCAGGATCAGCGGGCCGTAGTCGTCGCGCCGGAACGCCGGCACACCGCGGTCGATCGCGTACGCCACGAGCAGCGGCCCGGCCTGCACCGCGGCCTGCTGGAGCAGCAGGAGCAGGGCGACGCGCACGACGCGCGCCCGGTGCGGCGCGAGCAGCGACCGCAGGAGGACGCCGGTCGCGCCCCTGGCCGTCGGGAGGTCGTCCCGGTCGAAGGGATCGCCCTCGACGGGGGCGCCGCTGCCGCCGGCGGGACCGGCACCGGCGGCGGTCGTCGTCGTGGTCGCGGTCATCGCGCGCTCCCCTCACTGAGCCGGTCGTCGAAGGCGCGGGCGCCGTGCGTTGCCCCGGCGACGGTCTGCGCGCCGTCGGGGCCGGAATCCGCGCCGTCGGCCCCCGACATCAGCCAGGCGTACTCCGCGTTCGTACGCAGCAGTTCCTGGTGCGTGCCCACCGCGGCGATCCGTCCCTGCGACAGCAACGCCACCCGGTCGGCCAGCAGCACCGTGGAGGGCCGGTGCGCGACCACCAGGGCCGTCGTGTCCTGGAGAACCCGCCGCAGTGCCGCCTCGACCAGCGCCTCCGTGTGGACGTCCAGCGCCGACAGCGGATCGTCCAGCACCAGGAAACGGGGGCGGCCGACCACCGCGCGCGCCAGCGCGAGCCGCTGGCGCTGACCGCCCGACAGACTCAGCCCCTGTTCCCCGACCTGGGTGTCCCAGCCGTGCGGGAGGGATGCCACGAAGCCTGCCTGTGCCACCTCCAGCGCCCGCTCCAGCTCCGGTGCGCCCGCGCCGTCCGTGCCCATCAGGACGTTCTCGCCGACGCTCGCGGAGAAGAGGGTCGGCTCCTCGAAGGCCACCGACACCAGCTCCCGCAGCCGTTCGCGCGGCATCGCGGCGATGTCCTCGCCGTCGAGCGTGATCCGGCCGCCCGTCACCTCGTGCAGCCGGGGGACGAGCGCGGTCAGCGTGGTCTTTCCGCTGCCGGTCCCGCCGACCAGGGCCATCGTCTCGCCGGGCCTCACTCGCAGATCGATGCGCGCGAGCACCGGCGGGGCGTCGGCGGCCGCGTCCGGGTAGCGGAACTCGACCGCCTCGAAGCACAGCCCGTCCCCGCCGGCGGCCGGCGGACCCGTCGCCGCGGGCACGTCCGACTCGCTCCCGGCGTCCATCACCTCGAAGTACCGCTCGGTCGCCGTGGCCGCCTCCTGGCTCATCGCCAGCAGGAAACCGATCGACTCCACGGGCCAGCGCAGCGCCAGTGCCGTCGACAGGAACGCCACCAGCGTGCCCGCCGACAGACCGCCGTCCGCGACCTGGACCGTGCCCAGCACCAGCGCGGCGCCGATGGTGATCTCGGGGATGGTGGTGATCAGGGCCCAGATCCCGGCCAGCAGGCGGGCCTTGCCCAGCTCGGTCCCGCGCAGGCGCTGCGAGAGCTCGCGGAAGGCGTGCGCCTGGCTGCGGTGGCGGCCGAAGCCCTTGATGATGCGGATGCCGAGAACGCTCTCCTCGACCACCGTCGTCAGATCGCCGACCTGGTCCTGTGCCCGCCGGGCGACGACGGCGTAGCGGGACTCGAAGTACGAACAGAGCACGACCAGCGGCACGATCGGCGCCATCAGTACCAGCCCGAGCGTCCAGTCCTGGCCCAGCAGGATCACATAGCCGACCAGGATCGTCGTCGCGTTGACGAGCAGGAAGGTCAGCGGGAAGGCGAGGAACATCCGCAGCAGCATCAGGTCGGTGGTGCCCCGGGAGAGCAGCTGCCCCGACGCCCAGCGGTCGTGGAAGGCCACCGGCAGCCGCTGGAGATGCCGGTAGAGATCGGCGCGCATCGACGCCTCGACCCCGGCCAGCGGCCGGGCCACCAGCCACCGCCGGAAGCCGAACAGCACGGCCTCGGCGATCCCGAGCAGCAGCAGGGCGAGCGCCCCGAGCCACACCCCGCCCGGATCGCGGTCCGCCACCGGGCCGTCCACGATCCACTTCAGGACGAGCGGGATGACCAGGCCGAGACAGGAGGCGACGACGGCGACGAAAGCCGCGCTGAACAGGCGCGTACGCACCGGTCGTACATAGGGCCACAACCGCAGCAACGAACGCACGGCTGACCGGTCCTCGGTGGCTGCATGTGGTGTCGACATCAGGGGTGAGCCTACGGTTCACCACTGACAGCGCTCACCCGAATTACCGGCCACTCACCGGCGGCCGGTGCCCCGTGCACCCATCTTCCGGACGCCGCCCCGGGACTCCCTCACATCCTCGCTCTGAGCAGCAGCACCGACCGCGCCCCCACGCTCACCGTCTCCCCGCCCCGGTACACGACTCCCGGCGCCGCCTCCTGCTCCTCCCAGGAGGTGTCGACGACCACCTCGTAGGACTGCGCCCAGGGCGCGCCCGGCAGACGGAAGTCCGTCGGACGGTCCGCCCCGTGCAGGATCGCCAGGAAGCTGTCGTCCGTCACCTCCGCACCCCGGGCGTCACGACCGGGGATGTCACGGCCCGAGAGATAGAGCGCCAGCGTGGACGCCGGGGCGTACCAGTCGCCCTCGGTCATCTCCGTGCCCTTGGACGTGAACCAGGCCAGATCCCGCAGCCCGTCGGCGGCATGGGCCCGGCCCGAGAAGAAGGCGCGCCGGCGCAGCACCGGATGCGCGTGGCGCAGCGCCAGCAGCCGGGTGGTGAGGTCCAGCAGGCTCTTCGGGCCGGGCTCTGCGGCGAGCGACCAGTCCACCCAGCTGACCTCGTTGTCCTGGCAGTACGCGTTGTTGCTGCCGCCCTGCGTACGCCCCATCTCGTCGCCCGCGACCAGCATCGGCACACCCGTGGAGACGAGCAGGGTGGTGAGCAGATTGCGGATCTGGCGCCTGCGCAGCGCGTTGACGAGCGGATCGTCCGTCTCGCCCTCGGCGCCGCAGTTCCAGGCCCGGTTGTCGTTGGTGCCGTCGCGGTTGCCCTCGCCGTTGGCCTCGTTGCGCTTGTGCTCGTACGTCACCAGGTCGCGCAGGGTGAATCCGTCGTGCGCGGTGATGAAGTTGACCGAGGCGTACGGCCGCCGCCCGCCCCAGGCGTACAGATCACTGGAGCCCGACAGCCGGTACCCGAGGTCGCGTACGTCCGGCACCGAGCCGCGCCAGAAGTCGCGCACCGCGTCCCGGTAGCGGTCGTTCCACTCCGTCCACAGGGGCGGGAACGCACCCACCTGATAGCCGCCGCTGCCGACGTCCCATGGCTCGGCGATCAGCTTCACCCGGCGCAGCACCGGGTCCTGGGCGATGACGGCGAGGAAGGGGGAGAGCATGTCGACGTCGTGCATCGACCGGGCGAGCGCCGCCGCCAGGTCGAAACGGAACCCGTCGACGCCCATCTCGGTCACCCAGTAGCGCAGCGAGTCGGTGATGAGCCGCAGCACATGGGGCTGCACCACGTGCAGGGTGTTGCCGCAGCCGGTGTAGTCCGTATAGGCACGCGGGTCCGAATGCAGCCGGTAGTAGCCGCGGTTGTCGATCCCGCGCAGCGACAGCGTCGGGCCGAGCTCGCCCGCCTCCGCCGTGTGGTTGTAGACGACGTCGAGGATGACCTCGATCCCGGCGGCGTGCAGCGCGCGTACCATCCGTTTGAACTCGCCGACCTGCTCGCCCCGCGTCCCGCTGGAGGAGTAGGCGGCATGGGGGGCGAAGTAGCCGATGGAGTTGTAGCCCCAGTAGTTGCGCAGGTCGCGCTTGAGCAGATGGTCCTCGTGGGCGTACTGGTGCACCGGCAGCAGTTCGACGGCGGTGACCCCGAGCCGGACCAGATGGTCGACGGCCGCCGGATGCGCCAGGCCCGCGTAGGTGCCCCGCAGCTCCTCGGGGATGTCCGGGTGGAGCTTGGTGAAGCCCTTCACGTGCAGTTCGTAGATGACCGTGTCGGCCCACGGCGTCTTGGGCCGGCGGTCGTCCGCCCAGTCGTCGTCGTCGTGCACCACGACACCCTTGGGGACGTACGGCGCCGAGTCCCGGTCGTCGCGCACGGTGTCGGCGACATGCTGCTGCGGCCAGTCGCGGACATGCCCGTACACCTCGGGCGGCAGCGCACCCCAGTCGTTCCCCCGGCCCGCGTCCACCGCCCGGGCGTAGGGGTCGAGGAGCAGCTTCGCCGGGTTCCAGCGTGCTCCGGTCCACGGGTCCCAGCGGCCGTGGACCCGGTAGCCGTACCGCCGGCCCGGGTGGATCCCCGGGACGAAGCCGTGCCATATCTCATGGGTCAGCTCGGTCAGCGGCGCGCGGGTCTCGACGCCGTCCTCGTCGAACAGGCACAGTTCCACGGCCTCCGCCCCGCCCGCCCACAGTGCGAAGTTGGTTCCCGCTACCCCGTCCGGCCCCACCCGGAAGCGGGCACCGAGTGGTGTCGGTGCCCCGGGCCACACCGACGGCCCGGGCGCACCGGGCTCCGCCCGGCGGCCGTTGACGCCGGCTGCCCGGAGGGGGACGGGCCCGTCGGCCCGCACCCCCTCCTGCTGCGCTGTCTCCTGCTCGGCTGCGCTCGTCACCTGCCGGCCTCCCGCGGCTCGTCGGGCCACGTCCCCCGGCGGTCACGGAGTCCCGGCCGTGACGCCCCGCGCGTGGTCCTCCCACCTGTTCTTCCCTCGCTGCTGATGTCCCAACATGACCCCCGCCCACGTTTCCCCTGGAGGGGGGCGGTCGTTGGGTGGTCGTGAGACACGTACTGAAGCGGGCCGGGCGAGGCATGGCCATTGCCCTGACATGCGCAGGACTGACGGCCGGGCTCTCCGGCTGCACCGGCGGGGCATTCGACATCAGCAGCAAGCCGCGGTCCCCCGAGGAGGCCATTCGGGTGATTCCCGAGGACGGCGCCAAGGGGGTGGATCCGAAGGGGCCGCTCGAAGTGACACTGCGCAGCGGACGGCTCGAACGGGTCACCGTGACGCAGATCGAGGACGAGGCGCCGACCGAGATCCCCGGCCGGATCTCGGACGACGGTCTGCGGTGGAAGCCGAACGGAGGCGCACGGCTGGGCCTCGCGGCCAAGTACAGCGTGGACGTCCTGGCCCTCGACGGCCACGGCCGCCGCTCGGCCCGGCACACCACGTTCACCACCGAGGTCCCCGACCGCCGTTTCATCGGCTACTTCAAACCGGAGAACCGGGCGACGGTGGGCACCGGCATGATCGTCTCCTTCGACTTCAACAAGGAGATCCGGAACAGGGAGGCCGTGGAACGGGCCATCAGGGTCACCTCCGAGCCCCCCGTCGAGATCGCGGGCCACTGGTTCGGCAAGGACCGGCTCGACTTCCGGCCGCGCGAGTACTGGAAGCCGGGCACGAAGGTCACGATCGATCTGCGGCTGCGCGATGTGCAGGCGGCGCCGCACTCCTACGGCATCCAGCAGAAGAAGGTCTCCTTCACCATCGGCCGCTCCCAGGTCTCCGTCGTCGACGCGCAGGCCAAGACGATGGAGGTACGGCGGGACGACGAGGTCCTGGCGACCGTGCCGATCACCGCGGGGGCGCCCAAGTCCACGACGTACAACGGCAAGATGGTCGTCAGCGAGCTCCACGACGTCACGCGGATGGACGGCAGGACCGTCGGCTACGGCGGGGAGTACGACATCAAGGACGTGCCGCACGCGATGCGGCTGACCGACTCCGGCACCTTCCTGCACGGCAACTACTGGGCCGCGCCGGAGACGTTCGGCTCGACCAACGTCAGCCACGGCTGTGTCGGTCTGCGGGACGTGAAGGGCGGGAGCTCGGACACCCCCGCCGGCTGGTTCTTCGACCGGACGCTGATCGGCGACGTGGTCGAGGTGGTGAACTCGCCCGACAAGCAGGTCGATCCCGGCAACGGGCTCAGTGGCTGGAACCTGGACTGGAAGCGGTGGAAGGAAGGTTCCGCACTGCGCTGACCCCTGCGGCCCGAGCACAGCCCCCACGGCTCGCGCCCCGCGGCCTCGCGCAGCCATCACGGTCTGCACGGCCCGCACCCCTCACGGCCTGCACGCCATCCCCCGAGCCCGGCCAACACGTTGGGACTGAACGGTGACAATCGCGGGAAGATTCAACAACCCGCGGTGTGATTATCTAGCGAAGTGCGTGCGTGAGGTGCGCGGGGGTGCGGGCCGTGGCGGGGCCAGGCCGTGCGAGGGGAGAGACCGTGGTGAACGGGCAGCCGATATCGGGGGCATCGGTCGGTGCCGGGCGGGGGCGTGGAGGCTCCGCGTTGCTGGCTCTTGTCGTCGGGGCACTGCTGGTGCTCGTGACGGCCTGCGGGGGCGGGGGCTCCGGCAAGGGCGACGCCGACAAGGGGAAGAAGGACGGGGGCAAGGTCGGGAACTCCGCCTCCCAGGCGGTCGTGACCATCGCGCCCAAGGACGGCGCCACGTCGGTCGCCACCAGCGGAGCGCTGAAGGTCACCGCGGCCGAGGGCAAGCTGACCACGGTCACCGTGCAGGACGACAAGGGCACCCCGATCGAGGGCAAGGTCGCGGCGGACGGCGCCTCCTGGCAGCCGCTCCAGCACCTGGCCGGCTCCACCAAGTACAAGGTGCACGCCGTGGCCAAGGACTCGGACGGCCGTGAGTCCGCGAAGGACACCACGTTCACCACGCTGGTACCGAAGAACACCTTCATCGGGCAGTACACGCCGGAGGACGGTTCCACGGTCGGCGTCGGCATGCCGGTCTCCATCAACTTCACCCGGGGCATCACCAGCCCGGAGGCCGTCGAGAAGGCCATCAAGGTGACCGCGGAGCCGTCGGTGCCGATCGAGGGTCACTGGTTCGGCAACGACCGGCTCGACTTCCGGCCGGAGAAGTACTGGGCCGCCGGCACCAAGGTGACGGTGAAGCTCAACCTGGACGGCGTCGAGGGACGGCCGGGCGTGTACGGCAAGCAGGTCAAGACGGTGAAGTTCACCATTGGCCGCAGCCAGGTCTCCACGGTGGACGCCAAGTCCCACCGGATGACGGTGGTCCGGGACGGCAAGCAGATCAAGAACGTCGCGATCACCGCGGGCGCGCCGTCCACGACGACGTACAACGGCCAGATGGTCATCAGCGAGAAGTACAAGGTGACCCGGATGAACGGCGCCACCGTCGGCTTCGGCGGTGAGTACGACATCAAGGACGTCCCGAACGCGATGCGCCTGTCGACATCCGGCACCTTCGTCCACGGCAACTACTGGGCCTCGTCGGGCACCTTCGGCTCCGCCAACGTCAGCCACGGCTGCGTCGGTCTGCGCGACGTGCGCGGCGGCTACGACAAGGGCACGCCGGCCGCCTGGTTCTTCAACAACTCGATCATCGGCGACGTCGTGATCGTGAAGAACTCCAAGGACAAGCAGATCGCCCCGGAGAACGGCTTGAACGGCTGGAACATGTCCTGGGCGGACTGGACGAAGTAGCGGCCCTCCCCGGGGAGGCCGGACCTCCTCGACGCCGTGCGGCGGACCCGGTGCTGTGACCGACAGCACCGGGTCCGTTGTCGTTAGCGCCGGTTAACCTGCCTGCATGACGACTGTGAATCTCGAGGTCTCCGAAGGTGTCGGCACGATCCGGCTGGACCGCCCGCCGATGAACGCGCTGGACATCGCCATCCAGAACCGTTTGCGCGAGCTCGCCGAGGAGGCGGGCCGCCGGGACGACGTGCGTGCCGTCGTCCTCTACGGCGGCGAGAAGGTGTTCGCGGCCGGCGCGGACATCAAGGAGATGCAGGTCATGGATCACGCGGCGATGGTCGTGCGGTCCCGTGCGCTCCAGGAGTCGTTCACCGCGGTCGCCCGTATCCCCAAGCCCGTCGTCGCGGCCGTCACCGGCTATGCGCTCGGCGGCGGCTGCGAGCTGGCGCTCTGCGCCGACTTCCGGATCGCGGCGGACAACGCCAAGCTCGGTCAGCCGGAGATCCTGCTGGGGCTGATCCCGGGCGCCGGCGGCACCCAGCGGCTGTCCCGGCTGGTCGGCCCGTCCCGGGCCAAGGACCTCATCTTCACCGGCCGCCAGGTGAAGGCCGAGGAGGCGCTCGCGATCGGGCTCGTCGACCGCGTGGTCCCGGCCGCCGAGGTCTACGAGCAGGCGCACGCCTGGGCCGCGAAGCTCGCCCAGGGACCCGCCCTGGCGCTGCGGGCCGCGAAGGAGTGCGTCGACGCCGGTCTGGAGACGGACATCGAGACGGGCCTCGCGATCGAACGGAACTGGTTCGCAGGCCTGTTCGCGACGGAGGACCGCGAGCGCGGTATGCGCAGTTTTGTGGAGGAAGGCCCGGGCAAGGCCAAGTTCCTCTGAATTCTGGTCAGTTGACACCTTCGAGTGCCCCGTCAACCATGTGTGGGTCTTAACCGGACCTTAAGGCAGACTTAAGCGGCGTACGCCCGCTGCGCTCGGTGATCATTCGCCGACCGTGCGTCAGTGCAGCTCAGGCGGGGTGAATGCACCCGTATGTCGCCGGAGTCATATGCCAGTTGGTCTTTTCGGAATGCCTCGTTCCTGGGGTTCTATTCCGCGGGAACAGCCACGCGGGCCGCCTGTTGCGGCCATGATGGGAGCATGGCGGGCCTCGAAGGTGTGGAACACATGCGGCAGCGCGGCAGTGCCACCGCAGCGCGTTGGATGCCTGTGGCCGAGGGCGAACAGACCCTCGAAGTCATCGAGTTGTTCGGTGACCCCACCGAGGAAGAGGTCCGGCTGCCCTCGCGCCCCGAGTCGGCCGCCACCGCGCGCCGGCTGACCCAGTGCGTGGTGCTGCGCCAGTGGGCGCTCTCCGCCCAGACCGCGGAGCACGCCGTTTTACTGGTCTCGGAGCTCGTGGGGAACGCCGTGCGGCACACCGGCGCACGGGTCTTCGGCCTGC
Source organism: Streptomyces sp. NPDC058685 (assembly GCF_042714725.1). Taxonomy (NCBI): domain Bacteria; kingdom Bacillati; phylum Actinomycetota; class Actinomycetes; order Kitasatosporales; family Streptomycetaceae; genus Streptomyces; species Streptomyces sp. NPDC058685. The sequence continues at coordinate 42,708 of NZ_JBHXSL010000032.1, forward strand.
GGATGCTGCGCCGCCGCGGCTGGATCCGGATCGAGGTCCGTGACCCCTCGCGCGGGCTGCCCTGTCTGATGCCCGTCCAGGAGCTGGACACCAGCGGGCGCGGCCTCTTCCTGGTCGACAAGCTCTCCGATCGCTGGGGCGTCGATCTGCTGCCGCGGGGCAAGACCACCTGGTTCGAGATGCGGGTGACGGACCGCCTCTCCTCCTGACGCGGGGCCGCGCCATCGGTGCGGCCCCCTTTTTGCGTGCCGCCACGCAGAAACCCCCGTACGGGCCGGGGTGCGGCGCGTCGGGGGCTTCTGCACGGCGCCGTGGAACGGGGGGGTGTTTCCACGGCGTCCGAAGACGACCTGGCCCGGGTCAATGGGGGTCGTGTTTCCGACTATGGCAGACGGGCGACTCGATGCCAAAAACTCCTACTCCGGCATAATCGGGCAAATATTGACCAAGGAGAAGTGAATCATAGGTGAGGTGGGCCACCCACCTGGTAAATATCGAGTTAATGGGAGCTGGATCAGGTGTTTCGCCGGTTGCCTTGGCCCGGACCTCCCTTGGGTGCGGGCCGGACGGGTGAGCCTTTCTGATGCAATCGTTATCTTTTGTCCGATGAGCACCTACTGTGCCTTTTCGTGACCTTGATCGACCGTCGCGGCGCGCTGCGCGCAGGAGCGGGAGCGGCCGTGGCCGGCGCCCTCGCCACGGGCTGCACCGACGACGGTCCTCCCACGGCGCAGCCGGTGAAGCCCGAGAACCCGGGGGAAGCCCGGAAGCCCGTACCGCCCGCCGCCCCCGCCCCGTCGGCACGCGGCACGCGTCCCGTTCCCGCCGCGCGCCGGTTTCCCGGGCAGCCCGCGCAGATCCGCAACGGTCCCCGCGACCGTGACCGGGTCGCCCTGACCTTCCACGGCCAGGGCGACCCGGCCGTCACCCGGGCCGTGCTCGCCGAGGCCGAGCGGGCAGGGGCCCGGCTCACGGTGCTCGCCGTCGGCAGCTGGCTCGACCAGTACCCGGAGCTGGCCCGGCGGATCCTCGACGGCGGACACGACCTCGGCAACCACACGCAGCGCCATCTGAGCATCTCGGAGATGTCCGAGGCCGACGCCTACGCCGAGATCACCGACTGCGCACAGCGGCTGCGCAGGCTCACCGGATCGATCGGCACCTGGTTCCGCCCCTCCCGGGCCCAGTACGCCACCCCACTGCTCGTCCGGCTCGCGCGCAGGGCCGGCTATCCGCATGTCCTCTCGTACGACGTCGACTCGCTGGACTTCACCTCGCCCGGTGCGACGGCCGTGACCCGCAACGTCGCCGGGCAGATCCGGCCCGGCTCGGTGGTCAGCCTGCACCTGGGCTACCCGGACACGGTCGCCGCCCTCCCCGCCCTGCTCGCCGAACTCGACCGCCGCGGCCTGCACGCGGTCACCACCACGGAGCTGCTGAGCTGATGCACCCGAGACTCCCTGCCACGCGACGGGCCGGCGCGGTCGTCGCCGGCGCCCTCCTCGCCCTCCTCGCCGGCTGCGGCTCGCCCGCCGGCCCGACGCGGGCCGACAGCAGCACCACCGCGCCGCCGCCCCCCGCACCGCCGAGGAAGGCGGTCCCGGCCGCGCTGCCCGGCATGCCGCCGGTGCTGAACCCGAAGGACGTCTACGCCGCGGACCGGCCGGGCATGTTCTCGCCCGCGGTCAAGGGCTTCCCCTCGCGGGTCTACGTCCCCAACACCAACTCCAACACCGTCTCGGTCATCGACCCGAGGACCTACAAGGTCATCGACACGATCCCCGTCGGCAACCAGCCGCAGCACGTCGTCCCGTCCTGGGACCTGAAGACGCTGTGGGTCAACAACAACCGCGGCCACACGCTCACGCCCATCGACCCGGCCACCGGAGCGGCGGGCAAGCCGGTGGAGGTGCACGACCCGTACAACCTCTACTTCACGCCCAACGGCAAGTACGCCGTCGTGATGGCCTCGCTGGACCGTCAGCTCGTCTTCCGCGACCCGCACACCATGGCCCCGCTGAAGACCACGCCCGTCCCCTGCTACGGCGTCAACCACGCCGACTTCTCCGCCGACGGCCGCTACTTCATCGTCTCCTGCGAGTTCTCGGCCGAGCTGCTCAAGGTGGACACGGAGAGGATGGAGGTCATCGGCCGGCAGAAGCTGCCGTTCACCGGCGCGATGCCGCAGGACGTGAAGATCTCCCCGGATGGCAGGACCTTCTACATCGCCGACATGGTGGCGCACGGCGTCTGGGTGCTGGACGGCGAGAAGTTCACCACCCCGGTGCTGCTGCCCACCGGCAAGGGCGCCCACGGTCTCTACATCAGCCGCGACTCCCGGGAGATGTACATCCCCAACCGCGGCGAGGGCTCCGTCTCGGTCTTCGACTTCGCGCGGAACCGGCTGACGAAGAAGTGGCGGCTGCCCGGCGGGGGAAGCCCCGACATGGGCGGTGTCTCGGCGGACGGCAAGGTCTTGTGGCTGTCCGGCCGTTACGACGCCGAGGTGTACGCGATCGACACCACGAGCGGCAAGCAGCTCGCCCGTATCCCCGTCGGCAGCGGGCCGCACGGGCTCGCCGTGTACCCGCAGCCCGGCCGCTACTCGCTCGGACACACCGGCGTCTTCCGCTGACGCCGTCACCCCGGCGCCGCCGCGCCCCGGTCCCGGCACCTCGCCGGGCACCGGGGCGCGCGGGTGTCACCACAGCACGGGCAGCCTCTCCGGCAGCCGCTTGATGAAGCCCGTACGCCACACCAACTGCTCCTCGGGCACGGCGAGCCGCATCCGCGGCAGCCGGGTCACGAGCGCGGTCAGCGCCGTCTCCGCGTGCAGCCGGCCCAGCGCGGAGGCCGGGCAGAAGTGCCGTCCGCCGCCGAAGGAGAGATGCGGGTTGGGCGTGCGCTCCAGATCCAGACGGTCCGGGTCCTCGAAGACCTCCGGGTCGAAGTTGGCCCCTTCCACCAGGACGAGCACCAGCTCTCCCTTGCGGACGAGCACGTCACCGAGCTTCACGTCCTCCAGGGCGAGCCGCGGCAGTCCGTCGCCGATGGAGAGGTTCCACCGCAGCAACTCCTCGACGGCGGGCCCCATCCGCTCCGGATGGTCCCGCAGGTACCCGATCAGCTCCGGCCGCTGCACCAGCGCGACGACGGCGAGCAGCAGAAAGGCGGAGGTGGAGACGGCGCCCGCGCCGAAGAGCGACACGGCGACGGTCGCGAGCATCTCGTCGGTCAGATGCGCCGACTCCTCGTCCTCCCGCAGCGCCGCCAGCCGGCCGAGCAGACCGGTGCGTTCCGCCTCCGGCACATTGAGCCGCTCGACCATGTAGTCGAGGTCCTTGTACCAGTTCAGTCCGGCCCCGTCGAAGGGCCGGGCGCTGGTCATGAACGCGATGTCGAGCCCGGACATCAGCCGTCGCCAGTCGCGGAACGGGACCCCGATCACCTTGCAGTGCAGCGCCGCCGAGAACGGGTCGGCGAAGGCGGCCCGCAGATCGACCGGCGGCCCCTCGGCGAGCAGCCCCTCGATCAGCTCGTCGGCCCGGGTGCGCAGCCAGCCGCGCAGTCCGTCGTCCGCACGCGGGTTGAGCGAACGCATCACCGCGCCGCGCAGCCCGGCGCTGTTGATGTTCCCCATGTTGTTGACGACTTCGGGCGGGATGGTGAGGGCGTACTGCCGCGGGGCGTCCGCGCAGGCCGTCTCCTTCAGACCGAAGCGGTCGTCCTCCAGGACCTGGCGGGCCAGGGCATGGCTGCTCACCAGCCAGGCTTGATCGCCGGTGAGGGTCCGCACCCGGGCCACGGGCGCCTTCTCGCGCAGTGCGGCGCACTCCGCGGGAAGCACGTCGCCCCGCCGGGAGAGCGGGAAGTCAAGCTGCAGCTGTCCGGTGTCCATCGTCCGCGCTCCTTCCGGGTCCGTCCGGCCGTACGACGGCGTAGCCCTGGTTGCGGGCGGCCCGCAGTCCGCCGCCCTTGCCGAAGAGCAGCTCGGTGAGCGGCATCAGCGCGTGGTAGCAGGAGACGGAGGAGGGGACGGCGAGGATCCCCGGGGTGTCGAGGAAGAAGGGGAGCTCGGCGGCGATGTAGTCCAGGCACGCGGAGCGCTGCTCGGGTGTGACGGCCCCGCCCTCGCCGATCCTGGGGGCCAGGAACTGCCGCACCATGCGGTCGCAGCTCTTGCGGAACTCCTCGTCGGTGGCGAGGAAGTGGCGCACCCGACGGTGCAGCAGCGCGTACACCGGATCGCCGGCGAACTCGGAGAGCGCCCGCACGCCGATCCGCCGCCCCGGTGGGCCCGCGGCCTCCACGCCGCCCAGGATCCGCCGGCGTACCGCCTTGAGTTCCTTGGACGCGCGCCGGACGGCCTGCTCGGGGGCGTGGCCGAGGGCGGCGAAGACGGAGGCCACATGCAGATCGGCGTAGACGAAGTCCACCGCGGTGAAGCGTGGCGCGGCCCAGCGGGCGAGCTCGGTGATGCGCCGGGCGGAGAAGTAGCTGTTGCCGGGGGAGACCCCGATCAGGACATGGTCGCCCTCGTCCACCAGGAGACGGCAGTTGGGGGTGAAGGGGCGGACCGTGAAGGAGTCGGTTGTGATCGTCACTGATGACATCACCCTTGCGCCGCTTGTCCCTGGGAGCCCTGTGCTCCTGGTGTGGCGGCGACGCCATGAAGTTAGCCGCCGACGGCGGAGAGTGACGAAGGGGGCCGCGGGTTTGGCGGAATCCGCTCCGGGTGGGACCGAAAAACATCTTCCGCTCTGCGGAATATGATGTGATGCCCTGTCAGTTGGCGGTCAGCAGCGCCTCGGAGCCGACCGGACGGAAGCCGGCCGTCTGGAACGTCCGCACGCTGCGGGCGTTGCCCGGCGACTGCTGCGACCACACCACCGAGTCCGGCACCAGATGGCGGGCGGCTCGCGCCAGCGCGACGCCCAGACCCCGCCCGCGGACCTCCTCGTCCACCTCGACGGCGCACTCCCAGCGGCCGGCGACTCCCCGGCCGAGCACCAGCACCCCGCCGTCCGCGGCCCACACCCGTACGCCGTCCCGGACCTTCAGGGCCCGCGCCACCCGCGGGTGGTCCGGATCCTCGATCTCCCGCAAGGGGATGTCCGGTCCGCCCGGCAGCGCGCCCGCCACCGTGACCAGGTCGATCGTGTTCGTGGAGCGGCCCGTCCGGGCCATCAGGGCGGCCAGGAACGACGGGTTCATCGCGGCCGCCAGCCGGTCGGCGTCGGTGGCCGCCAACTCGGCCCGCACCCATGCCGGATCCTCGTCCGTGAAGATCACCGAGTGCGCGGTGAACGCCATCACCCCGGCGTCCCGCGCGCTCGGCTGCCGTATCACCCGGGTCGCTCCGTCCGGCGGCGGGAAGTCCCCGCGCGCGGCCGCCGCCAGTATCCGTGCCAGCTCGTCGCTCATCCGTCCATGGTCGGGGACGGCCGCCGGAACCGGTGAGGCGCCCTGCGGATAATCTGACCCCCGTCAGTAATGCACCAAGAAGGGGTGGACCCGTGGCGGACATCGAGGAAGCACGCAAGGCGTTCGATCGCTACGACGCGGACGGCGACGGCTTCATCACCGCGGCCGAGTACAAGTCGGCCATGGCACAGATGGGTGACTGGAACGTCACCGAGTCGGTGGCCGAGGCCGTGATCGCCGCGCAGGACACCGACAAGGACAAGCTCCTGTCGTTCGACGAGTTCTGGGCCCACCTGAACAAGGCCTGACGCAGCGGACACACGCGCGGCCCCCGGCGGAGCGCCGGGGGCCGTACTGTGGTGCCGCGGTCGCGGCTCTCAGCACTCGATAATGTTCACCGCGAGTCCGCCGCGCGCGGTCTCCTTGTACTTCACCGACATGTCCGCGCCGGTCTCCTTCATGGTCTTGATGACCTTGTCGAGGGACACCTTGTGGCTGCCGTCGCCGCGCATCGCCATCTTGGCCGCCGTCACGGCCTTCACCGCGGCCATGCCGTTGCGCTCGATGCAGGGGATCTGCACCAGTCCGCCGACCGGGTCGCAGGTCAGACCGAGGTTGTGCTCCATGCCGATCTCCGCGGCGTTCTCGACCTGCTCGGGGCTGCCGCCGAGCACCTCCGCGAGCGCGCCCGCGGCCATCGAGCAGGCGGAGCCGACCTCGCCCTGGCAGCCGACCTCGGCGCCGGAGATGGAGGCGTTCTCCTTGAACAGCATGCCGATCGCGCCGGCGGAGAGCATGAAGCGGACGATGCCCTCCTCGTCCGCGCCGGGCACGAAGTTCATGTAGTAGTGCAGCACGGCGGGGATGATGCCCGCGGCGCCGTTGGTGGGCGCGGTGACGACCCGGCCGCCCGCCGCGTTCTCCTCGTTCACGGCCATCGCGTACAGCGTGATCCACTCCATCGCGCGGGCCAGCGGGTCGCCCTCGGCCCGCAGCTGGCGGGCGGAGTTGGCGGCGCGGCGGCGGACCTTGAGGCCGCCCGGCAGGATGCCCTCGCGGGACATGCCGCGCGAGACGCAGGCCTGCATCACCCGCCAGATCTCCAGCAGACCCTCGCGGATCTCCTCCTCGGTGCGCCAGGCCTTCTCGTTCTCCAGCATCAGGGCGGAGATGGACAGGCCGGTCTCCTGGGTGAGGCGCAGCAGCTCGTCGCCGGTGCGGAAGGGGTACTTCAGCACGGTGTCGTCGAGCTTGATCCGGTCCTCGCCGACGGCGTCCTCGTCCACGACGAAGCCGCCGCCCACGGAGTAGTACGTCTTCTCCAGCAGGCTCGCGCCCTCGCTGTCGTAGGCGAAGACCGTCATGCCGTTGGCGTGGTACGGCAGCGTCTTGCGGCGGTGCAGCACCAGGTGCTCGTCGAAGTCGAAGTCGATCTCGTGCACACCGAGCAGCCGCAGCCGGCTCTCGGTGCGGATGCGCTCCACCTCGCCGTCCGCCGACTCGACGTCGACGGTGCGGGGCGAGTGCCCCTCCAGACCCAGCAGGACGGCCTTGGGGGTGCCGTGGCCGTGGCCGGTGGCGCCGAGCGAGCCGAACAGCTCCGCCCGTACGGTGGCGGTCCGGTCCAGCACGCCCTCGTTCTTCAGACGGTGGGCGAACATACGGGCCGCGCGCATCGGGCCGACCGTGTGGGAGCTGGACGGGCCGATGCCGATCGAGAACAGGTCGAAGACCGAGATGGCCACGGGGTGACTCCTAGAACGTTGGTAGACGCCGTTGTCTGCCGGGGTGGTGCGAGCAGGCGCGGAACAAGGCGGAACAAGGGGGAGGGCACCGCGCTCACAGCCCAGTGTGCGCGGTGCCCCGAGGTTTCCTGTCGAAAAGAGTACGAAATTACTTCAGACCGGGGTACAGCGGGTGCTTCGCGGCGAGCTCGGACACCCGGGCGCGCAGGGCGTCGCTGTCGTACGACGGCTTCAGCGCCTCGGCGATGATGTCCGCCACCTCGCGGAAGTCCTCGTCCTGGAAGCCGCGGGTGGCCAGCGCCGGGGTGCCGATCCGCAGGCCCGAGGTCACCATGGGCGGCCGCGGGTCGTTCGGGATCGCGTTGCGGTTGACCGTGATGCCCAGCTCGTGGAGCCGGTCCTCGGCCTGCTGGCCGTCGAGCTCGGAGTTGCGCAGGTCCACCAGGACCAGGTGCACGTCCGTGCCACCGGACAGGACCGAGACGCCGTGCTCGGTCACATCGGCCTGGACGAGACGCTCGGCCAGGATGCGGGCGCCGTCCAGGGTGCGCTGCTGGCGCTCCTTGAACTCCTCACCGGCCGCGACCTTGAAGGAGACCGCCTTCGCCGCGATGACGTGCTCCAGCGGGCCGCCCTGCTGGCCGGGGAAGACCGCGGAGTTGATCTTCTTGGCGAGCTCCTGCGTCGACAGGATCACACCGCCGCGGGGGCCGCCGAGCGTCTTGTGCGTGGTGGTGGTGACCACATGGGCGTGCGGCACCGGGTTGGGGTGCAGCCCGGCGGCGACAAGGCCCGCGAAGTGCGCCATGTCGACCATCAGGTAGGCGCCGACCTCGTCCGCGATCCGGCGGAAGGCGGCGAAGTCCAGCTGACGCGGGTACGCGGACCAGCCGGCCACGATCAGCTGCGGCTTGGACTCCTTGGCGAGCTTCTCGACCTCGGCCATGTCGACCTGGCCGGTGGCGTCGACGTGGTACGGGACCACGTTGTAGAGCTTGCCGGAGAAGTTGATCTTCATGCCGTGCGTCAGGTGCCCGCCGTGCGCGAGGTTCAGACCCATGATCGTGTCGCCCGGCTTCAGCAGCGCGAACATCGCGGCCGCGTTCGCCTGGGCGCCCGAGTGGGGCTGGACGTTGGCGTGCTCGGCGCCGAAGAGCGCCTTGATGCGGTCGATGGCGATCTGCTCGACCACGTCGACGTGCTCACAGCCGCCGTAGTAGCGGCGGCCGGGGTAGCCCTCGGCGTACTTGTTGGTGAGGACCGAGCCCTGGGCCTCCATGACCGCGACCGGAGCGAAGTTCTCCGAGGCGATCATCTCGAGGGTGGACTGCTGACGGTGGAGCTCGGCGTCGACAGCAGCGGCGACGTCCGGGTCCAGTTCGTGAAGAGGGGTGTTCAGAATCGACATCGCGGAATCACAGTCCCTGTCGTGAGGGTGGTCAGTTGCCGGAGAACTCGGTGTACTCGTCCGCGGAGAGCAGATCCTTCGGCTCCTCCGAGACGCGCACCTTGAAGAGCCAGCCGCCCTCGAAGGGGGCCGTGTTCACCAGCGACGGGTCGTTGACGACGTCCTCGTTGGTCTCCGTGACCTCACCGCTGACCGGGGAGTACAGGTCGCTGACGGACTTGGTCGACTCCAGCTCACCGCAGGTCTCGCCCGCGGTCACCGTGTCGCCGACGTCCGGGAGCTGTACGTACACCACGTCGCCGAGCGCGTTGGCCGCGTGCTCCGTGATGCCGACCGCCGACACGCCGTTCTCGGCGGCCGTCAGCCACTCGTGCTCCTTGCTGTAGCGCAGCTGCTGGGGGTTGCTCATGGCCTGAATTCTCCTGTACGCGGGGGAGTGCTGGGAAACGAGGGGGGAGTGCGGACGATCACTTCTGGCGCTTGTAGAACGGCAGCGCGACGACCTCGTACGGCTCATGGGTACCGCGGATGTCGACCCCGACACCCTCCGTGCCCGGCGCGGCGTGGGCCGCGTCCACGTAGGCCATCGCGATCGGCTTGCCGAGCGTGGGGCTCGGGGCGCCCGAGGTGACCTCGCCGACGACCTGGCCGCCGGCGACCACGGACATCCCGGCGCGCGGCACCCGGCGGCCCTCGGCGATCAGGCCGACGAGCTTGCGCGGCGGCGCGGTCTCGGCCCGCTCGGCGGCGGCCTGAAGCGCCTGACGGCCGACGAAGTCGCCGTCCTTCTCGAACTTCACGACCCGGCCGAGGCCGGCGTCGAAGGGGGTGAGCGCCGTGGTCAGCTCGTGCCCGTACAGCGGCATGCCCGCCTCCAGGCGCAGCGTGTCGCGGCAGGAGAGCCCGCACGGGATCAGTCCGGCCGGGGCGCCCGCCTCGGTCAGCGCCTGCCACAGCTTCTCCGCGTACTGCGGCTGGACGAAGAGCTCGAAGCCGTCCTCGCCGGTGTAGCCGGTACGGGCGATCAGCGCCGGGACGCCGGCGACGGTGCCGGGCAGGCCCGCGTAGTACTTCAGCCCGTCGAGGTCGGCGTCGGTGAGCGACTGCAGGATGCCGGGCGACTCGGGGCCCTGGACCGCGATCAGCGCGTACGCGTCGCGGTCGTCACGGACCTCGGCGTCGAAGCCCGCGGCGCGCTCGGTCAGCGCGTCCAGCACGATCTGGGCGTTGCCCGCGTTGGCGACGACCATGTACTCGGTGTCGGCGAGGCGGTAGACGATCAGGTCGTCGACGATGCCGCCGTCCTCCTGGCAGATCATCGTGTAGCGGGCACGGCCGGTGCCCACGGTGCCGATGTTGCCGACGAGCGCGTAGTTCAGCAGGTCCACGGCCTGCGGGCCGGTGACGGTGATCTCGCCCATGTGGGAGAGGTCGAAGAGACCGGCGCGGGTGCGGACCGCGGTGTGCTCGTCGCGCTCACTGGCGTACCGCAGGGGCATGTCCCAGCCCGCGAAGTCGGTCATGGTCGCGCCCAGCGAGCGATGCAGGGCATCGAGGGCGGTGAGACGGGGGGAACTGGTCATGGATGTGACTCCCAGGGCATGGCCGGCGAGGACAATCCTCCCCATCTGTCATCGGAACCTGAGAGGTTCGTCCCGACCACGCGTACTGGTGGTCGTGACTTGCACCTTGGGTGGAGCCACTCGAACGCGGCTCGCTTTTCAGATCTGCCTCATCACACGCGGTACGGGGCCTGAGAGATTCAAGGGAGGGACTTGCTCCTTCGGCGCCCGGCGCACACAGTGGCCAGGACTCTCCCGCGTGGATTCAAGCGGCCGGTATGCAGTTGGCGGGCACATCATTGCACGCATCGCGCCGAACGGCTTCCCCCCAGGCCGGAGGCCACGGGGACGGAGCGGACGGCTCCGAAGCTTTCTGCGGACGGCGCGGCGCTCCTCAGCGGCAAATCGACCTCGTCGCATTACCATTTCTTTACGCTCCATGGGCAAGTGTGTGGGGTGACCCGACAGGGGGAGGGTGATGACTTTGCAGCAGTCCGGTGCATATGCGACCGCCGCGGGAGTGCCTGCGCCGCCGCAGGTACCCGCCCGAGAGGTCGGCGACGCCCTGAGGGCGGCGCCCGTGCTGCGTGACCTGCGGGACCGCGCGGGCCGCAGCCCGCACAGCCTGCGGTTCGCCGCGGGCGACGTCGTGGTGGTGTCGGGCCTGCCCGGCAGCGGGAAGTCCACACTGATCAGGCGCGCGGCGAGCGGCCGGCGGATCGACTCCCAGGACACGCGGGACCGGTGGGACGCGAGGATGCCGAGGCTCCTCCCGTACGCCGTCTACCGGCCCTTCGTCCGCCTCGCCCACTACGCGGGCCTGCGCCGGGCCCTGCGCTCCGGCGAGAGCGTGGTCGTGCACGACTGCGGCACCCAGACCTGGGTGCGGCGCTGGCTGGGCCGGGAGGCGCGGCGCCGCGGCAGCGCGCTCCACCTCGTCCTCCTCGACGTCTCCCCGGGCATCGCCCGGCAGGGACAGCGCGCGCGGGGCCGCGGGGTGTCCGGCTACGCCTTCGCCCGGCACCAGCGGGCCGTGGGCCGGCTGATCGGCGACGCGGAGGCCGGGAAGCTGCCCGTCGGCTGCGCCTCGGCGGTGCTGCTCGACCGGGACGCGGCGACCGTGCTGTCACGGGTCGGTTTCGGCGAGGAGTGATCGCCCGGCCCCGTCCCCGGCCCGGCCGGTGCGCGCACTAGGGTCGGGGGAAGCACAGAGGAGAGCCGGGGGAGAGACCAGCACATGACCATTCCGGGACAGGCGCATCCGCATCCGTCCGGCGGCTGGCCGGCGAACGAGCTCGAAGAGGTGCTCGGCGCCTCGCTCGGCAACCCGGCCGCCGGGGGCCGGCTCGTGGAGGTCCTCGGCCGCAGCTTCCTCTGGGTGCCGCTGCCCAACGGCGGCGGCCCGGACAGTCCGAACCTCGATCTGCCCACCACCGAGATCGACGGGCAGGCGTATGTGCCGGTCTTCAGCTCCGAGCACCAGTTCCTGACCTGTGTGGGCAGCCATATGCCCTTCACCGTGGCGCCCGCGCGCGAGTTCGCCCGCGGGCTGCCCCCGCAGCTCGGCATCGCCGTCAACCCGGGCGGTGTCGTCGGCACCCCGCTGCCGCCGTCCGCCGTGGCCGAACTCTGCCGGGCCGGACGGCACGAACCGGGCGGGCCGCAGGCCGGGGCGAGCGGCGGGCGGGTACGGCTGTTCGAGCCGGACTGGCAGGAGGAGCCCGTCGACTTCCTGGCCGCCGCGGCCGGGGAGTTCCAGGAGTCCGGAGTCGTCGTCACCGCCCGGCGGGCGCTCGCGTCCATCGAGGGCGATCCGCCCACGCTGTTCATCGGTGTGCAGCTGTCCGACTGGGACGCGGTCGGCAGCAACGCGCCCATGGACGCCCTCGGTCGGGCGCTCGGCAGGGTCCAGGTCGGCTGGCCGGTCAGCCTCGTCCTGCTGGACGTCGCCCAGGACCCCGTCGCCGACTGGATGCTGGCGCGGGTGCGGCCGTTCTACCAACGAGAGCACGTGTAGTCGTCAAGTCGGTGTCGAAACGGCCGATTAAGCTGGTTTCATGGCCTGCTGAATCGTGATGCGAAGAGGGGCGGAACCCAGAGTGAGTGCGTCAGGCACCGCGGCGGCCGGGCAGGTCGAGCACATGCTGCGCCAGGTGACTCCCGGACGCTACGACGCGTACGAGGCGCTGCTGAAGGCCTTGGCGGACCCGGCGAGCGGCCAGGTCTGGATGCTGCTCTGGCACGGCCGTGCGGGCTCGCCCGACGCCCAGTACGGGAACATGGAGGTCGACGGCGTCGGCTACGCCCCCTGCGTCACCTCCGCCCAGGAGCTCGCCGTCTCCGGCTGGAACCGCGCGCACGAGGTCGTCGGCGGCCTCGACATCGCCCGCGCCCTCTACCCCGACCGCTGGGGGATCTGGCTCAATCCGCACGCCCCCGGCGGCGGTGTGGGCATCCCCTGGCCCGATCTCCGCAGGATCGCCACGGGCCTCGACCGGATGCCCGCGGGACCGCTGCGGCTGTCCGAGCCGGCCATCGAGATCCCGCAGTTCTACGCCCTGCTCTCGCAGAACGCCCACCGCACCCCGGCCGTCCGCTCGTTGCGCCGCGCCTGGGTGCAGCCCGCGCTCGGCGCCCCGTATCTGGCGATCGGTCTCGATCTGTACGACACGGGGCGGCAGTCGGTGGACGCGGTCCGCACGATGATGCAGCAGTCGATCGCGGCCGTCCCGGAGGGGCTGCCGGTGTCCACCGTCGCGATGTCCGACGAGTACGACCCCGTCACGATGTGGCTGCGGGCCAACTCCCGGCCGTTCTACGACCGTGATGCGCACGGCGCCCCGCAGGGCGGCGGTTACGGCTATCCGCCGCCCCACGGCCACTGAACCGACCGGCCCCGGCCGTTTTTCCACCACGCTGCTCCCGAGGGCGAATTCGTCCTCTTTCCATGCCCCGCGCGGATGTTCTGGTCGGATTGTGTGTGCGCAACCCGTGAAGCACCTTGTATTCGAATGAGCCGCCTCTGCGTGACGGGCGGTGCATCGGTGAACTTCCGTCCCATATGGGCTGTTTGGCGTTCCGCTCAGTCGGCGGTCCCGTCCGTATAACGGAAACCTGCTTCCCTCATCACGTTTACGCAAACATTCCCCGAGGGGTCTGGCGGGTGATCGCGGCAGCGTTGAAGACTCCCCGCAACAAGGACCCTTCGGTCCCGTGTACGACCTGCTTCTTCAAGCTTTCCTCGCACCACACACAACTGCACCACTGATGTGAACGAAGCCGCTACAGCGGCGGGCATGGGTCGGTCACCACCGGCCGAGAGGGGTCCCCACCACGATGACGGCACCACTGCACGACACGAGCGCGGCCGAGACCGCGGCCGTCGATGTCGCCGCCGATGTCCCGCAGAAGGACATCGAGGGGCGTTCACCCTGGAAGATCGCCTGGGTCCGCCTCAAGCGGGACAAGGTAGCGCTGGCCGGTGGGGTCGTGGTGCTCCTGCTGGTCCTGGTCGCGCTCCTCGCTCCGCTGATCGTGGACGCGTTCGGCCACCCGCCGGAGGAACTGCACGAGGACCAGATCGACCCGCTCCTCGGCACTCCGATCGGAAGCTGGGGCGGCATCAGCTCCGACTTCCTGCTCGGAGTCGAGCCGGTCAACGGCCGTGACGTCTTCAGCCGGATCATCTACGGCGCCCGTATCTCGCTGCTGGTCGCCTTCCTGTCCGCCTTCGTGGCCGTCTCGCTCGGCACCCTCTTCGGTGTCATCGCGGGCTACTTCGGCGGCTGGGTGGACGCGGCGATCAGCCGGGTCATGGACCTTCTGCTCGCCTTCCCGCAGCTGCTCTTCATCATCGCCCTGATCTCCGTCACCCCGAACGAACTGCTCGGGTTCTCCGGCTCCGGACTGCGCATCGCCGTCCTGGTCCTGGTGATCGGCTTCTTCGGCTGGCCCTACATCGGCCGCATCGTGCGCGGCCAGACCCTGTCGCTGCGCGAACGCGAGTACGTCGAGGCGGCGCGCAGCCTGGGAGCCGGCCGGTCCTACATCCTCTTCCGTGAGCTGCTGCCGAACCTGGTCGCGCCGATCACCGTCTACACGACGCTGATGATCCCGACCAACATCCTCACCGAGGCAGCGCTGAGCTTCCTGGGCGTCGGAGTGAAGCCGCCCACCCCGTCCTGGGGCGAGATGCTCCAGACGGCCGTACGCACATACGAGGACGACCCGGTGTTCATGATCATCCCGGGTCTGGCGATCTTCATCACCGTGCTCGCCTTCAACCTCTTCGGTGACGGCGTACGGGACGCGCTGGATCCCAAGGGATCCCGCTGAACCACCGCAAGCCCTGCGGACCACAGCCCCTGCCACCAGTCAGGAGCGATAGCCCAGAACCCGCGGCCCTCAAGGGCCGTGACTACTACGGAGGTTGCGAGCATCGTGACAACCCATCGCACGTCGAAGCGCAGGCTTGCCGCAGGCACGGCTGTCGTGCTCGCGGCCCTGCTCACCACCACGGCCTGTGGCGGCAACAAGAACGACGACAAGGACGGAGCCGGCAAGACGCCCGGCTTCAACGCCGGCATCGGCAAGGTCGCCAACGCGTCCACCGCGAAGGGCGGTGAGCTCAAGTTCGTCGGCACCCAGGACGCCGACTCGTGGGACCCGCAGCGCGGTTACTACGGCTTCATGTGGGACTTCGCCCGCTACTACACCCGCCAGCTGGTCAGCTTCAAGCCGGCGCCGGGTGCGGGCAGCACCGAGCTCGTGCCGGACCTCGCGACCGCGAAGGCCGAGATCTCGCCCGACGGCAAGACCTACAAGTACACGCTGAAGGACGACGTCACGTGGGAGGACGGCACGCCCGTCACCTCGCAGGACATCAAGTACGGCATCGAGCGCACCTGGGCCCAGGACGTCATCTCCGGCGGCCCGGTCTACCTGATGCAGGTCCTGGACCCGAAGTCCGAGTACAAGGGCCCCTACAAGGACAAGTCCGCCGACAAGCTCGGCCTGAAGGCCATCGAGACGCCGGACGCGAAGACCATCATCTTCAAGCTCCCGAAGCCGAACGGCGACTTCGAGCAGATGCTCGCCATGCCGGCCGCCTCTCCGGTCAAGAAGGAGAAGGACACCGCCGCCAAGTACGGCCTGAAGCCCTTCTCCAACGGCCCGTACAAGATCGACTCGTACGCGCCGAACAAGTCGATGAAGCTGTCGCGCAACGCCAACTGGAAGGCCTCGTCGGACACGATCCGCAAGGCGCTCCCGGACAGCATCTCGGTCACCTTCATGACCAACGCGGACGACATGGACAAGCGCCTGCTCAAGGGTGACTTCGACATCGACATCAACGCGACGGGCATCGGCCAGGCGGCCCGCACCACCGCGATCCGCGAGCACAAGGGCAACCTCGACAACGGCCAGACCGGCTTCATCCGTTACGCGGTCTTCCCGCAGACGGTGGCGCCGTTCGACAACATCGAGTGCCGCAAGGCCGTCATCTACGCCGCCGACAAGAAGTCCCTGCAGACCGCCCGTGGCGGCCCGCAGGCCGGTGGCGACATCGCCCCGAACATGCTCCCCGCGGGCATCAAGGGCGCCGACCCGTCGTACGACCCGTACGAGGTCCTGAAGAACGACAGCAAGCCGAACGTCGAGAAGGCCAAGGCAGCGCTGAAGGCCTGTGGCAAGCCGAACGGCTTCAAGACCACCATCGCCGTGCGCAACAACAAGCCGGTCGAGGTCGCCACGGCCGTCTCCCTGCAGAACGCGCTGAAGCAGGTCGGCATCGACGCCCAGGTCGACCAGTTCGACGGCGCCCAGACGTCCGGCATCATCGGTTCGCCGAAGGTCGTCAAGGACAAGGGCTACGGCATCATCATCATGGGCTGGGGTGCGGACTTCCCGTCCGGACAGGGCTTCTCCCAGCCGCTGGTCGACGGCCGTTTCATCCTCCAGAGCGGTAACAACAACTTCTCGGAGCTGAACGACCCGGCGATCAACAAGCTCTTCGACCAGGCCATCGCGGAGACCGACCCGGACAAGGCCGGCGAGATCTACAAGCAGATGAACCAGAAGGTCTCCGAGGCCGCTGTCTACCTGCCCTTCGTCTACGACAAGACGATCACCTGGCGCAGCACCCGCCTCACCAACGCCTACACCGCGGACGCCTACAACGGCCGCTACGACTACGCCTCGCTCGGCGTCGTCAAGTAAAACCCAGTCAGTTCACGTTCCAGTGCCACACCCGCTAGGCACGAAGGGCAGGTGATGGCCGCGAGCGGTGGCCCGGGGCCCTCTCCAGAAGAGAGGGCCCCCGGGTCGCCGTCGGGCCGAGCGCAGTGCTTGCATATCTCATCCGGCGAATCTTCGCCGTCATCGTCATGCTGATGGTCATCACTCTGGTGACCTTCGGAATCTTCTTCCTGTTCCCCAAGATGATCGGGACGGACCCGGCGCTCTACTTCGTCGGAAAGCAGTCCGACCCTGCCGCCATCGAGGGCATCCGGCAGAAGATGGGCCTGGACGACCCGATCCTGGTCCAGTTCGGCAAGTTCGTGGTCGGGCTGGTGGCCGGACGGACGTACTCCAACGGTTCCGACGTGACGGAGTGCGCCGCGCCCTGCTTCGGGTACTCGTTCAAGACCGAGCAGGAAGTCTGGCCGCTGCTCCTCGAGTGGCTGCCGGTCACCCTCTCGCTCGCCCTCGGTGCCGTCGTGCTCTGGGTCATCGGCGGTGTCGCCACCGGCATCGTCTCCGCCCTCAAGCGTGGTACCCCGCTGGACCGTTCGGCGATGGGCATCGCCCTCGGCGGTGTGTCCCTGCCCATCTACTTCACCGGCATCCTGTCCCTGGCGCTGTTCTCCGACCAGCTCGGCTGGTTCGGGCGCCCGGACACGGAGTTCGGTGACGATCCGGCGACCTGGTTCAACGGCATGATCCTGCCGTGGGTCACCCTGGCCTTCCTGTACGCCGCGATGTACGCGCGGCTCACCCGGGCCACCATGCTGGAGGTCCTCAACGAGGACTACATCCGTACCGCCCGGGCCAAGGGCCTCACCGAACCGGTGGTCATCGGCAAGCACGCGATGCGCTCGACGATGACCCCGATCCTCACGGTCCTCGGCCTCGACCTCGGAGCGCTGGTCGGCGGCGCGGTGCTCACCGAGAGCACCTTCTCGCTGCACGGCCTCGGGTACAACGCGGTGAAGGCCATCAGCGACCACGACCTGCCGGTGATCCTCGGGGTCACCCTCATCTCGGCCTTCTTCGTGGTCCTCGCGAACCTCGTCGTGGACCTCATGTACGCAGTGATCGACCCCCGAGTGAGGCTCTCATGACCGAACTGACGAAGACCGGCGCCGTCGGCGAGCCCGTCTCCGCGGGATCGGCCCCCTCGACGGCCTTCCTCGAAGTCCGCGATCTCGAGGTGCACTTCCCCACCGACGACGGTCTGGTGAAGTCCGTCGACGGACTCTCCTTCCAGCTGGAGAAGGGCAAGACCCTCGGCATCGTCGGCGAGTCCGGCTCCGGCAAGTCGGTGACCTCGCTCGGCATCATGGGCCTGCACCGCGTCGGCCAGTACGGCCGGCAGAAGGCCCACCTGTCCGGCGAGATCTGGCTGAACGGCAAGGAGCTGCTGTCCGCCGATCCGGACGAGGTGCGCCGCCTGCGCGGCCGCGACATGGCGATGATCTTCCAGGATCCGCTGTCCGCGATGCACCCGTACTACACCATCGGCAAGCAGATCAGTGAGGCGTACCAGGTCCACAACAAGGTGGACAAGAAGACGGCGACGAAGCGCGCCGTCCAGCTGCTGGACCGGGTGGGCATCCCGGAGCCCCACAAGCGCGTGGACAGCTACCCGCACGAGTTCTCGGGCGGTATGCGTCAGCGCGCGATGATCGCGATGGCGCTCGTCAACAACCCCGAGCTGCTCATCGCCGACGAGCCGACCACCGCCCTGGACGTCACCGTCCAGGCGCAGATCCTCGACCTGATCCGGGATCTGCAGAAGGAGTTCGGCTCCGCCGTCATCATCATCACCCACGACCTGGGCGTGGTCGCCGAGCTGGCCGACGACATCCTGGTGATGTACGGCGGCCGCTGCGTCGAGCGCGGTCCGGCCGAAAAGGTCTTCTACGAGCCGCAGCACCCCTACACCTGGGGCCTGCTGGGTTCGATGCCCCGCATCGACCGCGACCAGACCGAGCGCCTCATCCCGGTCAAGGGCTCCCCGCCCAGCCTGATCAACATCCCGAGCGGCTGTGCCTTCCACCCGCGGTGCCCGTACGCCGACGTGCCCAAGGGCGGCATCACCCGCACCGAGCGGCCGAACCTGCGTGAGGTCGGCAGCCGGCACCACTCGGCCTGCCACATGTCGCAGGAGGACCGCACGCGGATCTGGACCGAAGAGATTGCGCCGAAGCTGTGAGTGAGACAAAGGATTCCGAGATGACGATCCCGGAGCAGGCCACCTCCTCGCCCGAGCCGCTGCTCAAGGTCACCGGACTGGTCAAGCACTTCCCGATCACCAAGGGACTGCTGCGCCGGCAGGCCGGCGCCGTCCAGGCGGTCGACGGCATCAGCTTCGACGTGCTTCCCGGCGAGACGCTCGGTGTCGTGGGCGAGTCCGGCTGCGGCAAGTCGACGATGGGCCGGCTCATCACCCGGCTTCTCGAACCGACGGGCGGCTCCATCGAGTTCGAGGGCACCGACATCACGCACCTCGGCGTGGGCGCCATGCGCCCGATGCGCCGGGACGTCCAGATGATCTTCCAGGACCCTTACGGCTCGCTGAACCCGCGTCACACGGTCGGCTCGATCGTCAGCGCGCCGTTCAAGCTCCAGGGCGTCACGCCCGAGGGCGGGATCAAGAAGGAGGTCCAGCGGCTGCTGGGCCTGGTCGGTCTCAACCCCGAGCACTACAACCGCTATCCGCACGAGTTCTCCGGCGGTCAGCGCCAGCGCATCGGCATCGCCCGCGCGCTCGCCCTGAAGCCGAAGCTGGTCGTGGCCGACGAGCCGGTCTCCGCGCTGGACGTCTCCATCCAGGCACAGGTGGTGAACCTGCTCGACGACCTCCAGGAAGAGCTGGGCCTCACCTACGTGATCATCGCCCACGACCTGTCGGTGATCCGGCACGTCTCGGACCGCATCGCGGTCATGTACCTGGGCAAGATCGTGGAGCTGGCGGACCGCAAGTCGCTGTACGAGGCGCCGATGCACCCGTACACGAAGGCGCTCATGTCGGCGGTTCCGGTGCCCGACCCGCGCCGTCGCGGCGTCAAGAGCGAGCGCATCCTGCTCAAGGGCGATGTGCCCTCGCCGATCTCGCCGCCCACGGGCTGCCGCTTCCACACCCGGTGCTGGAAGGCGACGGAGATCTGCACCACGCAGGAGCCTCCGCTGATCGCCCTCAAGCCGGGGCAGCAAGTGGCCTGCCACCACCCGGAGAACGCGCCGGACCAGGTCCCGCAGGACGTGGTGATCGCGTCGGCGCGCGAGGCGATCGACATCGTCGACGCGAAGCCGAAGTCGGAGGAGTCGGCGGATGCCGCCGCGGCGGTCGCCGAGCCGGCCGTGTCCGAGGAACCGGTGGCCAAGGCGGCCGAGCCCGCGGCCGAACCGGTGACCAAGGCGGCCGAGCCCGAGCCCGCTGTGGCCGAGGCAGCCGAGCCCGAGGCCGCCGTGGTGGAGAAGCCGGTGGCGAAGGCCGCCGAGCCCGACGCCCCGGTCGCCGTGTCCGAGGAGCCGGAGGCCGAGGCCGCCGACGCGGACGAGGCCAAGGGCCCGGGGGGCACCACCAAGGAGTAGAACCGGCACAATCGTCCGGTGCTCCAAGAACTGTTCACGCCCTCCGTCCAGCATTCGCTCGACCTCGCCGGAATCTTCGTCTTCGCGATCTCCGGTGCACTGCTCGCCGTGCGCAAGAACTTCGACGTCTTCGGCATCGCGGTGCTCGCCGAGGTCACCGCGCTGGGCGGAGGGCTGTTCCGTGACCTGGTCATCGGGGTCGTCCCGGCAGCCTTCACGGACCTGGGGTACTTCCTCATGCCCCTCGTCGCCGCCGCACTGATCTTCTTCCTGCATCCGCAGGTCGAGCGCATCCAGTCCGGGGTGAACGTCTTCGACGCCGCCGGCCTCGGTCTGTTCTGCGTCACCGGCACGACCAAGGCGTACGAGTACGGGCTCAGCCTGACCTCGTCCGCGGTACTCGGCCTCGCGACCGCGGTCGGCGGCGGTGTGCTGAGGGACGTCCTCGCCAACGAGGTCCCGTCGCTGCTGCGCTGGGACCGCGACCTCTACGCCGTCCCGGCCATCGTCGGCGCGACCATGGTCGTGCTGTGCATCCGCTTCGACGTGCTGAACGCGTTCACCAGCGGGGCCGCCGTCATCACCGCCTTCCTGCTCCGGCTGGCCGCCATGCGGTTCAACTGGCGCGCACCCCGTGCCTGGAACCGGCGCTCGTCCGCCGCGGAGGAGGCGTAGCCCGTCTTTCGCAGGTTCGCATCCCGGCGCCCCCGAGGGAAGCGTCACAGCACGAAAAAGCTACCGCTCAGTAATGACCTGTTGTACCGTACCGCTATGGCACAGGCAGTTCAGGCATCGATCGGGGACAGCGAGTTCGACCGCGACACCGCTGTGTCCCTGCGCGCACCGGGCGTCTACGACGCGGAGCTCTCGGCGGGCTGGACGATCGTCCGCGCCGTCAACGGCGGGTACCTGCTGGCACTTCTCGGCCGCGCCCTCGGCGAGGCCCTGCCGCACCGGGACCCCTTCACGGTCTCGGCGCACTACCTCACCGCGTCGCAGCCGGGTCCCGCGGTGATCCGTACCGAGATCGTCCGCACCGGCAGGACGCTCTCCACCGGCCAGGCGTCCCTCGTCCAGTTCGAGGAGGACGGCACCGAGGTCGAGCGCATCCGCGTGCTCGCCACCTACGGCGATCTCGACGCGCTCTCCGGTGAGGTCCGCACCTCCGCGGCCCCGCCGGCCATACCCCCGTACGAGCAGTGCCTCGGCCCCGCGGACGGCCCGGTGGCGATCCCCGGCAGCTCCGCCATCACCGAGCGGCTGAACATCCGGCTCGACCCGGCGACCGTCGGCTGGGCCGTCGGGGCGCCCTCCGGCAAGGGGGAGATGCGCGGCTGGTTCTCGCTCGCGGACGGCCGTGACGCGGACCCGTTCTCGCTGCTCCTGACCGTCGACGCCCTGCCGCCGACCTCGTTCGAGCTCGGGCTGACGGGCTGGACACCCACGGTGGAGCTCACCACGCACATCCGCTGCCGCCCGGCGCCCGGCCCGCTGCGGGTCTCCATCGTCACCCGCAACCTCGCGGGCGGATTCCTGGAGGAGGACGCCGAGGTCTGGGACAGTCGTGACCGCCTCGTCGCCCAGTCCCGGCAGCTGGCGAAGGCCCCGCGCTAGCCGGCTGCGGGTGCGGGCCCCTGCGGGTGCGGGCCCCGCGCCGGCCGGTGGTTTCATTCCCTTGCGGTTATATAACCCGGTGAGTATGTTCGTGGGTATGCCCATACCGTTCGACGTGCTCGCAGAGCCCAGCAGGCGCAGAATCCTCGATCTGCTTCTCGAACGTCCGCATCTGGTCGGTGAGCTCACCGACCGGCTCGGCCTCAGCCAGCCCGGTACCTCCAAGCACCTGCGGGTGCTCCGCGAGGCCGGGCTGGTCCGGGTCCGGCAGGACGCGCAGCGCCGCTGGTACGAGCTGAGTCCCGAGCCCCTCGCGGAGCTCGATGCCTGGCTCGCGCACTACCGCCATCTCTGGGCGGGGAGCCTCGACGCGCTCGAACGTCATCTCGACGCGATGGAGGACGACTCCTCATGACCCCGCACCCCGACACCCTCACCACCGAGGACGGGCGCAACGCGCTGCGGATGGAGCGCCGTCTCGCGCACCCCCCGAAGAAGGTCTGGGCCGCGATCACGACGCCCGAACACCTCGCCCGGTGGTTCCCCTCCGAGGTGACCGTGGAGCTGCGTCCCGGCGGCGCCATCGGGTTCCTGTTCCCCGGTGAGGCCGGGCCCGGGATGACCGGCACCGTGACCGACGCGGACGAGCCGCACGTGTTCGCCTTCACCTGGGGCGAGGACCATCTGCGCTGGGAGATCACACCGGACGGCGACGGTTCGCTGCTGACCCTGGTGCACACCTTCGGTGACCGGTTCGGGGCGGCGAGCTTCGCCTCCGGCTGGCACGTCTGCATCACCGCGCTGGCGCAGCTGCTCGACGGCCGGGTGCCCGACGTCGAGGGGGACAGGGCGGGCACCCTGCACGAGGCGTACATCGAGCGGTTCGGCCTCGCCGCCGGCACGGTCGAGGACACGGCCGACGGCCCGCGGATCCGCTTCGAGCGGCAGCTCGTCCGCCCCGCGGGGACGGTCTGGGACCTCCTGACCGGCGGCGCTGCTCCCGAGGCCGGCGACCCGGTGCCCGAGGGTTTCACCGCGGCCGTCGCCCCCGCGGGACCGGTGGTCGAGGTCCGCGCCCCCGAACTGCTCGTCTACGCCCGGCAGTCCGAGGGTGAGGTCCGCTGGGAACTGGGCCAGGGCACCGGCCACGGCCCGCGTCTCGTCCTGACGCAGACGGGCCCGGCGGATCTGGACACCCGGGCCGCGCTGGACTCCTGGCGACAGCGCATCGAGCACCTGGCGGCCCGGCTCCAGGAGCGGTGAGGTCCGCTCCCGGGGCCCGCCCCCAGGACCACCGCTCCCGGGGCCCGGCCGGGGCGCGCCGTCACACGGTCCGGCCCAGCCACGCCGCAAGCTGTGCGTACGCGTCGGAGCCCTCCGGCGCCTCCTGCACCGCCCCGAACGGGACGGGCCCGCCGCGGGGTTCGACCGGGAGGACCTCCCGGGCCAGCGGCAGGATGATCTCCGCCAGTTCCTGCTCCAGCGGGAGGGGATGCCCCAGCGCCTGGGACAGGTCCCAGGTGTGGGCCAGGGTCTCCATGACGTAGCCGCCCACCGCGGCCGCGCCGGGGATCTCGGCGCCCCACGGCACCGTCACCGGCCGCGCCAGCTTCGCGTCGTCCGCCCAGGCCTCGCCGAAGCGGCTGCGCGCCACGTCGTACGCCGCACTCCAGCCGTCGTCCGCGATGCCGTCCGCGCGGGCGGGCACCGACAGACCGTCACCTCCCTCGCCGACGAGCGCGATCCGGTGCGTGCCGCCCACGACATGGGAGAGCAGCGCCCGTACGTCGAACTCGGGACAGGGCGTCGGAGCGTCCAGCCGGTCCGGTGTCACCGTCTTCACCAGACCGGCGAACTGCTCGGCCGCGCGCTCGTACAGGGGGCGGGGATCGTTCATGTCGTCCATCTCCTCGAACTCCGAAGGCCCGCAAGCTCGCTGCTCGCCGGCCACACGCACTGTTCCGGGATAACCTGACATCTCCCGTCATGTTTTCCGGAGATGCTCGCCACGTGAAATCCGACCGGCTGCTCTCGATCCTCCTGCTGCTCCAGACCCGCGGTCTCGTGCCCGCCGCCGAGCTCGCCGAGCGCCTGGAGGTGTCCGTCCGCACCATCTACCGCGACGTCGAGGCCCTGTCCGCCGCCGGCGTCCCCGTCTACGCCGAGCGCGGCCGGCACGGCGGGATCGCCCTGCTGCCGGGCTTCCGTACGGATGTCACGGGGCTGACGGCGGACGAGTCCCGCGCCCTGTTCGTGCTGGCCGCCCAAGGCGCCCACAGTGCGCTGGGCCTCGACGAGGCACTGGGTTCCGCGCTGCGCAAGGTGATGGCCGCGCTGCCCGAACCCCACCGGCCCGGAGCCGAGTTGACCAGCCGCCGGATCCTGGTGGACCCCGCGCGCTGGATGAAGGCGCCGGGTCCGGCCGTCGATCTGGACGCGCTCAACTCGGCCGTCTTCACGGACCGCCGGGTGCGGCTGCGCTACCGGCACAGCGGCACCACCGAACCGCGGACATACACCCTCGACCCGTACGGCCTCGTCGTGAAGGCCGGGATCTGGTACCTGGTCGCCGACCACCGCGGCGCTCCCCGCCTCTTCCGGGCCGACCGGGTCCTCTCGGCCACCGTCACCGACGACCCCGTGCGACGGCGGGCCGGCCAGGAGCTGGCCGGCGTCTGGGAGGTGCTGCGCCGTCAGGTCGAGGACCGGCCGGCGGAGGTGTGTGTGACGGCGCGGGTGAGCCAGGAGCGCCTGGACCTGTTTCTGCGCATGCACGGCAGCCGGCTGACCGGCAAGCCCGTGCCGGAGACGCCGGGGGAGTACGGGTGGCAGGCGGGCGAAGAGGAGGCGGGGGAGTACGGGCGGCCGGCGGGCGAAGAGGAGGCGGCGGGCGAGGAGGCGCCGCGCTGGACCCGGGTGGAGCTCGCCCTCGGCTCCCTGACGGCGGTCCGCGTGCTCCTCGCCTTCGGTGAGAGTGTCGAGGTGCTCTCCCCGCCGCAGGCGCGTGCCGAACTGGCGCGCGCCGCGGCGGAGATCGTCGCGCTCTACGGGACGGGCGCCGTCAGTCCAGCCAGTGCCGGCGGCCGAGGCTGATCAGCCGCAGTTGACGGCGGGCCAGGGAAGCGGTCCGGTCGAGCCCCGCGGGCCCGGCCTCCAGGAACGCGGACGCCGTCATGACCATGTGGTCCACATAGACCCCGGCGAGCATCCGCAGATCCGCGGCGCTCCAGCCCTCCGATTCGGGTTCGTCGGCGAACGCCGCCGCGACCTCGTCGCCGAACTGCCGCAACTGCTCGGCGATCGCCTCGCGTACGGACTGCACTCCGCCGTGCCGCTCCCGCGCGATGAAGCGCACATGAGCGGGGGAGGTGCGGACGAGATCCATGATCAGGGTCACCGTCCGGTCGATGCGCGCGTCGTCCGCCTCCTCGGTGAGCGCCTCGCCGATCGTGGCGTGCAGACTTCCGAGCGCCTCCTCGACGAGTGCGACACCGAGGTCTGCCGTGTCCCGGAAGTGGCGGTAGAAGGCCGTCGGCGCCACACCCACGGCCCGGGTCACCTCGCGCAGCCCGAGACTGCTCAGACTCTGCTCCTCGAGCAGTTGCAGCGCTGCGTCCAGGAGGGCCTGACGGGTTTTCTGCTTCTGGGCCTGGCGGATTCCGGCGGTGTGACTCATGGAACTGAGTAAACAACCGTTCTCCGGATAAGGGAAGTGTAGACTCGCCAGTCAGTGAACAGTCGTACCGACAAGTGTTCACCGAAATGTCGAAAGGATGACGATGATCGCCCTCGTCGCAGCACTGCTCCTTCTGGGGATCCTGCTGGGCGCCGTGGCCCAACTCCCCCTTTCCGCCACCTTCGTGGCCTGCGCCGTCATCGGCGTCTGGCTGCTCGTCTTCGCCGTGCGCGAGCGTCGCGCCCGTCAGCACTGACCCGGAAGGAGCCGAACCGGCCATGCAGCTCTCCGCCGTCAAGCACAGCGACCGCGCTCAGCACAGCGACCGCACCTCGCGCGGCGGCGACGCCGCCCGGGGGGCCGCCGAGCGGGACCGCACCATCGCCGCTCCGGACGCCGGCGCCCCCAACTCCGCCGTGCCGAACCCGGACACGCCGGACTCGGGTACCCCGAGCACCCCGGACTCCGCCGCCCACACCCGTCCGAGGGGCCGTCGCGACGCGGACGGCATGGCTGTCGCCGCCTTCGTGCTCGGACTCGTCGGCCTGCTCGTGATGAACATCCTGCTCGGCCCGATCGCCGTCGTGCTCGCCTCTCTCGCCCTGTGGCGGGGCACCGCACGCCGTGGCCGCGCCCTCCTCGGACTCGCGCTCGGCGTCGCCGACCTGGTCGTCCTCGGCGTGCTCGTGGCCATGAACGGCACCGTGGTCTGGGGCTTCGGCGGCTGACCGCCCCGCGACTCCCGGCGCGCCGCGAGCGGTTCACCGCCGCGCCGCACCCACCGCCTCCCGCAGCGCCGCGGGAGGCGGTCGGCGTTGTGCGGGGCCTACTTGCTCTGCAGCGACCCCAGCGGATGAGGGGCCTCCGCCAGCGCGGCCTGTGCCGCCTTCCAGCCGGTGTCGGCGGGGTCCAGCGCGCTGCGCAGATACGCCCATGTCAACTGCTGGATCAGAGCGACGCGTTCGGGGCTCTCGTCCGTCGTCTCCGCGACCTCGTACCCGGGGATGCCGCCGAGCGAGTGCTCCGCCCCGAACAGTGTGAGCAGGCTCTTGCTTCCCGGGCTGAGGTGGTAGGGGTCGGTGAACCAGTCCGGCCCGCGGGTCGTGAGCGCGGACTGGTCCCGGTCGCCGGCAACGATGAGGGCCGGCGTGGTCATGCCGTCGAAGGACGGGTTCATGAAGGGCAGGTTCTCGACGGCGAACGGGGTCAGGTCGTCACCGCCCCGGCCGGGCGGGGTCAGCAGCACGCCCGCCTTCACGCGCGGGTCGGACAGGTCCTCCCCGGGGGTGCCGTCGGGGTCGAGGACCCGCGCGCCCAGCAGTGTGCTCGCGGTCTGTGCGCCCCAGGAGTGACCGGCCACGGCGGTGCGGCCGCGGTCGAGGCGCCCGCCGAGGCCCGGCACGGCGGCCTCCAGGACATCGAGCCCGTCGAGAACGCGCACCAGGTCCTCGACGCGTATGCGCCAGATCCGCGGCGTACGGGGGTCGTCGGCAGGCAGGCCGAGCGTTCTCGAGTCGAGATGGGTGGGCTGGACGACCACGAAGCCGCGGGCGGCCCAGAAGTCGGCGAGCGGGGCGTAACCGTCCATCGACCAGCCGAAACCGTGCGAGAGGACGACGACGGGCAGGTCGCCGCCGGTCGCGGGCGCGGAGACGCGGACCTGGAGATCCTCGCCGCGGCCCGGGGCGGACAGGATCACGGGCTTCGCGGACACGATCGTCGTGGGGGCGGGCGCGATCCGCAGCGCGGTCGCGTTGTTCGTTTCGGGCGTGGTTTCGGGCATGGAGGTGCTTCCGTTCGGTCGCCGTGCGCGGTGGAGGGGTGTGAGGGGCCCGGCTGCCGCGGTGCCGGGCAGGGGGGCAGGGCGGCGCCGTGCGGCGTGGCCGTCCGGCCCCGGTTCTGACATCATGAGAAAAACGGAACTCCGCTCCGTTAACGATACGGAGCGTTGTTCCGCTTTGCAAGGCTCGCAGGAGACTCGCAGGAGAGTCGCGGAGGACAGGGGAGGAGTGCCGCGGTGAACGAAGGCGGCCACAGCGCGGGAAGTTCGGCCGGATCCCGGCGCAAGGACGCACGGCGCAACCAGCAGACCCTGCTGGAGGCGGCGGCGACGGTCTTCGTCAGATCCGGGGTGGAGGCGCCGGTACGCGACATCGCGGCCGAGGCGGGCGTCGGGATGGGCACGATCTACCGCCACTTCCCGACGCGGGCGGATCTCATCATCGCCGTCTACCGGCACCAGGTGGACGCCTGCGCCGAGGCGGGCCCGGCCCTCCTGGCGGCCGGCGCGGCGCCCCACACCGCCCTGGGGCGATGGATCGACCTCTTCGTCGACTTCCTGGTCACCAAGCACGGACTCGCCGCCGTGCTCCAGTCGGACAACGCCGGCTTCGAGACGCTGCACACCTACTTCCTCGACCGTCTCGTGCCCGTGTGCGGCGAGCTCCTCGACGCCGCGGCCGCGTCGGGCGAGATCCGGTCCGACGTGGAGCCCTACGAGCTCATGCGCGGAGTCGGGAATCTCTGCGTCGGTTCCGGCGGCGACGCGCGCTACGACGCGCGCCGGCTGGTCGGACTTCTCATCGCGGGACTGCGCCAACCGCGTTGACCGCGATGCCCGCTCGCCCGCCCCGTGGCCGGGCGTGGCGGGCCCCGCGCGCCCGTGCCCCCCTGCGCCGCGTCCGCGCCCCCGCCATGCCTCGTAGAATCGGGGCCACCATGGCTTACCTGGACCACGCTGCGACCACTCCGATGCTGCCGGAGGCCGTCGAGGCGATGACCGCGCAGCTCACCGTCACCGGCAACGCCTCGGCACTGCATGCCGCCGGGCGCCGGGCCCGCCGCGCCGTCGAGGAGGCCCGCGAGACCCTCGCCGAGGCACTCGGCGCGCGCCCGAGCGAGGTGGTCTTCACCGCCGGCGGCACCGAGGCGGACAACCTCGCCGTCAAGGGCCTGTACTGGCAGCGGCGGGACGCGGAGCCCGCCCGTACCCGGATCCTCACCAGCCCCGTGGAGCACCACGCCGTGCTCGACGCCGTCCACTGGCTCGGCGAGCACGAGGGCGCGACCGTGGAGTTTCTGCCGGTCGACGCGTACGGGCGGGTGCACCCCGAAGTCCTGCGCGAAGCCGTCGAGCGGAACCCCGACGACGTGGCCCTCGCCACCGTGATGTGGGCCAACAACGAGATCGGCACCGTCATGCCGGTGGCGGAACTGTCCGCCGTGGCGCGGGAATTCGGGATTCCGCTGCACTCGGACGCGGTCCAGGCCTTCGGTCAGCTCGACGTCGGTTTCGCCGACTCCGGCCTCGCCGCGATGACCGTCTCCGGCCACAAGATCGGCGGCCCCTACGGCATCGGGGCCCTGCTCCTCGGCCGGGAGTACACCCCGGTCCCCGTCCTGCACGGCGGCGGCCAGGAGCGGCATGTGCGCTCCGGCACCCTCGACACCCCCGCGATCGCCGCCTTCGCGGTCGCGGGCCGGCTCGCCGCCGAGCGGCGCGAGGAGTTCGCCCGCGAGATCGGCGCCCTGCGGGACGAACTGGTCGACGCCGTCCGTACGGCGGTGCCCGACGCCGTCCTCGGCGGCGACCCGGCGGACCGGCTCCCCGCCAACGCGCACTTCAGCTTCCCCGGCTGCGAGGGGGACTCACTGCTCCTGCTGCTCGACGCCCAGGGCATCGAGTGCTCCACCGGGTCGGCGTGCACGGCCGGTGTCGCCCAGCCCAGCCATGTGCTGCTGGCGACGGGCTCGGACCCCGACCTCGCGCGCGGCACGCTCCGCTTCAGTCTCGGCCACACCTCCACCAGGGCGGATGTGAAGGCGGTGGCCGAGGCGATCGGACCGGCGGTGCAGCGGGCCCGCACCGCGGGCCTCAGCTAGGGCCTGTCCCTGGGGCCGGGCGGCGTCCCTGGGCCCGTCGCCCCGGACCGGGCGGCGTCCCTGGGCCCGTCGCCCCGGGCCGGGCTCAGGTCTTCTTCTCCGCCACCTGCCGGGCCGACGGCATCTGGCCGCGCACCAGTTTCAGATAGCGGTTCCAGTTCCAGTACGGTCCCGGGTCCGTGTGGTCCGTGCCCGGCACCTCCACATGGCCGATGATGTGCTCGCGGTCCACCGGTATCCCGTACCGCACGCAGATCCCCGCCGTGAGCTTCGCCGAGGACAGGTACATGGCGTCGGTGAAATCCCGGCGCCGGTCGACGAAGCCCTCGTGCTCGATGCCGATGCTCCGTTCGTTCATCTCGCGGTTCCCCGCGTGGAAAGCGACATCGAGCTCGCGGATCATCTGGGCGACGCGGCCGTCCTTGCCCACCACGTAGTGCGTGGCGGCGCCGTGCCCCGGGTTCTTGAAGACCTTGAGCGCGGTCGGATAGCTGCCCTGCACGACATGGATGACCACCCGGTCGATGCGGTAGTCGTCGGGCCGGTCGGCCCGGCGCCAGTTCGCCCGGGCCGCCGCCGTCCAGACCGCGCCGACGTGGTCCAGCTCACCCTCCACCCGCTTCTTCTCCACACCGGGCACCCGCCACCAGATCCGCCGCAGCTCGTCGTGGGCCAGCGCACCCGCCCCCACCACGGCGGCCGTGCCGCCGATCAGCGCGGCACGTCTGCTGATCCGCCGCTGTCCGCCGCGCTTCTCATCGCTTCCCATGCGCTGTTCAACGCATACTCGCGAGCCTCTGGTTCCCCGGGCCCCTTACCCTGGTAGCGCTATGACTCAGACTTCCCAGCGTCCCCTCCGGGTGCTCGCCGCCATGTCGGGCGGCGTGGACTCCGCCGTCGCCGCCGCACGTGCCGCCGAGGCCGGCCACGACGTGACCGGTGTCCATCTGGCGCTCTCCGCGAATCCGCAGTCCTTCCGCACGGGTGCGCGCGGCTGCTGCACCATCGAGGACTCCCGCGACGCCCGCCGCGCGGCCGACGTCATCGGCATCCCGTTCTACGTGTGGGATCTCGCCGAGCGCTTCCGCGAGGACGTGGTCGAGGACTTCATCGCGGAGTACGAGGCGGGCCGCACCCCGAACCCCTGTCTGCGCTGCAACGAGAAGATCAAGTTCGCCGCGCTGCTCGACAAGGCGATCGCGCTCGGCTTCGACGCGGTCTGCACCGGGCACTACGCCACCGTCGTCGAGCGCGAGAACGGCGGCCGCGAGCTGCACCGGGCCAGCGACATGGCCAAGGACCAGTCGTACGTCCTCGGTGTGCTCGACGAGCGCCAGCTCGCGCACGCGATGTTCCCGCTCGGCGACACCCTCACCACCAAGGACGAGATCCGGGCCGAGGCCGAGGAGCGGGGGCTGGCGGTCGCGAAGAAGCCGGACAGCCACGACATCTGCTTCATCGCCGACGGCGACACCCAGGGCTTCCTGGCGAACCGCCTGGGCACGGCGGAGGGCGACATCGTCGACGAGGGCGGTACGAAGCTGGGCACCCACGACGGGGCGTTCGGCTTCACCATCGGCCAGCGCAAGGGGCTGCGGATCGGGCACCCCGCCGCGGACGGCAAGCCGCGGTACGTCCTCGACATCTCCCCGGTGAACAACACGGTCACGGTCGGCCCGGTGGAGGCGCTGGACGTCACCGCGCTGACCGCGATCAAGCCCCGCTGGTGCGGGGCTGCCCCGACGGGCCCGGGGACGTACACCGCGCAGCTGCGGGCCCACGGCGGCGAGACCGAGGTGAGCGCGGAACTGGTCGACGGCGAGCTGCGGGTGACCTTCACCGAGCCGGTGCGAGGAGTGGCTCCCGGCCAGGCGGTCGTGCTGTACGACGGCACGCGGGTGGTCGGCTCGGCGACGATCGCCTCCACGCGGCGCGTGACGGCATCGGTCGCCTGACGTCCGGTATCCGAGGCGGCTCTAGGCGGAGAAGAACTCCAGCAGCAGCGGCGCCAGCACATGCGGGGCGACCTCGTGCGTCTGGCCCGTCAGGGTGCGGTGCCGGCCGCGCGGGAGGGCCTGGGCGGCCAGGCGGGCCGCCTCCCGCATGAAGGGCGGGCTCATCCCGCCGTCCACGACCATCACCCGGGTCCCGATGCCGCTCAGCATCGCGGTCGGCACACCGCCGCCCGCCATGACCTCGTGGTCGTAGACGAGCGTGGGCGCGACTGCCTCCATGTCCGCCCACATCGGCGTCCCGCGCATCGCGTCCCGGGCCTCGGGCGGCACCCCCATCTCGCCCAGGAAGACCGCGAGCGCCTCCCCGCGCCGGTCATCGGCGAGGAGCGCCCGCATCCGGTGTTCGTAGGGCGGTGGCGGGGCTCCCGGCTCCTCGTCCGGGTCGTACGGAGGCTCGTAGACGGACAACTGCGTGATCGGCAGTCCCGCTGCCGCTGCCCGCAGCGCCAGTGCGGCGCCCGACGACGTCCCGTGCACGGACGCCGCTCCGCCCGCCTCGCCGATCACCGCGGCCAGATCCTCGATCTCCCGCTCCACGGCGTACGGAGCGGTGTCACCACTCGCGCCCCGGCCGCGCCGGTCGTACGTGAACACGCTGAACCGCGACGCGAGCAGCCCCGCGAGCGGTGCCTCCGCCGCGGACGTGCACAGCGCGCCGCTGACCAGTACCACCGGCGGACCGTCGCCCCGCTGCTCGTACGCGATCAGGGTGCCGTCCCCCGACTCCACCCTGCTGAGCGTCCTGCTCATGTTGTCCATGAGAGGGCTGACCGGGGCCCGCTCGGGAACTCATCGGTCGGGCGCGAGATTTTTTCCGCGAGCCCCGTGGGGGCGGGCGGTCAGTCCTCGACGACCTCGGTGTCGTAGAAGCAGAAGTGGCCCTTGATCTCGGCGACTTGGGTCTTCGGCTCCGGATACGACCAGACCAGGTCCGGTGCGTCCGGCAGCGACCAGTAGTCCGCGTCGCCCTTGAAGGGACAGTGACTGTGGGTGCCCGAGGGGGTGAGCAGATCGCTGCGTACGTCCTCGGGCGGCAGGTAGTAGCGGTCGGGATAGCCGGTCTC
Organism: Streptomyces sp. NPDC058685; assembly: GCF_042714725.1. Taxonomy (NCBI): domain Bacteria; kingdom Bacillati; phylum Actinomycetota; class Actinomycetes; order Kitasatosporales; family Streptomycetaceae; genus Streptomyces; species Streptomyces sp. NPDC058685. The sequence continues at coordinate 74,917 of NZ_JBHXSL010000032.1, forward strand.
GTGCAGGATCAGGGGCCGGCGGCTCTCCGCGAGCAGCACCCCGCCATGGCGGGCGATGACATGGACCGTGCCCTGCTCGACCGTGATGCGATGTCCGGTGTGTGCCTTCGTCATGTCAGGTACAGCACCGGCGGCGGCCGGCTTCTTCCCGTCCGGCCGTTCTCCGGGTGTCCTGTGCCGGGTGACCCGGTAATACGGTTCTCCGGGTGTCCTGTGCCGGGTGACCCGGTAATACGGTGGCGTCATGAACATCTGCGTCTTCCTCTCCGCCGCCGACCTCGACGAGCGCTACACCGCTCCGGCCCGCGAGTTCGCCGAACTCCTCGGCAAGGGCGGGCACACGCTCGTGTGGGGCGGCTCCGAGAGCGGGCTGATGAAGGTCGTCGCCGACGGGGTGCAGGCCGCGGGCGGACGGCTCGTGGGCGTCTCCGTCGACTTCCTCCACACACTCGCCCGCGCCGACGCCGACGAGATGGTGATCGCCAAGGACCTGTCCGAGCGCAAGGCGCTGCTGCTCTCCCGCTCCGACGCCGTCGTGATCATGGTCGGTGGCACGGGCACCCTGGACGAGGCGACCGAGATCCTGGAGCTGAAGAAGCACGGCAAGCACACCAAGCCGGTCGTGCTGCTGAACACCGCCGGGTTCTACGACGGTCTCAAGCAGCAGTTCCGGCGCATGGACGAGGAGGGCTTCCTTCCCGTCCCCCTGACCGACCTGGTGTTCTTCGCCGAGGACGGTGTCGCGGCCCTGGCCTACCTGGAGGAGGCCGCCGGGGTGCAGTAGCCGGTCGCGGCAGTGCGAGCATGGTCGGTATGCCAACACATCTGATCACCGGGGCGGGCTCCGGCATCGGCGCGGCCGTCGCCCGCCGGCTCCACGAGCGCGGCGACGCACTCGTCCTGCTGGCCCGCGACGCCGGCCGCGCGAAGGAACTCGCCGCCCGGTACGAGGGCGCCCGCACGCTGGTCGCCGACCTCGCCGACCCGGACCGCATCTCCAAGTCGTTCGGCATGCAGCCCATGCCGGACCGGCTCGACTCGCTCCTGCACATCGCGGGCGTCGTCGACCTCGGCCCCGTCGCCGAGCTGCGGCCGAGGACCTGGCACCAGCAGCTCAACGCCAACCTGGTCTCGCCCGCCGAGCTGACCCGGCTGATGCTTCCGCAACTGCGCGCCTCCCGGGGCCAGGTGCTGTTCGTCAACTCGGGCGCCGGCCTCAACGCCCACGCCGACTGGTCCGCGTACGCGGCGTCCAAGCACGGGCTGAAGGCGCTCGCCGACTCGCTGCGCCACGAGGAGAGCGGCAACGGCGTACGGGTCACCTCGGTCTACCCCGGCCGCACGGCAAGCCCCATGCAGGCCAAGGTGCACTCACAGGAGGGCAAGGAGTACGACGCCGCGCGCTGGATCGACGCCGAGTCCGTCGCGACGGTCATCCTCACCGCACTGGACCTGCCGCGCGACGCGGAGATCAACGACGTGACCGTGCGGCCGGGCCGGTGAGCGACGTGCTGTTCGGACCCGCGACCGGAGTGGGCTCCATGCCCGGCACGGACGCGCGCGAGGCCGCCAAGACGGTCGCCGGGTCCGTCGAGGAGTTCCCGTATCTGCCCGAGCTGCCCGCCCGCGGGCCGGGCGCCGACATGATCGGGCGCACCATCGGGCTGCTGGTGGAGATGTACGCGCATGTCGAGCCCAGCGGCTGGCGGATCAGTGACCGTCCGGGCCGCGACACCCGGCGTGCCCGCTCCTGGCTCGGCGAAGACCTCGACGCGCTGGAGGAGTTCACCCAGGGGTACGAGGGACCGCTGAAGATCCAGGCGGTCGGGCCGTGGACGCTCGCCGCCGCCCTGGAGCTGCGCAACGGCGAGGCGGCCCTGTCGGACGCGGGCGCCTGCCGGGACCTCACCGCGTCGCTGGCGGAAGGACTGCGTACGCATCTGGCGGATGTACGCCGCCGGGTGCCGGGGGCCTCCGTGACGCTCCAGCTGGACGAACCCTCGCTGATCGCGGTGCTGCGCGGGCAGATCGCGTCGGCCAGCGGCTACCGCACGCACCGGGCGGTGGACCGGCAGGTCGTGGAGTCCGCGCTGCGGGACGTCATGGGAGTGAGCGAAGGTCCCGTGACCGTCCACTCCTGCGCGCCGGACGTGCCGTTCGCGCTGCTGCGCCGGGCCGGCGCCGCGGGCATCTCGTTCGACTTCGGTCTGCTCACCGAGCGTGACGACGACGAGATCGGTGAGGCGGTCGAGGCCGGCACGAAGCTGTTCGCGGGAGTCGTGCCGTCCACTGACACGGCATTGTCCGACCCTGCGGGTAGCGTCATGGGTGTCAGGACGCTGTGGCGCAGGCTGGGGCTGAATCCGGGGACTCTCGCCGAGTCCGTCGTGATCACTCCCACCTGTGGACTGGCGGGTGCCTCACCGGCGTACGCGCGGGCGGCGCTCGCCCACGGCGTCCGGGCCGCGAGATCGCTCGCAGACAACCCTGAGTAAGGGTGCCGGGGAATCGGGAGGACGAAACGGTGGCTGGCGAACAGCAGACGGGACTGCCCGCAGAGGCACGGGAGCAGCATGCCCTCATCGCCGAGCAGGTCGAGGAGCACCGCTTCCGTTACTACGTGAAGGACCAGCCGGTCATCAGCGACGGCGAGTTCGACAGGATGATGCGCTCGCTCGAGGAGCTCGAGGAGCGGTACCCCGAGCTGCGCACACCCGAATCCCCGACGCAGAAGGTCTCCGGGCAGTACGAGACCGACCTGGCGAAGGTCGAGCACCGCGAGCGCATGCTCTCCCTGGACAACGCCTTCGACGAGGGCGAACTGTCCGCCTGGGCCGAGCGCGTCGCCCGTGACGTCGGCACCTCGGACTTCCACTTCCTGTGCGAGCTCAAGGTCGACGGCCTCGCGGTGAACCTCACGTACGAGAAGGGCAGGCTGACCCGGGCGGCCACCCGTGGCGACGGCCGGGTCGGCGAGGACATCACGCCCAACGTCCGCACGATCGCGGACATCCCCACCCGGCTGCGGGGCGACCGCATCCCGGACCTGGTGGAGATCCGCGGCGAGGTCTTCTTCCCGATGGCCAAGTTCCAGGAGCTCAACGCCCGGCGGGTGGAGGCGGGCGAGCAGCCGTACGCCAACCCCCGCAACTCCGCGTCGGGCTCGCTGCGGCAGAAGGACCCCAAGGTCACCGCGACCCTGCCGCTGCACATGGTGGTGCACGGCATCGGCGCCCGGCAGGGCTTCGACATCGACCGCCTCTCCCAGGCGTACGACCTGCTGCGCGAGTGGGGCCTGCCCACCGCTCGGCACAACAAGGTCGTGGACTCCCTGGAGGGCGTACGGGAGTTCATCGCCCACTTCGGCGAGAACCGCCACTCGATGGAGCACGAGATCGACGGGGTGGTCGTCAAGCTCGACGAGATCCCGCTCCAGGGCCGCCTCGGCTCCACCGCGCGGGCGCCGCGCTGGGCCATCGCCTGGAAGTACGCCCCGGAGGAGGTCAACACCAAGCTGGTCAACATCCGGGTCGGCGTGGGCCGTACCGGACGCGTCACGCCGTACGCCCAGGTGGAGCCGGTCACCGTGGCGGGCTCCGAGGTCGAGTTCGCCACGTTGCACAACCAGGACGTCGTCAAGTCCAAGGGCGTGCTCATCGGGGACACCGTGGTGCTGCGCAAGGCCGGCGATGTCATCCCCGAGATCCTCGGTCCGGTCGTGGACCTCAGGGACGGCAGCGAGCGGGAGTTCGTGATGCCGGCCGAGTGCCCCGAGTGCGGGACGGCGCTGCGGCCGATGAAGGAGGGCGACGTCGATCTGCGCTGCCCCAATGCCCGCTCCTGTCCTGCCCAGTTGCGCGAGCGGCTCTTCTATCTCGCGGGCCGCAAGTCCCTGGACATCGAGCACTTCGGCTATGTGGCGGCCGCCGCGCTGACCAGACCGCTGGAGCCGGCGGAGCCGCCGCTGCGGGACGAGGGCGACCTCTTCGACCTGACCATCGAGCAGTTGCTCCCCATCAAGGCCTATGTCCTCGACCAGGACAGCGGACTGCCCAAGCGCGACCCGAAGACCGGCGAGGAGAAGATCGCGACGGTCTTCGCCAACCAGCAGGGCGAGGCGAAGAAGAACGCCGTGGCGATGCTGGAGAACATCGCCGCCGCCAAGGAACGGCCGCTCGCCCGGGTCCTCACCGGCCTGTCCATCCGGCATGTGGGGCCCGTCGCCGCGGAGGCGCTGGCCCGTGAGTTCCGTTCCATCGAGCGGATCCGCCAGGCGACCGAGGAGGAACTGGCCGCCACCGACGGCGTCGGCGGAATCATCGCCGCCTCCCTCAAGCAGTGGTTCGCGGAGCCGTGGCACGAGGAGATCCTGCGCAAGTGGGCCGCGGCCGGCGTCCGGACGGAGGAAGAGGGCGCCGGAGAGGACCAGGGCCCCCGCCCGCTCGAAGGACTCACCGTCGTTGTCACAGGAACTCTGGAGAACTACACACGGGATGGCGCAAAAGAGGCCCTCCAGAGCCTTGGAGCGAAAGTGGCCGGTTCTGTTTCGAAGAAAACGGCGTTCGTGGTGGTCGGGGACAACCCCGGCTCCAAGTACGACAAGGCGATGCAGTTGAAGGTGCCCGTCCTGGACGAACAGGGGCTGGTGATTCTGCTCGAACAGGGGCCGGATGCGGCGCGTGAGGCCGCTGTGCCTCCAGAGGCGTGACGGAGGGGGCGTGCGCGGGTCTTGGAGGGGGCTCGTTCGAGGAGCCGAAGGGGGCGCGCGGGGCGGGAATGAGACGTCTCGCGGAGGGTTCCGACGACCGGTACAGGTCACCCGTTCAGCGCATAGCAGATGGATAAGGGTGGCCGGGTCGCATTCGGGCAAGACCTGTAGAGCGCTGCCCGTCGAAGCCAACTGCGGCCTACTGTTGAGACGTGCGCCTGTCGTGCACGGCTGCGTGGTGGGATGTCAGTCGTGGTGGCATGACAACGGGAGCCATCGCGAGGCATCGGCACCGCCGGCTGTGAGAGGGACGGGAATGAAACCGACCGAGAGCGCCGCCCCGGTCTCACGGCCGCGGGGATTCGCGGCCCTGGCCGGCTTGACGCCGGGACTGCCCGTCACCGTCGTCACCGGCGCCGCGTTGGTGCTCGTCACCGGCATCCTCGACACCGTCCGCGAAGGCCGCGCACTCTTCCCGGGTTCCACGGCCGGCTGGTCGCTCGCCGTCCTGACCGGGATCATCGTCGGTCACCTCGTCGCGCTCGGCCGCGACCGCTGGTGGGGCGGCACCGGCTCCGGCTCCGCTCTGACCCTCGCCGTCCTGCTGCTGTTCGGCTGGGTGCCGGCCGGACTGGTCAGCCTGGCCGTCGTCGCCCTCGTCGGCGCGGCCCGCACCCACCGCCGGCGACAAGGTCTGCTGCACGGCTCCGTCGACATCCTCGGCATCGGCGCCGCTGCCCTCGTGCTCGCCCTCTTCGGGGTGACACCGAGCGTCGACAAGCCCTGGGAACCACTCGACTGGGGTATCGCGGCCCTGCCCGAAGTGATGCTGGCGGCCACCGTCTATCTCACCGTCACCCGCATCCTGTTGTGGTACGTGCTCTCGCCCCAGGGCAGCGGGCTTCCCACCATCGCCCGTACGGCCCTGATGCGGCAGGGCCTTGTCGCGGTCGCCCTGCTCGGCATCGCCCCGCTGATCTGCGTCGTCGCCGTCGCCATGCCGCTGATGCTGCCGCTGTTCGCGGTGCCGCTGATCGCCCTGGACTCCACCCTGTGGATCGCCCGGGCCCGGGCGGAGGAGCAGTTGCGCGACCCGCTCACCGGGCTGCCCAACCGGCAGTGGCTGCTGGAGCGGACCTGGGCCGCCCTGGAGGACGCGGAGGGCAGCGGCGCGCGGTCCGCGCTCGTCCTCATCGACCTCGACCGGTTCCGTTCCGTCAACGACACCCTCGGCCATCTCGCCGGCGACCGGCTGCTGTTGCAGATAGCCGAGCGGCTGCGGCTCGCCCTGCCGCGCGGCGCCGAGGCGGCCAGGCTCGGCGGCGACGAGTTCGCCGTGCTGCTGCCGGTCGCCGACTCCACCACCAGCGCCCAGCGCGTCGCCCGCCTCCTGGTCGCCGAACTGTCCTCACCGCTCGACCTGGACGGGCTCACCCTCGTCCTGGAGGCGAGCGCCGGGGTCGCCGTCTTCCCCGACCACGCGCTGGACGCCGAAGGGCTGCTGCGTCGCGCGGACGTCGCCATGTACCAGGCGAAGCGGGACCGTACGGGCGTCGAGGTCTACGAATCCAAGCGCGACAGCAACACCCCCGACCGGCTCGGCCTGCTCGGTGATCTGCGCCGTGCGCTGGACGCCGGCGACGTGGAGCTGCACTACCAGCCGAAAGTCCGCTTCGACGGCCATGTGGCGGGCTTGGAGGCCCTGGTGCGCTGGGTGCACCCGGACCGCGGGCGGGTACCGCCGGACGAGTTCATCGCGATCGCCGAGTCCTCCGGCCTGATGCCCCACCTCACGGAGTACGTGCTCGACACCGCCCTCGCGCAGGTCGCCAAGTGGCGCTCGCAGGGGCTGTTCGTCCCGGTCGCCGTCAATGTCTCGCCGCGCGACGTCCACACCCCCGGCTTCGCCGGATCCGTCGCCGCCCGCCTCGCCCGGCACGGTGTCCCGCCGGGCGCCCTCCAGCTGGAGATCACCGAGCATGTGCTGCTGGAGGACCCGCAGCGCGCCGCCGACACCCTCGCCGGGCTCACCGACCACGGCGTGAAGATGTCCCTGGACGACTTCGGCACCGGCTATTCCTCGCTCGTCCATCTGCGCAGGCTCCCGGTCAGCGAACTGAAGATCGACCGCTCCTTCGTGGCCAGGCTCGCCGTCGACAACGAGGACGCGGAGATCGTCCGCTGCACCGTCGACCTCGCCCACTCGCTGGGCCTGCTGGTCGTCGCCGAGGGCGTCGAGGACGACGAGACCTGGGAGCGGCTGCGCGATCTGGGCTGCGACGCCGTGCAGGGATGGCTGGTCGCGGCCGCGATGCCGCCGCAGGAGACGACGGCATGGCTGCGGGCCAGGGGAGAGCGCGGCTGGCACCGCCACGCGGAGGTCGAGTCCTCGGACGCCGACGAACCATCCGGCCAAGTGGTGCCCTGAAGGGCCGTACGCCGGCCTCGACGGGCGCTCAGCCGCCCCCGGCCCCGGACCTGTCCGAAGGGCACGGGGAGGGCCCGCCGTACCGCTGTGGCCGGTCCTCGCCCGTCCTCGCCGGCACGGTGCGACGGCCGTGAGACCGCAAGGCCGCCGGGCGGCCGCACCCGGCCATGAGCCGGCGCCCTTCGCCCGACCACGCGCCCCGCGCCTCACCACCCGCGCCCGCGGCCGCGTCCCCGACAGCTGTCAGGATGGGCCGCCCGGAGCCCGTGGAACGGCCCGGACGCGAAACCGTTTCGTGGGCAGCGCCCCGGGCCCCATAGGATTGGGCCAAACCACACACACTCACCCCTGAGGATCGCTGCATGCCTGGCATTACGCGCGAGGAGGTCGCCCACCTCGCCCGGCTGGCGCGTCTGGAGCTGAAGGGCGAAGAGCTCGATCACTTCGCCGGACAGCTCGACGACATCATCGGCGCGGTCGCCCGCGTCTCCGAGGTCGCCGACCAAGACGTACCCCCGACCTCCCACCCGCTGCCGCTGACCAATGTCATGCGCGCGGACGAGGTCCGTCCGTCGCTCACCCCCGAGCAGGCGCTCTCCGGCGCCCCGGCCCAGGAGCAGCAGCGTTTCAAGGTGCCGCAGATCCTGGGGGAGGACTGATCATCATGACGGACATCATCAAGCTCACCGCGGCCGAGATCGCCGGGAAGATCGCCGCCGGCGAACTGACCGCCGTGGAGGTCACCGAGGCCCACCTGGCCCGTATCGAAGCCGTCGACGAGAAGGTGCACGCCTTCCTGCACGTCGACCGCGAGGGCGCGCTCGCGCAGGCCCGTGCCGTCGACGCCAAGCGCGCCGCGGGAGAGAAGCTCGGCCCGCTGGCCGGTGTGCCGCTCGCGCTGAAGGACATCTTCACCACCGAGGGCATCCCGACCACTGTCGGTTCCAAGATCCTCGAAGGCTGGATCCCGCCGTACGACGCCACCCTGACGCGCAAGCTCAAGGAAGCGGACGTCGTCATCCTCGGCAAGACCAACATGGACGAGTTCGCCATGGGGTCCTCCACCGAGAACAGCGCCTACGGCCCGACGGGCAACCCGTGGGACCTGACCCGTATCCCGGGCGGTTCCGGCGGCGGCTCCAGCGCCGCGCTGGCCTCGCACCAGGCGCCGCTCGCCATCGGCACGGACACCGGCGGCTCCATCCGCCAGCCCGCGGCCGTCACCGGCACGGTCGGCGTCAAGCCCACCTACGGCGGCGTCTCCCGCTACGGCATGGTGGCGTTCTCCTCCTCCCTCGACCAGGGAGGCCCCTGTGCCCGCACGGTCCTGGACGCGGCCCTGCTGCACGAGGTCATCGCCGGCCACGACCCGCTGGACTCGACGTCCATCGACGCCCCGGTCCCGGCGGTCGTGGAGGCCGCGCGCAACGGCTCGGTCACCGGCATGCGCGTCGGTGTCGTCAAGCAGTTCCGCGGCGAGCACTACCAGGCCGGCGTCATGCAGCGCTTCGACGAGGCCGTCGCGGTGCTCAAGGAGCTGGGCGCCGAGATCGTCGAGCTGGACTGCCCGTCCTTCGACCTCGGCCTCTCCGCGTACTACCTGATCGCGCCGTCCGAGTGCTCCTCGAACCTCGCCCGCTTCGACGCCATGCGCTACGGCCTGCGGGTCGGCGACGACGGCACGAAGTCCGCCGAGGAGGTCACCGCCCTCACCCGTGAGGCCGGTTTCGGCGACGAGGTCAAGCGCCGCATCATGCTCGGCACGTACGCGCTCAGCTCCGGCTACTACGACGCGTACTACGGCAGCGCCCAGAAGGTCCGCACGCTCATCAAGCAGGACTTCGACAGGTCCTTCGAGCAGGTCGACGTCATCGTCTCGCCGACGACCCCGACCACCGCCTTCCCGATCGGTGAGCGCGCCGACGACCCGATGGCGATGTACCTTGCCGACCTGTGCACCATCCCGACCAACCTGGCCGGCAACGCGGCGATGTCGCTGCCCGTCGGCCTGGCCCCGGAGGACAATCTCCCGGTCGGACTGCAGATCATCGCCCCCGCCATGAAGGACGACCGGCTGTACAAGGTCGGCGCCGCCGTCGAGGCCGCCTTCGTGGAAAAGTGGGGACACCCGCTGCTTGAGGAGGCTCCGTCGCTATGAGTGCCATGGCCAAGAAAGCCAAGAACTTCAAGAAGTCCAAGTCCGGTCTCTACGTGTCGCTCGGCACCACCGCGTTCGGTGCGCTCAGCGTCGCCAAGCAGGCCAGGCTCGCCCGCCAGGACAACGACACGCTCCGGCTCATCGATGCCGCCATCTCCGCCGCGGCCATCGTGACCGGCCTGGCGATCCTGTATCGCGAGCTGAAGCGGCTCGGCGACGACGACGTCCTGCTGGGCTGAGAGGGAATGTTTCACCGTGACCGTCACTGAACTGGTGTCGTACGAATCGGCCCTCGCCGAGTACGACCCCGTCATGGGCCTCGAGGTCCATGTCGAACTCGGCACCAAGACCAAGATGTTCTGCGGCTGTTCGACCGAGCTGGGCGCCGCGCCCAACTCGCAGACCTGCCCCACGTGCCTCGGTATGCCCGGCTCCCTCCCGGTCGTCAACGCGATCGGCGTCGAGTCGGCCATCAAGATCGGCCTCGCGCTCAACTGCGAGATCGCCGAATGGTGCCGTTTCGCCCGGAAGAACTACTTCTATCCGGACATGCCGAAGAACTTCCAGACCTCGCAGTACGACGAGCCGATCGCCTTCAACGGCTATCTGGACGTCCAGCTCGAGGACGGGGAGATCTTCCGCGTCGAGATCGAGCGCGCCCATATGGAGGAGGACACCGGCAAGTCGACCCACGTCGGCGGTGCCACCGGCCGTATCCACGGCGCGTCCCACTCCCTGCTGGACTACAACCGTGCCGGCATCCCGCTGATCGAGATCGTCACCAAGCCGATCGAGGGCGCCGGCGAGCGCGCGCCCGAGGTCGCCAAGGCGTACGTCGCCGAACTGCGCGAGCTCATCAAGGCGCTCGGTGTCTCCGAGGCCCGGATGGAGATGGGCCAGATGCGCTGCGACGTGAACCTGTCGCTGCGCCCGCACGGCCGGGAGAAGTTCGGCACGCGCTCGGAGACGAAGAACGTCAACTCGCTGCGCTCCGTCGAGCGTGCCGCCCGCTTCGAGATCCAGCGGCACGCCGCGGTGCTCGGCTCCGGCGGCACCATCGTCCAGGAGACCCGCCACTTCCACGAGGAGGACGGCTCCACGACGTCCGGCCGTGTGAAGGAGGAGGCCGAGGACTACCGGTACTTCCCGGAGCCCGACCTCGTCCCGGTCGCTCCGCCGCGTGAGTGGGTCGAGGAGCTGCGCGGGTCCCTGCCCGAGCTGCCGCGGCTGCGCCGCAACCGGCTGCGCGAGGAGTGGGGTGTCTCCGAGCACGACATGCAGTCGATCCTCAACGCCGGTGCGCTCGATCTGATCGTGGCCACCGCCGACGCGGGCGCCCCGGCCGACCAGGCCCGTAAGTGGTGGATGGGCGAACTGGCCCGTAACGCCAACGAGTCCGGCCGTGCGCTGGACCAGCTGCCGATCACTCCGGAGCAGGTCGCGCGCGTCACCGCGCTCGTCGCCTCCGGCGATCTGAACGACAAGCTGGCCCGTCAGGTCATCGAGGGCGTTCTCGCGGGCGAGGGTGACCCGGACACCGTGGTCGAGAAGCGCGGCCTGAAGGTCGTCTCCGACGAAGGTGCGCTGGGCACGGCCGTCGACGAGGCGATCGCCGGCAACGCGGCCGTCGCGGACAAGATCCGCGGTGGCAAGGTGGCCGCGGTGGGCGCGCTGGTCGGCGCGGTCATGAAGGCCACCCGTGGCCAGGCGGACGCGGCTCGCGTCAAGGAGCTCATCCTGGAGAAGCTCGGCGTCACCGAGGGCTGATCGACACGCTCCCGCACGGTCCGAGGCGGCCCGCACCCAACGGTGCGGGCCGCCTCGGCCGAACCGCCCCCGGCGCGGAGCACCGCGGTCGTCAGCTGGCCCC
>NZ_JBHXSL010000033.1:0-85083 GCF_042714725.1 Streptomyces sp. NPDC058685
CGTCTCCCCGTCGCCCATGGCGACGGGGAGACGGGCGGTCGGGTCTGCCGGGCTAAGCACGGGGCTCGTCGAAAAGGACGTCGATGGCGCGGGCGAGCAACGTCATCAGCTCCTCGAAGTCGAGTGAGGCCAGTGGTTCCATCGGGCAGACGTAGCGCAGCATGACGAGACCGGTCAGATGTGCGGACACCAGGGACGGGAACTCCGGTGCCCGCCGCGTCTTTTCGGGGGCGATCCGGCCCAGGCACGCTGCGAGTGCCGTCTCGATGCGGTCGCCGAACTCCTTGGCGATCGGCTCGTCCGCCAAGGCGGTGCGGAAGACGGCGACCAGCGCCGGGCGGGTCGACGCGTTCTCCCAGTGGGAGAGAAACGTCCGGGCGATCCACGCGCCCCGGTTCGTCGGCCCGGCCGTTGCCCTGTCCGTCAGGGAGTCGAAAAGGGTGGACACATCGATCCGCGAGGACACGGCGTGCTGGAAGAGGCCGCCCTTGTTGTCGAAGAAGTGGTGGATCAACGCCGGGTCCACGGCTGCCTGTTCGGCGATCCCGCGCAGTGTGGCTCCCGCATAGCCCTTGGCGGCGAAGAGTTCGAGCGCGGCCGTGAGGATCTGCGCCCTCGTACCGCTGTGTCCCGGGCGGCGGCCTCCGCCCGGTCGCCCCGCCCGGCCCACTCGCGCCGAGGTGCTCATGACGAGTGCTCCACGGCCGGACTCACGCCGTCGCGGGCGCGGATGATCGCGATCACGGTGTCGGCGGTGCGGTCGAGGTGACTGCGGCCGTCGGACAACCGGGCCGTCGTGCTGATGTAGCTGCGCGGACCGACGTGGGTGGCGGGGTCGAGACGGTGCAGGGTGATCTTCCCGGCGCGGCGGGCCCGGTTCCATGCGCTCCAGCTGAACAGCCGCCAGCGCTGGGGAAAGATCCAGGTACCGATCCGCGCGATCCGGTCGCTCGCGCTGCCGAGCAGATGCAGGTGCTCGGCACCGGTGAGGTCGTTGGCGCCGTTGTGGAAGCCGCCGAGCGTGATCAGCAGGAGCGGGCAGCGCAGCCGGCGGTGCAGTTCCTCGACCGCGCCGCCGGCGACCTGGGCACCGCCGCTGTAGCTGAGCAGCACCACGGGGACACCGCTGTCGGGCCGGTAGCCCGCGAACGTGAGCTGCGTGGCGATCTGGCCGCCGACGGCCCGGTTGTACAGGGGGCGGTAGCGCTGGTCGGCGGCGACGAAGATCTGCATGACGTTGTGCAGGAACAGCAGCAGTTCGATCCGGCGGCGCAGCCACGCCCACACCGGTCGGTCGGCAAGCGGGTCGGCCAAGGGCGAATAGGGCTGCACCTGTCCCAGAACCCGCAGTTCCGGGGCTCTGGCAAGCAGAGCCTTGACCAGCTGGCCGCCGTCCCTGCTGTCACGTACCCGGCGTTTGCCGATGCCGTCCAGGTAGACGAGATAGGCGCGCGGGGGAGTGTCGGGGGCCGCCCCGCGGGCGTACGGCACGCCCTCCGGAAGCTGGGTGGTGGGGGCCCGCCAGCCGGCGCCGTAGGCCAGCACCTCGTAGCGGGCCAGCAGCGCTTCGGCGAGGAGCGCGGGACCGATCGCGAAGACCCAGAGCAGGAAGCCGTTCATGCGATCGACTCCCGTGCCTCGGCGGCGCTGATCCTCACGACCAGACGCCGGACGGCCTCCACGGCGATACCGAGCCCGGCCCCGGCCATGGCGACGCAACCGGCGGCGCCCCACCAGCCAAGGTCGGTCGCCGCGGTGAGCGGGCCGACCAGACCGGCTCCGACCCCTACGAAGAGCATCAGGTGGAGGAGTGGCCCGAGCAGGGGGAACGCGAGGACGGCGGAGAGCATCAGCGGGGCAACCTGCTGCGGCGTCCAGCCCAGCCCGGCGCCTGTCGTCGGGGAGGAGAGCACCAGCTCCGCCAGGGTCCACGTGGTCAGAGGCCACAACGCGAAGACGGCACCCTCCACGAGTCCACCGGCACAGAGCAGTCCGGCCACCCGGGGCCGCGACATGCCCGGCCTGCGTACGGCCAGAGGCAGAATGCGCCCGGCGGCCTCCGACACTCCGGCGAGCAGCAGCAGGACGGCGAGTGTCATGGCTCAGCCTCGCCGTGACGGTCGTGCGGGATTCGTCCGGCCGGTGGTGTCGGCCATGTACCGTTCGACCTCGTCGGCAGCGCGCCGGTAGCCACCCGCCTGGTGCTGGGCGCCCCGCAGCATGGTGGCGGCCGTCCGGAAGCGGGGGGTGTGGAGCAGGCGCTCGGCGAGGGTCCGTACGGAGTCTTCGGTGACGTCCTCGGTACGGATGGACAGACCGGCGCCGAGTTCTTCGACGCGCCGGGCCACCATCGGCTGGTCGGCGCCCTGGGGAACCACCAGCATGGGAACCCCGGCGTACATGGCCTCGTTGACGCTGTTCATCCCGCCGTGGGTGACGAACAGTTCCGCGTGGGCCAGCACCTCCGGTTGCGGGACGAAGCGGCGGGCGAGCACATTGCCCGGCAGCGGACCCAGCGCGGTGGGATCGGTCTGTCCGGTGGAGACGATGACACTGGCGCCCAGTGGGGCGAGTCCGGTGGCGAAACCGCGCAGCAGTTTCGGGTCGGCGTTGAACACCGTGCCCAGCGACGCGTACAGCACCGGGTGCCGCAGCCGGTCGGCCGGGAACGACGGGTCGGCCGGACGGGCGCCGATGCTCGGGCCCACGAACCGGTAGGACCGGTCGAATGCCTCGGCGGCGGGCTGGAACGTCCGCGAGGTGTAGACGAGGTTGAGCGGCTGGCGGATGTTGCCCATGTCGAGCAGGGGCAGCCCTCTCGTGTCGTACCGACGGTGCAACCCCCAGCGCGACCGCAAGTAGCCCCGGAGGCTGCCCGGTTGCGTCGCCCCCGCGGCCAGCAGCTCCCGGGAGCCGCCGGTCGGGCTGGGCACATGACGGTTGAACGCGAAGGTGGTGAACGACGACGCCGCAGGCACCTCGAGCTCGCGGGCGGCGACAGCGCCCCACGGACAGGCACTGTCGTGAACGATCAGGTCCGGCCGAATGCGGCGCAGGTCGGTGAGCACCGCGGGCAGCAGGCGAGCGGCCGCGCCCGCAAGCCCCTCCATCAGGGTGATCGGCGTGGGCGGGTCGGGGAGCGGCTGGTCGCCTCCGGGGTAGAGGTACACCGTCGCCCCGACGGCCTCGATCTCCTCACGGAACGCGGGCGATGTGTGATAGGTGACGGTGTGGCCGCGCCGGACGAGCTCGGCCACCACCGGCAGTGTCGGGTTGACGCGCCCGTGCATGGCGATGTTGAGGAACGCGATGGTACTCACAGGGCAACCCCCGGTCGTGAGGATGTCGTTGCCTCGCCCGTGCCTGCCGACGGCACAGGGGCGTCGGCCCGGTACAGGCCCGGCCCGCTGACGCGCAGCTCGTCGAGGAAGCGTCCCGCCGTACGGGACGCGGTGCTGATCAGACGCCGGGAGTGGCCGAAGTCCCACGGCGCGGGCCAGGACTCGACGCCGGTCGGCAGGACGACGGTCGGGATGTGCCGGGCCACCTCGTGCAGATCACGCTCGACCTGATGACGCATCAACAGCAGCCCGGCCCGGGAGGCGATCGCGCCGGCGCGCCGGCGCGGGACCACAGGGCTCAGGGGTGAGCTCTCCGGTCCTGTCGACACGACCACCACGCTGGCGGCTCCGGCCTGCAGGGCGGCCAGTACCGGGACGTACGCGATCACCCCACCGTCGACGAGCGTCCTGCCCTCCCGGTCGACCGGGGGCAGCATCCCGGGAACGGCGGCGCTGGCCAGCAGCGCGGACTCGAGGTCTCCGTGGTCGAGCAACGCCGGAGCCCCGGTGGCCAGGTCCATGGCCACCGCGGTGAACGGGACCGCCAGTTGCTCGATCCGAGACGGCAGCCCGGAACGGGCGATCAGCCGACGCAGGCCGCGGTCGGTGAAGACGCTGGCGCGTGAGGGCGCGTAGCCGAGGGGGTACACCTCGCGACGGCACAACCGGGTCCACACATGATCGAGCCACGGTGCGGCCCTGTCGGGGTGCGCGGCCGCGATGGCGCCGTTGAGGGCGCCCACCGACGTACCGATGATCATGTCCGGGACGAATCCGCGCTGCTCCAGCGCGTCTCCGATACCGACATGCGCCGCTCCGAGCACGCCACCGGCGCCCACGGCCACGGCCACGGGACGGGGAAGGGAGCGCAAGCCCGCCGACGTGATGTCTTCGGGTGGCTCGCCCGACGGCGGGGGGTCGGCCCCCTTGTCGCCCGTCATGGTTCGGCGCCTCTCACGGCCACGACCGTTCGAGAACTCGCCACTGTTGCCCGAGCGGACACACGGGGCCGTTCTCCGGTCACCGGTAATTCTCATGATCAATTTCCTCACCACCGCACGGAATCGGATCGGTCTCTCAACCAGGTCCGGGCGGCAGTCCGATCTGTGACACCCACCGGTCGATGCGTCGGGTGAAGCCGCCCCTGAGCCGTGCGGCGATGCGTGACATCCGTGGGCGGCCGGGTGCTGGGGGCGTTGAGGGCTGCGTGGTCGTGGTTGGCTGCCGGTGAACCACTGGGACGGAGCGGGCGGGCCCCGTGTGCGGCGGAGTGTGAACCGGGCCCGTGGCGTCCATGGCGTCGACGAACGTCACCGTCTCACCGAGCGGCGCCCTGCCGGTCCGGGTGTCGTCGACGGCTGCGTCCTCGAACCCGATCGACATGCCACAGAAGAGCAGCGCGTCGTCCGGGGGTGAGAGGACCTGCGCGACGGTCGCGTGATACTTCGCCCACGCCATCTGTGCGCAGCTGTGCAGCCCCTCGGCGCGGAGCAGCAGCATGACGGTTTGCAGATACATACCGACGTCGGACCACTGCGGGCGGCCCAGATCGCGGTCGATGTAGCAGAACAGGGCGGCGGGCGCGCCGAAGCACTCCCAGTTCGCCGCGGCGGCCCGCTGGCGCGCCTCCAGGTCCTCGCGCGGAACCCCGAGTGCGCCGTACCGCTGCTCGCCGAAGGCGGATCGGCGTTCGTCGTACGGGGACCTCAGCGTGGGCGGGTACTGCTGGTACTCCGGCTCGTCCCAGGGATCTCCCGTGGTCACGCGCTCGTCGACGAGGCTCTTGAGCTCGGCCAGCGGCTCACCGGTCAGCACGTAGGCGCGCCACGGCTGGAGGTTCGACGCGGACGGCGCCCAGGCCGCGGCTGCCAGCACGCGTTCGAGTACGTCTCTCGGGACCTGCCGGTCGATGAATCCGCGTACGGCGCGTCGGCTCCTGACCGCTTCATAGACGTCCAAACCCGGCCGCCTCCGATCTGTTCCACGTCTCCGGCTTCGTTGCAGTCGCGATGGTATCATTCGAGACGATCACGAAAGCAACTACTACTTCTGACCCCTGGCCCCGCCTCGGGGCCGTTCTGTGGAGGAAGCCCATGGCCACGCTGCTGCACATCGACTCGTCCGTGTTCCCCGGAGAGGCGTCCGCGTCTCGTTCCGTCGCCGACGCCTTCCGCACGGCATGGGAGGAGCAGCACCCCGAGGGCACGGTGATCTACCGCGACGTTGCCGCCGACCCCGTGCCGCACATGACCCTCGACGCTCACACCGCCGGCCTCGCCGACCCGTCCGAGCGCACCGCGGTGCAGTCCGCCGCGTTCGCGGCCCGCGTGGAGCTCATCGAGGAGCTGGAGCAGGCCGACGCGGTCCTGATCGGCGCCCCGATGTACAACTTCTCGATCCCGTCGACGCTCAAGGCGTGGCTGGACAACGTGATACTGCCGGGTCGTACGACGGGGGAGAGCCCTTCCGCCCAGGGCACTCCGGTCACGGTCGTCGCCAGCCGGGGTGGTTCCTATGCGCCGGGCACACCCCGCGAGGGCTTCGAGTTCGTCCAGAACTACCTGGAGGCCGTCCTCAGGGGCAGCCTCGCACTTGAGCCCGTTTTCATCGTTCCGGAGCTCACCATGGCCCCGCGGAACCCGGCCATGTCCGACCTGATCCCCCTCTACCGGGCCTCGCGCGAGCGGGCTTTCGCGGACGCGGCCACTCAGGCGAAGGAGCTGGCGGAACGCCTCGGCGCGTAGGCCTGAAGAGATCGACGCGGTGTGACGTTGCCCGGCGGGGCGTCACGCCGCGTCGTCGACGGCCGGCGCGTGTCTTCTCGGACGGCATCGGCGGGAACGCCTGCGCCGATGTCCTGGCCGAGGTGCGCGCCATGATCCCGGAGTCGGATCTTCCCGCGGTTCTGGAGGCCGCTCTCGGGCGGAATCGCTGATGGCTCCGCCGGGGACCACCCGCAGGCGCCCGGCCCTGAAGGCGGTCGAGGAGGCAAGGCTTGGTTCTGTCTAGCGCTCCGCTCGTCCTTCGCCGTCGGAGGGGTGGGCGAAACGGGTCAGCAGGTCCCTCAGCTGCTCGGACTCGCCCGGCTCCAGGTCGGCAACCAGGCGCTCGTTCAATGGCTCCGCCGCCTCGTGGGCCGCGTCGAAAAGCTCGATGCCCTGAGGTGTGATCTCCACCGCCCGCGCCCGCCGGTCCCCGGGAACGGCCTTGCGTACGGCCAGGCCCTTGCGCTCCAGATCGTCCACGACGCGCATGATGCCCGCCTTGTCCGTCCCCGTCGCCTCCGCCAGGTCCCGCTGCACCGTGGCGCCGCGGTCGACCAGGACGATCAGTACGGCGAAGTGGCGCAGCTCGATGCCGAGCGGGCGGAGCGCCTCCGTCATGACCGCGGCCGCGCGCCAGTGTGCCCGGCGCAGCAGCAGGCCGAGGGCGAAGGGTGAAGGGTCCCCGGGGCGGTCGGTCGCACGCGAGGCTGTGGTGCCGTGAGGGCCGTCGGCGGTCATGAGGGCATTTTAGCAGTGTCGTTTCATTTGAAACAGTATCGGACGAAATTGACTTGGGTGTCCCGCTGCCCAGCGCCTCTCGGCCGGGCCCCGAGCGGGCAGCGCCGGCGCTCGGGGAGTGACCTGGGGAAGGCGTGCACATTCAACCAACCAGATCTTCTTCCGCCCAGACGACCTTGCCGTTCGGTATCGAGCGGCAGCCCCATCTGCGGGACAGCTGCGCGACCAGGCTGAGGCCGCGGCCGTTCTCGTCGCCGGTGCGTGCGCGACGCAGGCGTGGGGAACAGAGGTCGGTGTCGGACACCTCGCAGGTCAGGACCTGGTGCCGGATCAGGCGAAGGTGAATCGGACCGTCACTGTGGCGGACGGCGTTGGTCACCAGTTCACTGACAATGACCTTCGTGGAGTCCACGAGATTCTCCAGACCCCATGCGGTCAGCTGACCGTCCGCCAGGTGCCGGGCGGCGCCGGCAGCGGTCTGGTCGTTCGGCAGTGTCCAGGAGGCGACGCGGTCCGGACCGAGTGAACGGGTCCGTACGACGAGCAGGGTGGCGTCGTCGCGCGGTCCCTGATCCGGGAGCGTGTCCATTGCTCCGGCGCAGAGGTCTTCCAGGGACCGTCCTGGTTGGGCCAGAGCGGCGGCCAGACGCTGCATTCCCACGTCGATGTCGTTGTCACGGCTCTCGATCAGGCCGTCGGAGTACAGGGCGATGAGGCTGCCCTCCGGCAGTTCGAACTCCACGGCCTCGAAAGGGCCACCCAGTCCGATGCCGAGCGGGGTGCCGGTCGGAAGCTCGGGGAAGGTGACGCGGCCCTGCGGGTCGACGATCGCGGGGGGAGGGTGCCCGGAGCCTGCCATGGTGCACGTCCGGGTGACCGGGTCGTAGACGGCATAGACGCATGTGGCGCCCACGACCGTGGGTGTCTGGTCCAAGGCGTCCGCGTCCTCCTCCGCCAGTCGCTGGACCGTGTCGTCGAGATGGGCCATCAGCTCTTCGGGAGGAAGATCCATGTCGGCGAGCGTGTGGACCGCCGTGCGGAGCCTGCCCATGGTCGCGGCGGCGTTGATGCCGTGCCCCACCACATCGCCGACGACGAGAGCCACCCTGGAGCCGGACAGCGGAATCACGTCGAACCAGTCGCCCCCGACGCCGTGGTCCATGTCGGCCGGCAGGTAGCGCGAGGCCGCCTCCACCGCCCGACCACCCCTCAGACGGTGCGGGAGCAGATGGCGTTGGAGGGCGAGGGCCACGGAATGTTCACGTGCGTACTGGCGCGCGTTGTCCAACGCCATCGCCGTGCGGTTGACGAGTTCTTCGGCCAGGAGGAGGTCGACCTCCTGGAACGGCGCCGGGTTTCCGGTGCGGATGAACAACGCCACGCCCAGCAGGGTGCGTCGCGTGCGGATGGGCACGACCATGAGGGAGTGCATGCCGCTCTCATGGATCTTCTGGGCCCGTACCGGGTCCTCGTCGATCCAGGTACCCGGAGCGGTGTCCACGATCGGTTCCAGGTGGGAGGTACCGGTCAGCAGGACATCGGCCAGGGGTGAAGGGGACGGAACGGGGACCGTCTCACCGCGCCCCCAGGCGGATTCGGGGACCCCGAGGTGGATCGAGGCAATACCCGCTCGTCGGAATGCGGGAAGTCGCTCGCCCATCGGGCCCACGCGGATCGAGGCCCCTTCGCCGAACGGGACCGACTGCTCCAGATCGACGGAGGCGTAGTCGGCGAACAGTGTCACGGCGAGGTCCGCCAGTTCCTGACTGGTCTGCATCACGTCCAGCGTTCCGCCGAGGCGCGTACCGGCCTGGCCCAGAACGGCGAGGCGTTCGCGCACCCGCCGCGCCTCGGTGACATCGACGGTGATGGTGCACACCCCGAGTGCTTGGCCCCCCGCGCCCTGAAGGCAGAAGAACGAAGCGGCGAAGGTGTGATCCTGAGCCGGACCCGACGCCAACCACGTCCGGTACTCGTGGACCCGGGTGGTGCCGCTCTCGATCACCTGCCCCATCACGGCCTCGACTGCTTCGGACTTGGCACCCGGCAGCGCCTCGACGAAGCGACGCCCCAGCCGCCGGTCACGGGGAACGCCGTCGTGGCTTTCCATCGTGTCGTTCACCCAGGTGCAGCGCAGCTCCGGGTCGCGAACGGAGATGCCGATCGGAGCGCGGACGAGCAGCGACTCCCGTGCGGATCCGTTCACCTCGCGCCCCGCGAGCGGGCCGGCGTCGCTCACGGACAGGAGCCACCGGACTGCTCCGCCGTACCCGCTCACCTGCGAGAACCGCAGGTTGATGTCGAGCGTGTGGCCGTTTTGATGGCGTAGCGCCGTGCTGCCCGGCCAGCCGTTGCGGGCACGGCACTGCTCGACGAAGGCCGATGTCGTCGGCGCGTCCTCGGCGCCCGGCAGCACGAGGGCGACAGACCCACCGACCACGTCCCGGGCGGAGTGCCCGAGGAGCAGTTCGGCGACCTGGGTCCACGCGACCACCGTCCCCCGCTCGTCGACCATCGCGATCGCCGACTCGGAGGTCTCGCGCGTCTTCGGCTCAGGGCGACCGTAAGTCACCTCGTCAGTCATGGTCATGGAGCTGTTGTCCTCACAGGATGGGGGGGACCGTACGGGCGCCGAGAGGCCATGCGCGGACGGCTGCGGCCATCAGGAACCACCGTGGGGATGGACGACCGCAGCGAAACGTCATCGCTGCTGTTCTCGAACCCGACGCAACGCAGCCGCGGCAGTCGGGCTGCTGCTCTGCGAACCGTCATGCCAGATGACCGGATGGCGCTCTGGCCTGTGACATCGCTCCCGGAGCCGGCGACGACGCGGCGATGTGTCCCGAGGACGAGCAGCTGTCCGTCGAGGGAGTTCTGCTGCCGAAGCCCGGCGACGCCACCCATACGGGCCCCGTGGTGTCACACCCCGGCAGTCGGCTCGGTCGTAGCGATGAATCGGCTTTTCGAGCCGAACCACTGCGATCCGCAGGACGACGTAGCCGGGAATCCTCCTGTCGTTTCTCGTCGCGAGACCTCAGAAGCGACATGGAGTTCCACGGGTGTCCATTGGTGCGCCCGAACAGTGCGCGTACTCCTGCATGCAAGGAAGAGGATCAACCATGAATGAACAGACGCCGACCGTCGTCCTCGTGCACGGCGCGTTCGCAGACTCCTCCAGCTGGAACGGCGTCGTGGAGAGGCTCCAGGCACACGACTACTCGGTCGTGGCCGCCGGCAACCCCCTGCGCGGCCTGGCCACCGACGCCGAGTACATCAGGCAGCTCGTGGCCTCCATCGAAGGCCCCGTCGTCCTCGCCGGCCATTCCTACGGCGGAGCCGTCATCAGCAGCGCGGCGCAGGGCCTCGACAACGTCAAGGCGCTCGTGTTCGTCGCGGCGTTCATGCCCGAGAAGGGCGAGAGCGCGCTGGACATCGCGGGCATGTTCCCCGGCAGCACCCTGGGGGAGGCTCTCTGTCCGGTGCCGATATCGCTCCCCGACGGCAGCCGGACTGTGGACCTCTACATCAAGAAGAGCAGGTTTCACCACCAGTTCGCCGCCGATGTGCCCGAGGAGACGGCGTCGATCATGGCCGCCACGCAGCGTCCCGTGACCAACGCAGCCCTGGCCGAGGCCGCGTCCGCCGCGGCATGGAAGGACATACCGTCCTGGGTTCTCGTGGCCACGGAGGACCGGAACATCCCGCCGCAGGCGCAGACCTTCATGGCCGAGCGCGCCGATGCCATCTCGGTCTCCGTCACCGCCTCCCACGCCGTGAGCGTCTCCCACCCCGGAGACGTAGCGCGCCTGATCAACGAGGCGGCGCAGGCGATCCTCTGAGCGCAGCTCGCCGGGCCCGATCACCGAGCGCGGTCGTGGGGGAGGGGCGGCCGATTGCCGACGCGATGGGCCGCCCCGGACGTCCGGCACGTGGTGGGCGGTGCCGGCTGCTCAGGTCTGCTCCCCGGCAACGGCGCCGGACGCCCGCACCGCCTCGTGGCCGTCCTTGACCTTGTCACGATGACAAGGTCTTCACTGGGGCCGAGGAGGTGGTTCCGGTGACCATGCCGCAACAGGACACGAACACATCGCGAGGTCGTCAGGGGCTGGAGAACAACAGCCCGTCGGTACGGCTGAGGGCAGCGCTGGCGGTCGGCACGAGCCCGGACGAGGAGTTCATCGACCTGCTCATCGAGAGATGCGCGGTCGAGTCCGAGTTCTTCGTGCGCGACATGCTCACCTGGGCGCTCACCCGCCATCCGTCGTCGACGACGATCCCGAGACTCATCGACGAACTCGGCTCGGAGCGTACGCAGGCACGCAGCCAGGCGTTGCACACACTGTCCAAGATCGGGGACCGGCAGGCGTACTCCGCGATCACGCGGGCGCTGCTGACCGACACCGACGACGAGGTGGCGCGCAGTGCGTGGCGGGCGGCCGTCGCTCTCGTGCCCGAGGGTGAGGGACCTGAGCTGGCCGACGTGCTGGCCACACAGCTCGGGCGCGGTGAGCGGGAGACGCAGTTGAGCCTCAGCCGGGCGATGATCGCGCTGGGTGAGACGGCCGTGCGCCCCCTGCGTACCGCGATGATGGATGTCGACCCTCACGTGCGTCAGCACGCGATCGCCACGGAACGACTCTTGCGCGACCCGGATGCCGGGTTCGAGTTCGCGATCGAGGAAGCGAAGCGCATCGTGGCTCTGGGGACGAACAGCCAGGACGGGTGACAGGCAGTGTTGATCGGTGAGGTGGCACGACGGTCCGGAGTCAGCGCCCGCATGCTCAGGCACTACGACTCTCTCGGTCTGGTGCGGCCCACCGGGCGTACCGATGGGGGCTACCGGGAGTACTCCGGCGAGGACATCCGGCGGATCTTCCACATCGAGAGCCTGCGGTCACTGGGGCTGACGCTGCGCGAGGTCCGCAGCGCACTGGACGATCCCGGCTTCCGGCCCGCGGAGCTCGTCGACGATCTGATCCGGCAGACGCGAGAACGCATTGCCGGTGAGACGGCGTTGCTCACGCGGCTTCGTCGGATCGGCGCCGCGGAACCCGCCGAGTGGGAGGACGTCCTCCAGATCGTTGCGCTGCTCCATGCCTTGGGGTCGGAAAGCGCGGGCAAGCGCCAGCGCGCGGCACTGTCCTCGGTCGACGACGTATCCGTCCCGGTGGAGGCTCTGGTCGAGGCAGTGTTGAGCGAGACGGACCCGCACGTCGCCGGAGCCCTTCGATGGGCTCTGGCGCAATCGAGCGACAGCGCTGTGGCACTCCTGGCGGAAGGGCTGGATTCACCGCTCGCCGACGTACGCAAGCGTGCCGTGCAGTCCATCGCCGAGATTCCGGACGATGGAGCGACCGCACCGCTGCGGGGCGCCCTCACGCACTCCGACAGCGTGGTCCGCAGCTATGCCGCTCTGGCACTCGGGGCACGCGGGTTCGCCGACGCCGTTCCGACGCTCATCGACATGATCGTCGAGGGGATTCATGACGTCGAAGCAGCCGACGCGCTGAGCGTGTTGGCGAGGCGTCGTGCGTTGGCGGAGCAGATCTCCGCCGGGCTGGTCGCCTGCCTGGCCCCCGGGGCCCTGGAACCCGCTGCCCGTCGCCGGCTGACACAGGCGCTCGCGGACATCCCGGGGATCACGACGTCGCGTGCCCTGATGGACCTGTCGCACGACGAGGACCGTGCTGTGGCGCTCACCGCGACCTACCTCCTCACGCTGCGCAGCGCGCCATAGGCGCTTGGGGCGGCGGTCAGAAGACCGAGAGCCCGGTCAGGGTCGTGAAGCGGTCCAGGGCCGCGACACCCGCGACCGAGTTGCCCCGCGCGTCGAGGCCGGGGCTCCAGACACAGAGCGTGCAGTGCCCCGGCACGACGGCGACGATTCCGCCGCCGACTCCGCTCTTGCCCGGCAGCCCCACCCGGTACGCGAACTCGCCGGCTGCGTCGTATGTGCCGCACGTGAGCATCACCGCGTTGATCTGCTTGGCTCCGCTGCGGGTGAGGAGCCGGGTGTTGTCGGCGCGCAGGCCGTGCCGGGCGAGGAAACGGCAGGCGAGCGCCAGATCCGCGCAGCTCATCTCGATCGAGCACTGCCGGAAGTAGTGTTCCAGGAGCGTGGGGACGGGGTTGGCGATGTTGCCGTAACTGGCCATGAAGTGGGCCAGCGCGGCGTTGCGGTCCCCGAACTCGGACTCGGACCGTGCGACCTGTGCGTCGAACCCCAGCTGCGGATTGCCGCTCTCCTGCCGCAGAAAGGCGAGGAGATCGTTGCTGGCATCCCCGCTCAGGGTCAGCAACTGGTCGGTCACCACGAGGGCGCCGGCGTTGATGAACGGATTACGCGGGATGCCGTTCTCGTACTCCAGCTGGACCAGGGAGTTGAACGGGTTGCCCGAGGGCTCGCGGCCGACGCGCGCCCAGAGTCCGTCCCCTCCCTGGGCGAGGGCCAGCGCCAGCGTGAAGACCTTGGTGATCGACTGGGTCGAGAAGGGCCGCTGCCAGTCACCGATGCCGTGGACGGTGCCGTCCACCTCGGCGATGGCCATACCGAACAGGTTCGGGTCCACACTGGCCAGAACCGGGATGTATGCGGCGGGCTTGCCGCCGCCGACCTGCGGCGCGATGTCCTGAACGATCTGTTCCAGGACGGCTTGGTAGTCCATGCGGGGGCGCCCTATCGCGGCTTGGCGGTCGGGTGGGGCGCTGCCGTTGTGGGGCCCTCGGTGCGGGGGAGGGGGCCGATGTCGGTGAGGAGAGGCACTCGCACATTCTGCACCGCGGGGGTACGAAGGGGCGCCGGCGCCCGGCAGGACGAGAGCCCGCACGGGGCTGCGCGGCCGGGCCGCCGTGTCGCCGTGGCCGGGACCCGCTCGGCCGGGACCTCTCGGCCGGGCCGCCGGGCCTCCATGGCCGGGACCCGTCCCTGCCGTGCCCATGCCCTCGCGTAGCGCTGTGTCTCCCTGCTCCAGGCGTCGTTGCCGCTGATCCAGGACCGGAGTGTCGAGAGGTGGCGAGCGAGGTGCGGTTCTTGTTCGGGGAGTCCGTAGCGGGGCGGGAGGACGGTGGCCGTCGCTTCGAGGCGGAGGAATGTCTCCATGAGTCGGTCGTGGCTCCGTTCGAGGAGCCCGATCGCTTCCGGGGCGGTCATGCCGCCTTCGCCCTCGACCCGACCCCGTCCCCGTGCCCTCTTCGCACGGGTGACCCTTCGCCCATATGTGCCCGTGGGAGCGCGGGCGCGCCCGACCTACAGTGATGTGCGGTCCTCCGTCCTCCGGGGCGGTTGCCGACGGTTCATGGTTCGGTTCGGCGTGGGGAAGGGGCTGCACATGGCCAGCGCGTTTCAGGAGCGCAAGCTCGAGGGGATGTTCGCCGCATTCGATGCCGACGGCGACGGCCTTCTGCGCGAGGAGGACTTCGAGGCGCTCGTCGCTCGTTGGAGTCGGCTGCCGGGCGTGGACCCCGGGACGGACCTGCAGGCAAGGGTGACGACGCTGCTCATGGGATGGTGGGCGGCGCTGCGGGAAACCGGCGACAGGAACGGGGACGGCGCGGTCGACATGGACGACCTGCTCTCGCTCGTCGACAAGCTGCCCGCCATGGCCGGGGACGTCACCGCGACCGCCGACACCGTCTTCGACGCGGTGGACGCCGACGGCGACGGCCGGATCTGTGCCGAGGAACACCGCAGGCTCGTGGAGACCTGGACGGGTCGGCCTCTGGACGCCACCGGCGTCTTCGAGTTGCTCGACCTCAACGGTGACGGCCACCTCAGCCGCGAGGAGTTCGCGCAGTTGTGGCGCCAGTACTGGATGAGCGACGACCCGGGGGAGCCGGGCAACTGGCTCTGCGGCCGCTTCGCGACCGGGTAGTCACAGGTATCGCGACGGAGCGGCCGCGACGGTCCCCCTGGTTCCACCGTCCGCCCGGCACGGGGTCAGTGCCCGGTCATGATCCGGGAGACGTGGTACTGGCGGATCCGCCAGGTCCCGCCGTCCCGCTGGAGAGTCAGCGACATGTGTACCGGAGCCTCCCAGCCCGCGTCACCGCGGAAGGTGACGTCCGCGAACCCACCGGCCACGTCATCGCCGATCTCGTAGGTGTGGAGGATCGTCACGTCCGCGCTGCGGTCGCGTGCGACGGCTTCGTAGTAGCCCCGTACGGACTCGCGGCCGGAGAGGACTTCGGGTCCGAAGCCCTGGAAGAGGGCGTCGGAGGTGAAGAGGTCCGCCATGGTGTCCGGCTGGTGGCCGTCGAACGCGGACTTCCACCGCTTCAGCACCTCGTGCATCGGGTTGCTCATCATGTGGCTCCTGTCTCTGATGGGGAGGGTGCTGATGCGGCACCCGGTGACGACTCTTCGTAGCCGGAGAGTGGCTCTCCAGATGTATAGTCGACCGGTCTATTAAAACTAGACGAGCGGTCGTATACTTGCAAGCATGGGACGCACGAGCGACGCCAAAGAGAAGATCATCAGTGCCGCGCAGACACTCATCGAGCTACGCGGCTACTCGGCGTTGGGCGTGGCCGAGATCTGCAAGACGGCCGGAGTGCCCAAGGGCAGCTTCTACTACTTCTTCGAGTCCAAAGAGGCCCTGGCGCTGGCGGTCATCGACGAGCACTGGACCGCTCAGCAGCGAGACTGGACCCGGATCCTGAACGGCGATGCGGAGCCCCTGCCGCGGCTGCGCCGGCTCTTCCAGGAGACCGAGGCCGCTCAACTCGCCGGTCAGCAAACCTGTGGCACGGTCTCCGGATGCCTCTTCGGGAATCTC
Source organism: Streptomyces sp. NPDC058685 (assembly GCF_042714725.1). Lineage (NCBI taxonomy): Bacteria > Bacillati > Actinomycetota > Actinomycetes > Kitasatosporales > Streptomycetaceae > Streptomyces > Streptomyces sp. NPDC058685. The sequence continues at coordinate 15,619 of NZ_JBHXSL010000033.1, forward strand.
ACCCTGGAGATGAGCAACCAGACCGAGGCCATTCGCAAGCGCCTGCAGGAGATCTTCGACGCCCAGGTCGACATGGTCGAGACGGTCATCGCCGAGGCGCTCGAGCGGGGAGAGGTCACCGTCGCCGACAGTCGTGACGCCGCTCGGTCCGTTGTCGCGCAACTCGAGGGACAGGTCCTGTTCGCGAAGCTCTACAACAACACCTCCCAGCTGAGTGCCCTCTGGGCGAACTGCCTGGCCCTGCTGGGCGCTCGGGTCACCGCGTCCGACGCCGCGCGCTGATCCGCCGGGGATGACGGGGCAGCCCTTAGGGTCGGCGCCATGAGCGATGAGCAGCAGTTCCATGTGGACGAGGTGTCGCCCTCCTACTGGAAGGTGACCTTCGAGAACGGACCCATCAACCTCATCGACGTGGACACCGTCGAGCAACTCGCCGCTCTGGTGACCCGTATCGAGCAGGCCGGTGAGCTGACTGTCGTCGTGTTCCAGAGCGCCAACCCCGAGTTCTTCATGGCCCACTGGGACTTCACGGCCGACAGGGCGCGGGTGAGCGCGATGCGGCCCGGGTCCACAGGGCTTCACCCGTACGCGGACAACTTCATCCGCCTCAGCGCTGTTCCGGCTGTGACGATCTCCGCGATCAACGGGCGCGCGCGGGGAGCGGGAAGCGAGTTCGTCCTCGCCACGGACATCCGCTTCGCAGGGCCTCGCGCCGTCCTCGGGCAGTTCGAGGTGGGAGTGGGCTCCGTGCCCGGCGGGAACCCGATGGGACGCCTCGCCCGGCTCGTGGGCCGGGGGAGGGCGATGGAGATCGTGCTGGGTGCGGACGATTTCCCGGCTGAACTCGCCGCCCAGTACGGCTACGTCAACCGAGTCCTGCCCGACGGCGAGCTGGATGGCTTCGTCGATGCGTTCGCCCGCCGGATCGCAGGGTTCGACAAGGTCGCCGTCGCCGAGACGAAGGGCGTGCTGGACGCGGCCACGCACATTCCGCACGATGAGTTCGCGTCCAGCCTGTCCCGCTTCTTCCGCACGTCGGGGCGTCCGGAGAACGCCGATCATGTGCGGAGCCTTTTCGCGCGTGGTCTGCAGACGCCGGGCGGTGCGGAACTCGACCTCGGCAGGCAGGTCGCGGATCGAGGCTGACTGCGTCGACCGCACTGCACGCGCCGCGCCCGCACCCCTCCCCGGCTGTCTGCCCTCGGCTCAGTGGCCGGCGCTCTGGCCGCCGTCGACGTGCAGGATCTCGCCGGTGACGAACGGAGCGTTCTCCAGGTAGATGACGGCGTCGGCGATGTCGCTCACCTCGCCCATCCGGCCCACCGGGTGCATGGCGGCGAGCACTTCGTGGCTTTCCTCGGGGTGCATGGGCGTCTTGATGGTGCCCAGAGCGACCGCGTTGGACCGGATGCCGCGGCCGGCGTATTCGATGGCGAGCGACTTGGTCGCGGACTGGAGCCCGCCCTTGGTCAGCGATGCCAGTACGGAGGGCACGTTCGAGTTCGCGTGGTCGACGAGGCTGGTCGTGATCTGCACGAGGTGACCGCCTCCCTGCTCGAGCATGTGCGGGATCGCGAGTTGGCTGATCCGGAAGAACCCCGCCAGGTTCAGTCCGAGCACCGAGTCGTAGTCCTCCTCGGTGTAGTCGGTGAAGGGCTTGGCTATGAAGATGCCGGCGTTGTTGACCAGAGTGTCGATGCGGCCGAACCGGGCCACGCCCTCCGCGATGACACGCTCGGCTGTGGCGCGTTCGGAGATGTCGCCCCGGACGGTGACGACACCCGGGTCGTCGGACTCGGCGATGCTGCGTGAGGTGGCGACAACCGAGTAGCCGAGCTTGCGGTACGCGGTGACCAGGCCGGCGCCGATGCCCTGCGAGGCGCCGGTGATGACCGCGACCTTCTGAAGCTGTGCACTCATGATCAGTTTCTCCGATGTGGGTGTGTCTTCCGGTCCAGAGTTTTTGTCGACCGGTCGTCTATGTGAAAGTAGATGACCGGTCGACAAAAGTCAAAGAGTAGAATGGTGGCCTTGTGGCAGCGGGTTTCGGTCTGATCGGTGACGCCGGGCCCTGCGCCGGCCGGGCCGGCCGAACGGTTCCGCCCTGCTTCAGCCCATGCCCCGCACCGCTCGATCGGGCCACGGTCGTCCCTCTCAGGTGTGCGCGGAACCCCGCGACGCCTCCCGCAGAGCAGGAGAAGAAGACATGAACGAGTTCCTGGTCGAGCTCACCACCCGTATCCCCGAGGGCACGGAGCCGGCCGAGGTGGATCGCCGGCGCGCCGAGGAAGCCGAGCGCGCCCGGGAGCTTGCCGCCGCCGGCCACCTCGTACGGCTGTGGCGCCCGGTCGGTGAGCTGCGCAGCATCGGCTTGTGGCGAGCCGCCGACGAGGCCGAGCTGCGCGAGAAGGTGCTCGGTGCCCTGCCGCTGTGGCCGTGGATGACCCCGGTGATCACTGCGGTGACGTCTCACCCGAACGACCCGGGCAAGTCCGACCCCGCGGCCTAGTCGCAGGTGCTCTCACGCCGCCGTGGTGACCTGGCGCTTCCGTCTGCATCAGCCGGGCGACGGGCACCGGGCGGTGCCGGTGTGCACCCGTCGTACGCATTGGTGGGCTCAGGCGTGGTTCAGGAGGGGCCCGAAGGGGCCTTGGACGGTCGACCGTCCAAGGCCCCTGTCATGAGCGACTGTTGCGGGGATGCACCGGCCTGGTCGTCGGGCGTGAGGGGGAGGCGGGCCGGATCAGGCATGCGCTGAACTCTCGGATGCCCCTGCGACGTGGTCAACGTCGGCGCGCGATGACCAGCCAGGCGCGGGAGTCGAACCAAATGCCGTCGCCTGTGTCGTGCGCGTCGAGCGTCGCGCGAAGCCGGTCGAGTGCGCGCTCGGTGGACGCGGCATCGAGATCGGTGACCAGCTCCTTCGCCGCCCACAGCTGGAGTACGGCCGCACTCGCGTGGTCGGCGTCCGGGCCGTAGTAGACGGGCTCGCGCACGTCCACGACGTCCACCGCGGTGAAGCCGGCCTCGGCCAGGAGGCCGACCACGACCTCCCGATCGGCCAGTGTGAAGGCGGCTTCCGCCGCTCCGGGTGATCTCGTCGGCGCGTGCCCGCCCGACAGCGCCGCCCGGATCGCGGCATGCCACTCCTGACGTTCACCGGCCTGCCAGACCAGTTGTACGAAGCGTGCACCCGGACGCAGGGCCCGCCCGATGTTCGTGAACGCGGCGGCCGGGTCCGAGAAGAACATCGTGCCGAACCGGCTGATGCCCAGATTGAAATGCTCCGGCGGGAAGGCATGGCCCTGGGCGTCGGCGTGCACGAAATCGACGTTGCGAAGCCCTTCCGTCTCGGTCTGTCGGCGAGCCTGCGCCAGCATGGGTCCTGAGACGTCGATGCCGAGCGCGGTACCCCGGGATGCGGCTCGTGCCGCGTCGCGGGTGGTCCGCCCGGTGCCGCAGCCGATGTCGAGGACATGATCGCCGGGACGGATGTCGAGGGTCTCGAACAGTCGCTCGTGATGGCGAACGAGTTCCGCGTCGTAGTCGAACAAGGCGACCGCCTCCTCATGTCACTGGCCCGTCGCGGAGTACGCCGCGCACGGTGTCGAGCCGTACCCCCGGTTCGAACTCCGGTAGCCACCAGGTCGCGCCGGCCCGCGCGTACGGCTCGGGATCGGCGCCGAACGGCAGACCGAGGGCGATCTCGTACGAGGCCATGTCTCCCTGGCGCAGTTCGGTGAGCGTGTCGACGACCTCGCTGAGCTGGTCGGGGTGCTCCAGGTTGACCGGGAAGAACCCGTCGAGCCGCGCCGCCCGGCGGATCGGCTTGACGTTGCCCGGGAAACCCGCTGCCCACACCGGCACTCCGGGCCGCTGAACCGGCCGCGGCAGGAACGTCATGTCGTCGACGGTGTAGTGCTCGCCGCGATGGTGTACTGGTTCGCCGGACCAGGCGGCGGCCAGGATCGCCAGGGACTCGTCGAGCATCCGCCCGCGCCGCCGGTCATCGAGCTCCTCGCCGGTCCGGGACAGTTCTCCGGCGAACCGGTCGCTGCCGAGACCGACGCCGAGGGTCAGGCGGCCCTCGCTGAGCCGATCCAGTGTCGCGGTCTCCCGCGCGACCTTGGCCGGCCGTCGGCGCGGAAGCACGGACACCATCGGGCCGAGGCGCAGCCGCTCGGTCGCGGTCGCGATCGCCGCCAGTGCGATCCACGGGTCGGCGACCTGCCGGATCGGCGCCCGCCGGCACAGCTGATCCCACACGAAGCAGCCGTCCCACCCGGCTTCCTCCGCTTCGGCGGCGAGGCTCGCGACCACCCGCGGGTCGGCGAGGTCGTCGAACAGCGGCAGCCAGAGCGCCGACCTCGGACGGTTCACGAGCGGCCTGTTTCCGTGTGCCGTACCAGTGCCGACACGAAGTCCTCCCACACCGCCTCGGGCAGGTCGTGTCCGGCTCCCTCCAGCACCAGCAGCCGCGCACCGGGGATCGCGTCGCGCAGCGCCTCGCCGTGGGGCAGCGGCAGGAACGGGTCGTGGTCGCCGTGGACCACGAGCGTCGGCGCCGCGATGTCGCCGAAGCCGCCTCCGGCAGGCCCGTCGAGCTCAATGGCGTAGTGGTTGACCAGAGTCGACGCGTAGCTCCTGGCGCGCGCCACGTCACGGTCGGCCAACGTCCGGATCGCCGACTCGTCGAAGTACGGTGAGCGACCGGCGTACGCCTTCGCTCCGGCGACCACGTACTCGACGACCGCGGCCGCATCGGAGGGATCCGGCTCGGCCGGCATGGTCAGGTCGCCGGACGGCGGAGGCAGATCATCGGCGCCCGTCGAACTCGACACGAACGTCAGCGAGGCGACCCGATCGGGATGGTCCACACCGAGAATGAGTCCGGTCCCGCCGAACATCGACTGACAGACCACATGCGCGCGTTCGATGCCCAGAGCGTCCTGGATGCCGAGCACGTCGAGCGTCAGATCGGTGAACGAGTACGCCGGCTCGCCCGGCGGACAACTGGTCGACCGGCCCGTATCCCGGTGGTCGTAGCGGATGACGTACCGGTCCGCCGCCGCGATGCTTTCGCACAGCTCCGCGGCCCACCACAGCATCGAGGCGGCCGACCCGGCGACGAGCAGGATCGCCGGATCCGCGCGATCCCCGAAGGTCTCGACGCACAGCTCCACACCGTTGATCTCGAGGAGCTGCTCGCCGTGAGGGAGTGTCACGGTCATGCCGGTTCTCCTTGGTGTCGTCGTGCCCAACACAGCCGTAACCTGGCCGCCCGTACGTCCTGGCGACCGGCCCGGCGACTGGTCCTCTCACGCTAAGCGCTTCGATATCATCGCGAAAAGCGATGATTTTCGATTGACTCGATCGTTTTTGCCAATGAATGTGGCTACGCTGGGATGCGTGACCGACATCGAGCTGCGCCACCTGGCGGCGATGGCCGCCATCGACGAGGAGGGCTCGTTCGGCCGGGCCGCTGCCCGTCTCGGGTACACCCAGTCGACGGTGAGCCAACAGATCGCCGCGTTGGAGAGGACCCTCGGCGGGCCGGTGTTCGACCGGCCGGGCGGCCCCAGGCCCGTACGGCTGACCCCACTCGGCTCCGTGGTCCTCGACCACGGTCGCGAACTGCTGGGGAAGGCTGCGGCATTGGCCGAGGCCGTGGACCGGTTCAAGGCGGGTGACGGCCGGATCGACATCGGTACGTTCCAGAGCGTGTCCAACGTGATCCTGCCGTCGGTCGTACGCCGGCTGCGCGACGAGCACCCCGGCTGCGACATCAGGCTGTCCGAGGAGGAGCCCGAGCAGCCGCGGATCGGTGACCTCGACCTGCTGTTCTACGACGGCCGCATCGACGGCGACGTTGATTGCCTCAAACTGCTCGACGATCCGTACCTGCTGGTGGCCGGCGTCGGCACCTTCCCCGACGGTCCGGTCCGGATGGACCTGCTCGACGGCGCGCCCATGGTGGCCTGGCCGTTGACCTGCGACCAGCCCGCGATGGAGCAGGCAGTCGTCCGCAGCGGCGCCCGTCCGCGGATCGTGTTCCGCAGCGCCGTCAACGACACCCTGTTGTCGATGGTGCGGGCCGGCCTGGGATCCGCGGTGCTGCCCTGGCTCGCCATCCGCGGCGCCGACGTCCCGTCCGACGACCGACTCCGCGTCCACGAGCTCCAGCCGTCCCCGCCACCACGGGAGATCTACCTGCACTGGCGGGCCGGACGTACGCACTCACCGCTCGCCGGCCGAGCCATCGAGATCGCCGCCGAGGTCGCGGCCGAACTCGGGCCGCCGGCGGCGAGCGCATGATCGCGAAGATCCCGGCTTCGCCGAAGCATCATCAGGCCATGCTTTCCGCCGGGCGGCTCCGGCCGCCGCCGGTTCACCGGCGAGCATCCATCCCCACGTCGTCACGCCGGCGTACCGGTTCTGCGACACGGCAGGACCGGCGTGGGGAGGGGCCGTACGTTGCATCGACATGAGACCCCGTATCGCCGTGGTCGGCAGTGGCCCCGCCGGCCTTGCCCTCGCCCGCGTCCTGCACCGTCACGGTCACCCCGTCACCGTCCTCGAACGCGATGCCGCCCGCGACGCCCGTCCCGCGGGCGGCACGCTCGACCTGCACGAGGGGCTCGGTCAGGGTGACCACGGCCTGTCGTGGTGAAGGGAGCTGGGGCTTCGTCACGTTGCGGGTTTCGAGGACATCGCGGCCCGGCCAGGTTCACCGGGGAGCCCCCTGGCCCTGCGAACGGGCCTTCAGTTCTCCGGTTCGAGCGTCGCGTAGACGACGATGTTGCCCTGATACCCGGTGCCTTTGGCGTAGTCGCCACCACAGGTGATCACCCGCAGTTCCGGCCGGCCGGAGTTGCCGTAGACCTTGTCGTCGGGGAAGTCCGCCTTGTCATGGACCTCCACCGCGTCGACGGTGAAGACGGCGGTGCTCCGGTCCTCCCGTACGACTTCGATGGTGTCGCCCTGCTCAAGGGCACCGAGCTGGTAGAAGACGCCGGGCCCGATCGGGGTGTCCACGTGCCCGGCCGTCACAGCCGTCCCCACCGCGCCGGGGGCCGTTCCGTCGGCGTACCAGCCGGCCATGCCGGGGTTGTCGGCGGGCGGCGTCCGCAGTGTCCCTTCGCCGTCCAGCTCCAGGGGCATCATGGGTGCGTCCACGCCGATGTCGGGAATCACGAGCCGTACGGGATCCGACGGGGGCAGCGGCCGTACGGCAGAACGCTCGGGCGCGTGACGGAGCGCGGGCTGTGCGGACGAGGGCCGGGCGTGGGCGGCCGAAGGCTGCGGGGGGTGGTCGTCCCGCACCCCATTGGCCACCAGCAGGGCCCCGATGATCGCGGCGCAGGCGAGCAGCTTGAACGAGGGAACGCCGGGTGACGGTGCGTCGGCGTCGCCCGTCTCCGGGCAGTTGTCCATGGACACGGGCCTTTGCTGGGCAGCGGAGCGGGGGAGCGGCGGCGGGTGCGGGAATCCCCACGGGCCCCCCGCACCGATGTGGTGCCGGGGGCCCGTGCGACGAACGTACTGTCAGGCCCGGGCCCCTGAAGGGCGGCGGCGTGCCCTGACCACTGCGCCGGCGACCGCCCCGGAGAGCAGCAGGCCACCGACGGCGAGCTGACCACCGTTGTCGCCGGCGCCGCCGAAGCCGGCGTCGAGCGCACCGTTGGGGCGGCCGGCGATGCTGTAGTCGGCAGTTGCCTTGGTCCGCGGCGGGCACTTGAGGGTGACGGTGTCGGTGCCGGAATCCGCGTCCTCGGGAATCTGGAACTCACCCTGCAGGACGCCCTCGCGGTCGCCCTTGAGGAGGTGGAACTTCCCGCCCGCGACGGACTCGCCCTTGCCGTAGACCTCCTTGCCGCAGGCGGTGGTGGTGACGGTCACCGTGGTGCCCGGTGATGCCTTCTCCGGGCTGATACGGACGTCCCCGTCGCCCTCTCCGGCCGCTGCGGCGGCCGGCGCGGACAGCGCGAGGGCGCCGACGACCAGGGCGGCCCTGAGACCGGCACGTGCGATGCGCATGTTTCCTCCAGGTGGGCAGCGTCCGGGCTGTCTGCGCGGCGCCTGCGGTGTGCTGCGTGCACGAGCCAACCGACAGTCAGTGATCACTGCAATGCGACATGCCGACGCATCTGTCACTCAGTCAGAGTCAGAACCGACCGCCCTTTCGGCGTTTGTGCAGGTCACAGCAGTGGGCACATCGCATCGAACGCGACAGCAGTTTGCGAGCGAACGGGCTAAGAGGCCGTCGCCCCGGCCCCGCCACGGCGCCCGATCGACTCGGAGTTGTCCGCGGTCTCTCCCGGATTTGTCCGCGCTTGGTAACGGGCGCATCCCTGGGCCTGCCTGTCACGTCCTGCAGTGCGGTCGCAAGGTGACCGGGGATCGGCGAGGAACTGGGCGAAGGGGGCGGACATGGCGCAGCACGGCGGTGGGCGGGGCTGGTACGGCAAGGCGATGGGGGCGGCGCTCGGGGTGACGATGCTGGCCACCGGTGCGTCGGTGTGGACCGCGCAGGCCGGTGCCGTGGACGCGTCCCCGAGGGCGACCGCGCCCGCCACGCCCAGCAACGACATCAAGCCGGTGGCAGCGACCATCGCGCACGCATCGGAAGAGGGGGCGCGCGGCGTCAACCTCACCATCGACGACGGCCCCGACCCCCGGTGGACCCCTCAAGTGCTGGACGTGCTGCGGGAGCACGGGGTGAAAGCCACGTTCTGCATGGTGGGGACGCAGGCGCAGGCACACTCGGACCTCGTGAAGCAGGTGGTCGCGGCCGGGCACCGGCTGTGCGACCACTCGGTCTCGCACAACACCGCCATGGACAAGGATTCCCAGACCTATCAGTCGCAGCAGATCCTCGACGCCGAACGCATGATCACCAAGGCGTCCGGGGGCGTCAGGCCCATGTACTACCGCGCGCCCGGTGGGGCTTTCACCCCGTACAGCCGCCGGCTCGCCGCCTCGCGGGGCATGCGCCCGCTGGGCTGGAACGTGGACACCAAGGACTTCGAGCGTCCGGGTACGGACGCCATCGTCGCCACCGTCGAGCGGGAGCTGCCGGACGGGCCGACACTCCTCTTCCACGACGCGGGCGGTGACCGTAGCCAGACGGTCGAGGCCCTGCGCCGACTCGTCCCCCGACTCAAGGAGCAGGGCTACACCTTCGGCTTTCCCGTGCGCTGAGCCCCGGCCCAGGACTGCCCCAACTGCCCTCCGCGCTCTGCGGCGCCACCTCTGCTCCGACGTGCGAGAGGCGACGCCGGCGCCGACCACGGCTGCGGTGCGGCGCACCAGCGTGGCCGGAACAGGCTGCGGCGGCCGGCCCTGTGCAGTGGCGCCCGAGGGCGGCTCGCCGGGACGGGCCGCGCGGGGTCAGAGCTCCTTGCGCATACAGGCGCGCGGCCATCTGTCCAGGCCGTGTGCGGCCTCGGCTGCCCTGATCTCGCGGAGGCCGGGTGTCAGCTCCGCCTCCGGCATCAGCCGGAATCCGAGCCTCTCGTAGTACGGCCCGTTCCACACCACTTCGGTGAAGGTGGTGAGGGTCAGGGCCGGTGCTCCCTGCGCCGTGGCCCAGGCCCCGGCGTGCTCGATGAGGGCCTTCCCGATCCTCCTCCCGGCGTGGTCGGGGTGTACGGACACCTGCTCGACATGTCCGTTGCCGTCCACCAACTCCGCGATCAGGTAGGCGACGGGCAGGTCGTCGTCCTCCGCCCACACCCAGGCGCGGCCGTCCTGTGCGTACGAGCCGAGGACCGTGAGCGACGGCGGTTCGTCCTCGGCGATCGCGGCCATGCCGATGTCGGCGAAGCACTTCCCCGCGGCGCGCTCGATGTCCTGAAGCTGCGTCAGCTCCGTCGCTCTGGCTAACCGGATCACGGCTCTCCTTCGTCCTGTCCAGGTGGTGGTGGGAGGCAGGGTACCCAACGCCCGTGGGCGGGCCCGCCGTGTCAGCATGTCAGCTCTTAGACAGTGGACAAAAAAGTCGTGGCCGAGCCTGTGCGGAGCGTTGCTGCTGTGCTTCACTTCTTCCAGACCTGAATCCGGGGGAAGTGTTGGGGGGCTTTTCATGTCTGTGGTCACTGCCGAGGTGCCCTGATGTCATAGGGGTCTGCCGGACGGGGACGTCAGTCGTTCACGCGGGTGCGGACGGATCGCATTCCTTTTTCCGTACTCGGTGCATGCCTGTGCCCGAAAACAGTGAAGTCGGCGCGCGAGCGGATCGTGCATCTGTGATCCGCCGGACAGGCCTACGACAAACATGGGGAAGTTGCCGTGCGGGCGGATCGTGTCTTCGGTCCGCTCAACAGGCCTACGACAAATCGGGAATGGGTTATGGAGCCAGCAAGAGGTGAGACCCGGGGGAGAGGGAATCCCGGGTCCCCGCACTTACCGTCGATCGTCTCCGAAGACGGCGTGCGGTGGGTCGACTACCGCAAGACGTTACGTCCGCGCTTCGGGATCGTGTGGCGCGACATCGGTCTGTGCTATCTGTTCCTGGCCTTCGGCGTGCTCGTCCTCGCGCCGGTACCGGCGTCGTGGCCCGTCTGGGCGGATGTCGTGCTGGTCGCGGCCGCGGCCTGCTGGACCGGCTTCTGGCTGCACTCGCTGTTCCTGTTCGGGCACGAGGCGGCGCACACCAACCTGGCACCGCGCCGCAAGACCAACGACAGGCTGGGCGACTGGTTCGTGTGGATCCTCTACGGGTCCACCACCGTCAACTACCGCTACACGCACATGGCCCACCATGCCCATCTGGGCGACCACGAAGACACGGAGACCACGTATCACCTGTGCCTTTCCGTGCTGAACATGCTCAAGGCGGTCACCGGAATCCATGTGCTGGAGGTCCTGCTGCGCAAGCGGAGCCTGAGTCAGCCGCGCAAGAAGTCCAGCCGTACGTCCAGCGGACTGCTGGCGTCGGTGCGCTCGTTCGCCGTGCACGCGGCGATCCTGACCGCTCTCGTCGTCACAGGTTCGTACCTCGCCGCGCTGACCTGGATCATCGCCGTCGGAGCCGTCTTCCCGCTCCTCGCGACCGTGCGGACGGTCGTCGAACACCGCCACCTCGACGCCCCGTGCGACGTCGACTTCTCGGTGGAGTTGCACGGACCGGTGAACCGCATGTTCGGTACGGGGCCGGTGTCGCGCACCTTCGGCTCGGCCGGCTTCAACCAGCATCTGCTGCATCACTGGGACCCGGCGATTTCCTACACCCGCTTCCCGGAGATGGCGCTGTTCTTCTCGCGTACCCCGCTTGCCGCGGACATGGAGGCAAGTCGCACCGGATATGGCGCGGCCGTCAGGACGCTGATAACGGAGGCTCGTCGTGGCTGAGACATTGATGGCCTGCCCCATATGCGGGGAGACCGCGGTCGAGTTGTTCGCCAAGGCGTACGACAAGGAGTACTTCACCAGCGACGAGGAGTACCGCTACGCGCTCTGTCCGTCGTGCACCGCCGTCTATCTGGATTCGCCGCCGGTGGACCGCCTCGATTTCATCTACCCCGCCAACTACTACTCCTACGGTGGAATCGGCGAGTCCACCACTTTCACCGAGCGCATCAAGGCGCAGCTCGACGGCCGCATGCTGTCGAAGGTGTTGAAGGGAATTCCCGGCGAGAAGCTGAGAGTCCTCGACGTCGGCGGCGGGTCCGGCTGGCTGCTCACCAATGTGCGCCGGGTGGACGACCGCGTGGTGGAGACCCACGAGGTCGACCTGCAGGCGGCGGCCGCGCCGCTCGCCGAGGCGGCGGGCCATGTCTACCACTGCATGCCCATCGAGGAGTTCACCTCCGACGAGCCGTTCGACCTGATCCTGATGATGAGCATCATCGAGCACGTGCCCGACCCGCGGAAGGTCATGGCCACCATGTCGGGACTCCTGTCGGAGAACGGCGTGCTCCTGATGAAGACGCCGAACACCGCCACCGTCGACGCCCGCATATTCCGGCACCGCAACTGGGGCGGGCTGCACTGCCCCCGGCACTTCGTGCTGTTCACCGAGCCCGGCCTCGCCCGGCTCGGCTCCCAGGTGGGCCTGACCAAGGTGGACAGCTACTACACGCAGGGCGCGCCCCAGTGGGCGATCAGTGTCATGGCGTGGCTGAGTGACCGGGGCTGGATCAAGGTCAGCCGGGAGAAGCCGGCCTATATGAACCGGGTGTACGAGCCGCTGACCGCCTTCTTCGCCGGAGTGGACTTCCTGCGCGCCCGGTTCGCCCCCACCGCCCAGATGATGATCAGTTTCAAGCGGGCCCGCTGATGGCGGAGAGCGTCAGAAACGACCACGACCCTAGGGAAGCCATGAGCCGGACACTCGACGAGCAGCCGACCGACACCGCCGACGGCGTGGACCTCAGCTTCGTCATCCCCATGTACAACGAGGAGGACATCGCCAGGGAGGCCGTGGAGCGGGCGGTGAAGGTCGGCAAGAACTGGGGCCGCTCCTTCGAGGTGCTCGCGGTGGACGACGGCAGCACGGACTCCACCGCCCGTGTTCTGGCCGAACTGCGCGCCACGACACCGGAGTTCCGATGGGTGCAGCTTCGCCCCAACTGCGGACAGCCCGCGTCCAGCAAGGCGGGCATGATCGCCGCGCGCGGAGCGATGGTGTGTGTTCTCGACGCCGACATGCAGACGCCCCCCGAGGTGGTGGCGCAACTGGTCGCGGCTCTCGAGCAGTCGGGCCCCGAGGTCGCCGCGGTGTTCGGTGTGACCTCCACCCGCAAGCGTGACGATCCCACCCGGCTGCTGGTGGGCCAGGCGGTGTTCTACTTCCTGGAGACCCGGTTCGGCAGGCACCCGATTCCGCACGGTGCCAGTTCGTTCTTCGTGATGCGCCAGGACGTCGCCCGTCGGCTGGGCAACCTGACGTTCACCAAGGGCAACGTCGGCGCGATCATGGCCGCGCTGGGTCTCGAGATGAGCACGGTGACGTACGTCAAGCCCAAGAGCTACCGGGACGACTCCCGACTGGGCCTGCGCGGCCACGTCGAGGAAGCGGTGGGTTCGCTGGCGCTGACCGGGGTGCTGAGCCGCTTCGGCCTGGTGGGCGGGGCGCTCGCCGGCCTGGCCGGAATCCGCACCGGATCGCGCGTCGTGCGAACGGCCGCCGCGGTGACGGCGGCGGTGTCGCTGGGGTCGGTGGCCGCGGCCGCGCGGTTCAACGAGCGCTCACTGCGGGTGGCCACCAAGGCTCTGCCGATCTTCGAAGGCGAAGCGGCGGGTCCCGAGCAGATCTGAACACCAGTTCCATCCAGTCCTTCCATCATCGGACACTGCCGTCGGCATGTCCTGGTCCGAGTGCTGCCACAACGGCTTACGACGAAAGGAGGGGAACGTGCGAGTCGCGGCTATCGGGCAGGGATACGTGGGTTTGCCGCTTTCCATCGCCATCGCGTCCTCCGGTCACACCCTGTACGCGGTCGAGATCGATCCGGTCCGGTTCGCGTCACTGCGGGCGTGCCGGTCGTACATCGTCGACGTCACCGATGAGGAACTGCGCAGGGAGACCGAGAGCGAACGCTATGTACCGGTGTCCAACCTGGCCGAGGTGCCGGAGGTCGATGTCTATCTGATCTCCACGCCCACTCCGCTCACCGAGGACAAGACACCCGATCTGACCTACGTGGACAGGGCGTTGGCGCAGATAGCCGCCGTTGCCGGGCCGGGTGCGCTGATCGTGATCGAGTCGACGGTCTACCCCGGCGCACTGCGCCGGCACATCGCGCCCCTCTTCGAGCAGCTCTCCGGCCTCACGTCGGGCGTGGACGTGTTCTTCGCCTACAGCCCGGACCGGGTCGACCCCGGCCGCGAGGGCGCGCTCGGCGACGTACCCAAGCTGGTGTCCGGGCTCGGCGACCAGGCGCTCGAAGCGATCCGGAGCTTCTACGGCACGGTCTTCAAGGAGGTCGTGCCGGTCTCCAGCTGCGAGGTCGCGGAGTTCACCAAGCTGCTGGAGAACACCTTCCGCTATCTGAACATCGCCTACGTCAACGAGCTGAGCAAGGCGACGTCGGAGATGAACATCAGCCTGCGCGAGGTGATCTCCGCCGCGTCGACCAAGCCGTTCGGGTTCATGCCCTTCCACCACGGTCCCGGCGTCGGCGGGCACTGCCTGCCCAACAACGTGCACTATCTCAACCACGCGCTGAACTCGGCGGGACACAAGAGCGCACTGCTCCACGCGGCGGCCGAGATCAACGAATCGATGCCACGCCATGTGATGCAGCGGCTGTCCGCGTCGCTGGAGCAGCAGGGCAAGACCCTGGACGGCGCGACCGTGCTCATCCTCGGCGTCGCCTTCAAGTCAGGCGTCGCCGACTCGCGCAACTCGCCCGCGTTCGCCATCGGCGCCGAACTCGTCAGCATGGGCACCACGGTCAAGATCACCGACCCGTGGCTGGGCATCGACATGGACGCAGCCTCCTTCACCTCCGTCGAACTCACCGCGGCCGAGTGCCGCGCGGCCGACGCCGTGCTGCTGGTCACCGACCACGAGGAGATCGACTACGAGACGGTGCTCGCCTCGGCGAACCTGATCTTCGACTGCCGGGGCATGCTCAACGCGGCGGAGGTCGAGCAGTTGTGACCAGCACAGCGGCGACGCTGCGGCTCACCTTCGACGGGCTGCGGCGCGACCAGATCGAAACACGCTGGGCCCGCGAACTCGGCGGTCTCGAGGCGTACGTCTTCGACGGCGGCGACATCGAGGACGAGGACCAGTGGCGCGTGCTCGGCGCGAATCTGCGCCACGCCTTCGACGTCGGCGCCCGGCGGCTGACCCTGCACTTCCCTACGGAGAACGCCGACTGGGTCGGCGACCGCAGCGGCTACGACAAACTGCGCCGGTTCTGCGACCTGGCCGCCGAGGTGGGCGCGCTCGGCGTCGTCCTGCACGCGAACCAGTTCGTCCAGCTGGCCGACTGGCCGGCGTTCGATCTGCCGGGTGCGCGGGCCAGGGTGGTGGAGCGGGTCGCCGAACTCGACGCGTATCTCGGCGACTCGCCCGTCTGGATCGGCATGGAGAACATGCCCGTCATCGGTGCGCAGGGCATCGACTTCGACTCGGTCTTCGTAACGCCGGCGGACTTCGAGCCCCTCGCCGAGCTGGGCTCGGACCGGGTCGGGGTGACCTGGGACGTATGCCACTGGGCGGTGTCGTACACGACGCTGACCGCGATGGCGCGGCTGGAGCAACGTCCGGACCCGGTGGGCCCGTTCGATCTCCCGGCGCTGCCCGTCAAGCATCTGCACTTCGCGTCCTTCTCCGGACACGCCATGCCGATGTGGCCCGACCAGTGCGTCGAAGGCGTGCCGCCGCAGCACGGCGACATCGCGCCCGACCTGCTCGCCGGCATGCTCACCGTCGCGCTGGACGCGGCAGCCTCGCACAGCGACGAGGTCGGGGTCGTCTTCGAGGTGCAGGAGGACGACTACGAGGACCGCAAGAACTGCTGGGTGACCTACGAATGGCTGTCCTCCGTCCCCGGACTCGCCGCGCGGGTCGACTGCGGGGGGAGGAGTGATGACCGAACCTGACCTTCCCTACGCCCGCCCCTACTGGGACGCCGAGGAAGCGGATGCCCTGATGGCGACGCTGGAGTCCGGGTTCTGGACCAACGGCAGCCAGGTGGTGCGGTTCGAGGAGGAACTGGAGCGGCTGACCGGCGCCCCCACGGTCACCCTGTCCAGCGGGACCAGTGCGGTGTTCGCGCTGCTGCACGCACTGGGGCGCGCGGTGACCGGGCCCAAGCTCCTGGTGTCGCCGACACTCAACTTCGCCGCCGGACCTGCCTCGGCCCGCCTGCTCGGCTGGGACGTCGCGCTCTGCGACGTCTCGCCGGACGACCTCACCCTCTGTCCCGAGAGTCTCGGCGAGCTGCTGGAGCGCGTGCACGGCGACTACGCCAGGATCGTGGTCCTGCCGGTGCACTACGCCGGACACTGCGCGGACATGGACGCGCTGTCGGCGCAGTGCGGACGCTACGGCGTGGATCTCGTCGAGGACGCCTGCCACGCGGTCGGAGGCACCTACGACGGCGTACGCCCGGTGGGATCGTGGCCGGCATCGGTCGCCGCGTACTTCAGCTTCCACCCGACCAAGCCGATCGCCGCAGGAGAAGGCGGCGCGGTCAGTACGACGGACGCGGGCCTGCTGTCGCAACTGCGCCTGGCGCGCAATCACAACATGGCGCCGGTCGGGGAACACACGGACGACCACGGTCCCTGGCCGTACTCCATCGAGGCGCCGGGGATGAATCTGCGTCTGTCGGAGTTCAACGCGGCGGTCGGAGCGGTGCAGGCGGGCAGGGCGGAGGAGTCCCGGCTCGCGCGTGCCCGGCTCGCCGCGCGCTATCACGACGCCCTGGACGGCCTGCCGTACGTACGGGCGGTGCCCCGGGGACGACGCGCCGGATCCGCGCATCACCTGCTTCCCGTCGTGTTCGACGTCGCCGGCCTCGGCATCTCCAAGAAGGACCTGCTGGCCGCGTTCTTCGCCCGGCGGATCAGATGCCAGGTGCACTACACACCGCTGCACCGGCTGCCCGCGTTCGCGGAGATCGAGCCGAGGCTGACGACGGGTTTCAAGGCCATGGACGCCGCCTTTCCCGGGCTGCTCTCGCTGCCGCTGTGGCGCGGGATGACCGACGACGACTGCGACCGGGTCATCGGCGTGGTCACCGAGATCGTGCACAGGTCGACTCAACCAATGGGCAGGTCATGAGCAATCAGCACACCGCGCCGCGCACTCTGATCACTGGCGGCTTCGGCTTTCTGGCGACCTGGGTCGCCGCCGGCCTGGTCCGGTCGGGACACCGGGTGATCCTGGTCGACAGCCGCGAGCCGGAGGGCACCCCCGCCTGGCTGTCCGGGCTGCTCGGTGACTCGGCCGTCGAGACCGGCAGGGCCGACATCACCGAGCGCGGGTCGCTCGACCGGTTCGGCGAGGCCGATTACGTCGTGCACGCGGCCGCCCTCCTCGGCGTGAACAAGGTGCGCAGCGCACCCCGGGAGACCTTGCGCGTCAACATCGACGGCACCGCCGTCGCCCTGGACTACGCCGCCCGCAACCCGAACGTGCGCCGCTTCCTGCTGCTGAGCACCAGCGAGGTGTACGGCAGCGACGCCAAGGGTGCCGAGGAGAGCGAGTGGCTGTCGGTCCGCTCCGACGATCCGCGCTGGTCCTACGCCGTCAGCAAGGTCACCGCCGAGTCGATGACCGCGGCCTGGGGGACCGAGGACGGCCTGCCCTTCTCGATCGTGCGGCCGTTCAACGTGTACGGCCCGTTGCGGACCGGTGCCTACGCGGTCGGAGTCCTGGCGGCTCAGGCCGTGGCCGGGGAGCCGATCACCGTTCACGGCGACGGCTCGCAGTCGCGGGCGTGGTGCCACGCCGAGGACTTCGCCGCCGGCTTGATCCGCTGCCTGCACACGCCCGAGGCGAACGGCGAGGCATTCAACATCGGTGACGAGACGAACGACGTGACCGTGTCCGAACTCGCAAGGCTGACCCGTGAACTCAGCGGCACCGGAACCGAGATCCGGCACATCCCGCACACCGGGCCGGACATCCAGTCGCGCAAGCCCGACCTGACCAAGGCCCGCGACCTGCTGGGCTACCGGCCGGTGCGTGACTTCGAGGCCGGACTGCGGGAGACGATCGAGTGGGTCCGCGGTGGCTGCGGAGAGATCCCGCTGCGCCTGGAGCGCACCGACTGGCCGCAGTGGACGGCCGATACGGCGGGTGTACGTCAGCCGTGATCCACGACCAGGCAGAGTCCGGCCAGGCAGAGTCCGACCTGTGGTACGCCCCCGTGCCGCGGCGCCCGATCGGCTACCTCCACCCGTCCCGTATGACCGCGGGTCGCCTTGCCGCGACGGCGCGCGCCGCCGCGAGGCCCCGGTACGCGAGGGCGGGTCTCGCCGCCCGGCTGCGCGAGCAGGCGGGACGGGGCCGGTGTGTGCTGACCGCCACCGGTCGGGCCGCGCTCGAACTCGCCGTGCGGCAGACCGGTGCTGCCGAGGTCGTGCTGTCCACCTTCAACTGCCCCGCGGTGGCGGATGCCGTACTCGCGGCGGGTGCGCGGCCTGTGTTGGTCGACGCCGACCCCGCTGACGGGCCCGCGTTCGACTCGGTGGACCTGAGGGGTCGTGCCGTCGTGCTCACCAATGCCCTCGGCCTGAACGAGTGGTGCCACGCGGCGCGGATCGAGAGGCTCGAAGGCACCGTGGTGCTGGACCTCGCCCAGGCCGGCGTCTCGCCCCGGGTGCTGAGCCGGTTCCGCCGGACGGACTGTCCCATCGTGCTGAGCTTCGGGGAGGGCAAACAACTCGGCGGCATCGGCGGGGGAGCCCTGCTGACCTCGGCTCCCGCCGATGACGCCGGGACACTGCGTCGGGGAGGCGAACTGGCCCCGCTGCGACGGGCGGTGGGTTCGCGACTGGTCGCGCACGCACCCGGCCCGGCCCGTGCCGCCCTCCAGCGTGCGCAGTCCCGTACGCCGGGCTGGTCGCACACCAAGGCCGACCACCTGCCGGCCGAGGCGGGCCAGGTGCGCCGAGGCGCCCCGTCCCGCTGGGAAGTGGCCGCGGCGGCCGCGCTGTGGGAGACGTCCGCGGAGGCGGCCGACAAGGCCGCGGCCACCCATGACCGAGTCCGCACGGTGGTCACCGGAGAGCTGACGACGTGCACTCCGGTCGCCGCCGACCCCGATCTCGGTCCCGGGATCGAGCTGCTGTTCCGGCGTCCCGGCCAGCGGTTCCGGTTCGCGTCCGCCCTGGCGGAGCACGGGGTGCCCAGCACCTGGAACTACTACCCGCTGCACAAGCTCGCTCCCTACGCGGACTTCGCGGCCGGTGCGATGGACGGCGCGGAATCCCTGTGGCCGCGCGTGCTGACGGTGGCCAAGCAGCCGCAGCCGCGGCTCACCGCCCCGCTGCTGGCCAGGGCGATGATCGCGGCCGACCGGTCGGTGCGGGACCAGGAGGCGGGCCGTGACTGATCTGCGGGAGAAGCACACCGTTTCGGTGGTGGCGGAGTCCGCCTGGGACGCACGGCTGGCCGAAACGCGTGAGGAACTGCCGTTCGCGCGCAGGCGCTGGCTCAGGCTCGGGCTGGCGGACGCGCCGGACTTCCGGTTCGTGCCGACGGTGGTGCGCTGGGGACGGGCCGGTGAGGTGCTGCTGCCGCTGTGCGTGAAGGGCCGGCGGGCGCAGATCGGCTGCTTCGGCTACGGATCGGTGGCCGTGTCCGCGGACTGGCGGGGCGAGCTGCCCGGTTTCGGCGAGCTTGCCGAGGCCGTATGCCGGGAACAGGGGCTGACCCATCTGTCGACCCTGCTGCCGCCCGAGGGTGCCTGCCCGGGAGTGGAGCGGCAGCTCGGACACTGGCCCACCCTGCCCGGCCGCAGCACCTACCTCCTCGACCTCACCCAGGGGGCGGACGAGGTGTGGAAGGCCGCCCGGGGCAGCTCCCGTACTGCCGTGCGCCGAGCGCGCAAGCAGGGTCTCGTGGCGTCGGCCGCGGTGCCCGAGCAGGCGGCCGAACTGGTGCGGTTACGGCACCAGACGCTGGAACGCAACGGCGTCAGATCGGCCGCGACCGCGGCCGACCTGGACTTTCTCGCCGACGGGGACCACGCCGTCACCACCGTGGTCGCCGACGGCGAAGGCATCCAGGCCGCATCGGTGTTCGCGGTGGGCGGAGCGGGCGCGTTCCACCTGCTGCAACTGACCTCCGCGCGGGGCCGGACGCTCAACGCCGGTCATCTGGCGTTCTGGTCGGCGCTCACGGCGCTCACCGACCGCGGTGTCGGCACGGTCGACCTCGGGGCGGCGGCCGGCGGCGGCCAGGAGAGGTTCAAGGCGGGCTGGGGCGCGTACGCGGCCGCCGCCCGTGTCGTCGAGTGGCCGGACGGGGAGGCACGGTGATCATCAGCGCCCACCAGCCCGCCTACCTGCCGTGGCTCGGCTACTTCGCCAAGATCGCCCGAGCGGATCTGTTCGTCCTGCACGACCGCAGCCGGATCGGCCGGCGCAACATGCTCAACCGCAACACGATCGGCGGTCCGGGCGGCGACCTGCTGCTGACCATTCCCCTCGCGCACGAGGACCTGCGCGCCGAGCGGCCGATCGACGAGGTGCACCTGGTGGACGACGGCTGGCGGCGCAGGCACTGGAAGGCCGTCCAGATGGCCTACCGCCGTGCGCCCCACTTCAGGACACACGCCGAGTTCCTGGAGTCCTACTACGCCACCGAGTTGACCACGCTCAACGAGGTGTGCCTGCCCTTCATCGACTACTGCCTGGAGCAGCTGAAGATCGACACTCCGGTGCACCGGATCTCACAGCTGGACCTGCCCGCGTTCGACCGGCAGACGATCATCCCGCTGCTGTGCGAGCGGTTCGGCGCCGACGCGTTCATCGCGGGACCCCAGGCGGTCAACTACCTGAAGACGGACGGCCTGGAGGGCATCCGGATCGACTACTTCCACTACGCGCACCCGGTGTACCCCCAGGCGGGCAACAGCTTCCACTCGCACCTGTCGGTGCTGGACCTGTTGATGAACTGCGGGCCCGAGAGCGCCGACATCGTCAGGGGGACCCCCGCATGAGCACGGTGCTCGCCGTCGTCGCACACCCCGACGACGAAGTCATCGGCCCCGGCGGCACGCTGGCCCGGCACGCGAAGGCCGGCGACGATGTGCACGTCCTGATCCTCGCCGAGGGCAAGACGTCGCGGGCGGACGACCCCGACCCCGAGGGCAGTGCGGCGCTGTCGGCCGAGGAGACGGCAGGGTCCTGCGCGGTCCTGGGCGCAGCCGGAGTGCACCGGCTCGACCTGGCCGACAACCAGCTCGACACGTACCCGCTGCTCACCCTGGCCCAGCAGGTCGGCGCCGTGGTCGAACAGCTGGCCCCGCACACCGTCTACACGCACCACAGCGGCGACCTCAACATCGATCACGAACTCACCGCCCGCGCCTGCATGATCGCGTGCCGGCCGCATGTGAGTCCGGTGCGCTGGCTGCTCGGCTTCTCCACCCTGTCGGCCACCGACGCGGGCTACGCGGGGCGCGAGCCGTTCGTGCCCGCCCTCTACAGCGACATCAGCGACACGCTCACGCTCAAGCTCGACGCGATGCGCTGCTACGCCTCGGAGCTGCGGGACTTCCCGCATCCGCGCTCACTGAAGGCCATCGGCCTGCAGGCCGAACTGTTCGGCGCCCACGCCGACACCGCCGCGGCGGAGGCCTTCAGCGTGCTGCGCGGGACCTGGGACACACACATCAGCCAGTCGAAGGAGGTGTGACCGCTCGTGACCGGTCACGTGGTACTGCCGGCGCCGACGAAGGTGAAGGCCCATCCGTTCATGGTGTGGGGTGAGCGCGTCGAGCCCGACGGCGACCCCCGCATCCTCGAATTCCCCAACGGAGCGAAGTCCGCGATCCCGCGGCTGACCCCGGCGCTCGTCGAACGGCTGGAGAACCCACCGACCGACCTCGCCGAGACCCCGTTGCAGGAGATCGTCGCCTACCTCAACCGCATCGGCCATCTCTGGAACAACGAGGAGTACGCCCGCCGCAGGCTCTACGTCCGCGAGCTCAAGCGGATGCACGGCTACTCCCAGCAGATGGCCGACGCCGAGGCGGACCTGATCTCGGCGACCCTGCGGGCGCACGCGCAACTGCACGACATGGTCGCCGTGGAACTCGGCCACCGGCAGATCATGGACCGCTGGATCCCCCGCGAGGACGCCGAGGTGCGTGCCTATCCGCGGGGCCGCAGCGTCCACATCCTTCCGGGCAACGTGCCGTACTCGACCACGGTCTCGCTGATCCGTGCGCTCCTGACCAAGAACACCTCGGTTCTGAAGTACGCCGCGGGCGAGCCCGCCACCGCCGTCGCGCTGGCCCAGAGCTTCACCGACATCGACCCCACGCATCCGGTGACGAGGTCCGTGAGCGCGGTGTTCTGGGAGCGGGACAGCGAGCTCGGGCGGCAACTGCTCGGCAGCGCCGACGTCATCTGCGCCTGGGGCGGGGCCGAGGCCGTGAACGCGGCCTACCGGAACTGCTCGTCCGAGGCGATCGTCGTGCCCTACGGTCCGCGGCGCAGCTTCACCGTCGTGGGCAAGGACGCCGACATGGCGAGGGCGACCCGCGGGATAGCGCACGACGCGTCGATGTACGAGCAGCGCGCCTGCTTCTCCACCCACCAGGTGTTCACCGACGCCGAGCCCGAGGAGTTCGCCGACCTGCTCCAGAAGGAGCTGGAGCGCTACGAGGAGATGTTGCCGCGCACCTCGGTCACCGCCGACGAGGCCGCGCAGGCAGCGATGGAAGTCGCCGCCCAGCAGTTCCTCGGGCAGCGCGTCCGCACCGGCTCCTGGGGCTCGATCCTGATCGCCGACCCGGCCGGCGTCAGTGAACTCCCCAGCGCCCGGACCGTGTTCGTGCACCCCGTCGCGGACCTGGCCGAGGTCTCCCAGTGGGTGGACCCCACGGTGCAGACCATCGGCCTCGCCCCCTGGTCGCTGCACGAACAGCTGCGCCACGAACTCGCCCGGCGCGGCGCCTGCCGGTTCGTCGAGGCCGGCCTGTCGCCCTTCTTCCGGCTCGGCGGCTCGCACGACGGACTCCAGCCGCTCCAGATGATGACCCGCATGGTCGCGGTCGAGGCCCCGAGGCTCAACTACGGCAAGGGAATGGTCGTTCCCATCGACCAGTCCGAGTTCCTGGAGCACCGGCGCCTGCGCGACCTGCTCATGTGACGGCCTCCGGCCGACCGCCAAGTTTCCCAACCGCACCACACAGAGGAGAAATCTGATGGACGTAGGCGTGATGCTGACGACGGCCCACCCCGACCACTGGTCGGAGACGGAGGTCTTCGACTACTCGATGGACTTCGCCGTCGAGGCCGACAGGATCGGCTACCAGTCGGCGTGGCTGCTGGAGCACCACTTCACCCGCTACGGACTGTGCCCCAACACGCTCACCATGGCCGGCTATGTCCTCGGCAGGACCAAGCAGATCAAGGTTGGCACCGCGGTGGTCATCCTGCCGCTGGACCACCCGATCCGTATCGCCGAGCAGACCAACATGCTCGACCAGCTCAGCCATGGCCGGTTCATCCTGGGCGTGGGCCGCGGGTACTTCCCGAAGGACTTCGAGGCCTTCGGCGTCGACCCGGCCAAGTCCCACATCCTGCAGACCGAGTACGTCGACATCATCCGCAGCATCTGGGAGACCGGCAGCGCCAAGTGGGAGGGCCAGGAGATCACGCTCCCCGACGTGACGCCGTTCCCCACCCAGTACACGAAGCCGAGCCCGCCGATGTACGGCGTGGGCCAGTCGCCGTCGACGATCGAGTGGGCCGCCTCGCGCGGAATTCCGCTGATCATGCCGGCCATTGGCGCGTACGAGGCGATGCGCGGGATCATCGATCTCTACAACGAGACGGCCGACAGCCACGGCATCGACCCCACCACCGTGCCGCACGCCCTGTGCACCGTCGCCCACGTCGCCGAGACCACCCAGAAGGCGCACGACGAGATCTGGAAGCACATGTGCTGGTGGGAGCAGGAGCACGACGACGCCGCCTTCACCATGGAGCAGCTCCAGAAGCTGCCCAACTACCGCTTCCAGTACGGCGAGTGGCAGGCCGCGGCGCTGCGGGGCGACCGCACCAACGCCGACTTCACCAACTACATGCTGGAGAACAGCATCGTGGGCAGTGTGGAGGAGTGTGTGGACCGTCTCGGCCGCACCATGGAGGTCACCGGGGTACGCAACTTCCAGCTCGGCGTGGAGGCCACCCTCAACCGCGACCGGATCCTCGAGAACATGAACATGTTCGCCGAGGAAGTCCTGCCGCGTATCGGCTGGAAGCCGAGCGAGGACGCCTGATGACCACCCGGACCGACGCCGGGCACCCGTTGTCCGGCGTGCTGATCGGCACCGAGTTCGCCGAACTCGACCGGTTGATCTTCGAGGACGACGACTGGTGGTCGATGGCGAGCGCGGACCAGGCCGCGCTGCGCCATCGCCTCATCACCGCCGCCGTCGCACATCATCTGGAGCACAACGCGGACTACCGCGGCTTCGCCGAGGCGAGGGGGTTCGCCCTCGCCGACCTCGACGAGCCCGCGGGGCTGCTGAACGTGCCGCAGTTCCCGACCCGGTTGTTCAAGCGCGTCGACGTCCGCAGCGTGCCCGCGCAGGACTGCGACGTCTTCAAGTCCAGCGGCACCAGTGGCACGCGCAGCATGGTCTGGCGTGACGAGCCGTCGCTGGAGCGGCTTGCGGGCTCGCTGCGCCCCGAGGGCGACATCTGGGTCGACCTCTACGGCGACATCGACCTCGACGACGACGGCGAGATGTTCCACCTCGGGCCCAACCGGCGCGAGGCGGACGGCGTGTGGATCAGCTACATCATGACGCTGGTCGAGATGTTCGCCTCCACGCGCTCGTACGTCGGTGACGGTGTCCTGCGCCTGCACGATGTGGTGCGGGACCTGGAGGGCGCGCTGGCCGACGGACGGTTCGCGTGCGTGGCGGGCCCTCCGGTGTTCGTGGCGGCGCTGCTGCGGCACATGTCGGACAACAGCGTGAAGCTGTCGGCCGGCGACCGGATGGCGGTGATCACCGGCGGTGGCTGGAAGAAGGACGAGTCGACCCGGCTCGACCCGGCCCATCTGCGGTCCCTCGCCGTGGACACCTTCGGGCTGGCCTCGCAGTCGCAGGTGCGCGATGTGTTCAACCAGGTCGAGCTCAACACCGCGTTCATCGAGTGTGAGCACCACCGCAAGCACGTCCCGCCGTGGGTCGAGGTCATCGTCCGCGACCCGCGCGATCTGTCCCCGGTGCCCGCCGGGCAGGCGGGCCTGATGTCGTACCTGGACCCGACGGCGCGCAGCTACCCGTGCTTCCTGCTGGCGGAGGACTTCGGATCCGCCGAGACCGATGTCTGCCCGTGCGGGCGAGGCGGCACCACGGTCGAGATCCACCGCAGGATGCGCACGTCCACCCACCACGGCTGCGCACTGCGCCTGGCCGAGACGGTGCGGACCACCTGACGAGCACGGACACACAGCCAACAGTCAACAGCTCACGGTTCAAAGGAGGGGGAGCCATGTCGACAGAGTGTTTCGACGTGAAGACAAAGAACGGCCGGACGGTCGCGGTGTGGCGGGACGGCCCGGCGGACGATGACGCCACCGGACCGGTCGTGATCATGGCACCGGGGTTCGGCCAGCGCATGCGCAGTGCCGGTGTGCTCGCGCTGATGCTGACGTACAACGGCGCCACGGTGTACCGCTTCGACGCGCTCGACCACGTCGGGCTCAGTGACGGCGAGATAGTCGACTACTCCGTCACCGAGCTGATGGAGGCCCTCACCGCGGTGGTCGACACGGCGCTCGAACGCGAGGGGGTCGAGGCGGTTTCCATGGTCGCGACCAGTCTGTCGGCGCTGCCGGTGATGCACTTCGCCGCGGACCGCAAATGCGCCGACAACATCGCGCTGATGCTCGGAGTCGTGAACGGCCGGCAGACGCTGCTGAAGGTTCTCGACACCGACTACCTCGACTGGGAGCTGGACGATCTGCCCCCTCGGGTGCACATCGACAAGCACTCCGTCGACCCGCGTCCCATCGTCGCGGAGACCAGGGTCGTCAACTGGTGGGAGCTGTCGGCCACGATCGACGCCCTGTCCGTACTCGACATCCCCGTACGCAACTTCGTCGCGGCCGACGACGACTGGGTGGACATCGCCGATGTGCGCAAGGCGTTCGAGTCGGCGGGCCTCGACCAGGACGACGTCATCGAGGTCGCCGTGTCCGGGCATGCCCTGCTGCGCAACCCGGTGGCGCTCAAGCAGCTGCTCATGGACGTCACCCGCAGCCTGATCCCCGGCGAGGGCGAACCGGCGATGCCGAGCTTCGAGGAGATCGTCTCGCTGCGCGGCTCCGAACGTGAACTCGAGCGCCACCACCTGGTCTCCCGCGAGGGCGGCCAGGCAGACCCCACGGAGTAGGTGTGATGAGCGTGGACCCGTCCACTCAGGGCCAGGGCGACGTGACGGCCGACTCGACCGTGGACTCGACCCTCATGAACGCCGCCTACAGCGGCGTCTACGGCGAGATCTACCGCACGCACTGGTGGTGGCGCGCCCGCGAACACCAGGTGCTGCACTACGTCCGCAAGCACGGCCGGTGGCACGGCCGGCGGGCGAAGGTCCTCGACGTCGGCTGCGGTGACGGGTTCATCTGGCGACGGCTCGAGTCCTTCGGCGATGTCGAGGGGATCGAGCCGGACCGCGTGCTCGTGGCCCCGGACTCGCCGGTGCGCGACCGTATCGAGGTGGCCGACTTCGTGCAGGGACGGCCGCGCGGCGCCGACCACGACCTGGTGCTGATGCTCGATGTGCTCGAGCACATCGACGACCAGGACGCGGCGCTGCGCCGGGTCGCCTCCCTGCTCGGACCCGACGGCCGAGGCGTCATCACGGTGCCCGCGCTCATGGCTCTGTGGAGCGAGTTCGACGAACTCAGCGGCCACTTCCGCCGCTACACCCGCGCGTCCCTGCGCGCGGCGCTGGAATCCGCCGGGCTGCGGGTGCTGGAGGTGCGGTACTACTACGCGTGGACGGTCCTGCCGCTGTTCCTGCGCAGGCTGTTCTTCAAGGCGGCGACCTCGGAGTACAGCCATTTCGTGAAGGCCCCCGCAACACCCGTCAACCAGCTGATGTACCGGCTGAGCCGCATCGATCACTGGCTGACCCGCCGGCTTCCCGCGCCCGCCGGCAGCTCCCTCATCGCGGTCGTCGCACGGACACCGTGACGAGCCGTAACCAGTACGGCGTCAATCGGGCCCTGACCGGGTCGAGATCCGGAAACAGTGAAGGAATCTGACATGTCGGAACATCGCGCGCGGTGGTCCCGCCGCGTCCGGGGGATGGTCGCCGCAGGCAGCACCATGGCCCTCGCAGTGGTCATGCCCGGTCTGGCCCAGGCGCAGGACCTGTCCCCGGAGGAGAGTGCCGCCGGCGCGGCCGGGATCGACTGGGCGGACTGCGGCGAGGGCTCAGTGCCCGGCGCTCAGTGCGCGGCGGTGGAGGTGCCGCTGGACTGGGCGAAGCCGAACGGGAAGAAGATCACCCTGGCGCTGTCGAAGCTGCCCGCGCTGGACCCGGCGAACCGGATCGGCCCGCTGTTGTTCAACCCGGGTGGCCCCGGCGGTTCCGGCATGGCGGCGGTGGCCTACAGCGACCTGCTGTCCGCCGCCCCCGAGTTCGCACCCCTGCGTCAGCGGTTCGACGTGATCGGTTTCGATCCGCGGGGGGTCGGCCAGAGCTCACCCATCACCTGCCCGGAGCCGCTGCACGACTCCGCCGTGAGCACCTTCCCCCGTACCCCGGCCGCCTTCGAACAGCTCAAACGCTTCAACCAGAAGGCGGGAGTCGCCTGCCGCGAGGCGACCGGACCGCTGATCAACCACGTCGACACCGGCAGTGTCGTCTCCGACGTCGAAGCCCTCCGCAAGGCACTCGGTGCGCAGAAGATCTCGTGGCTGGGCCTGTCGTACGGCACGGAGATCGGCTCGCTCTACGCCCAGCGCCACCCCGACCGGGTACGGACCATGGTGCTCGACGGAGTCGTCGACCACAGCAGGCCCGCCCGGCTCGCCGCGGTCGACGAGGCACGCGCCACCGAGAGGGCACTGCGGCGCTTCGCCGACTGGTGCCAGAGGGACGAGCAGTGCGTGCTGCGCGGCGCCGATGTGCCGGCGACGTACGACGCCGTCATGAAGACGGCCGCGGCCTCGGGCATCCCCGCCTCCGACCTCGGTCGTAACGCCACCGCCGAGGAGCTCGCCAACGGCGCGTACACCTTCCTGACCCAACCGTCCGCGTGGCCCCTCCTCGCCGGTGCGCTCGCGCAGGCGGCGGGACTCGCCGGCGACGCCGACGCCACGGGCCTGGTGACGCCCGCGTCGTTCCTGCAGCCGGAGTACAAGGCCTACCGGGCCGTCGGGTGCCACGACTTCGCGCCGAACACCCGCGGCTTCCTCGACATGGCCGTACAGTCCGCGCACCTGCGCTCGGTGGCACCGCACACCTGGCGCTACTCGGAGTTCTGGGACTGGACCAGCGGCTGCGTGGGCTGGCCGGTGAAGCCCGCCAACCCGCCCGCCCCGCTGAGGGTCCGTGGCGCGCCGCCGGTTCTGCTGGTCAACACCCGCTTCGACGCGGCGACTCCGCATCTGTGGGCGCAGCGTCTCGCGGCGAGGATCGACGGGAGCAGGCTCCTCACGGTCGAGGGTGACGGCCACACCGGCATCCTCAACTCCGCCTGCGCGCGCAGCCATGAAGCCGAGTACCTCGTGACCGGACGCACCCCTGCGGCGGGCACGACCTGCGCCGCGTCGGCGTCCCCTGCGGTCGCCGCGGCGATCACCGGCGGCGAACGGCGGTGACCGGGACATCGGGCGCGCCGACCGCCCACAGCACCGGCACGCCCCCGGTCAGGGCCACGTACGAGGAGTGGCTCGGCCTCGTGGTGATCGTGCTGTGCTGCGTCCTCGTGGCGATGGACATCAGCGTGCTGTTCTACGCGGTGCCGTTCGTGTCGGCCGATCTCACCCCCAGTACCTCCGAGGTGCTGTGGATGATGGACATCTACGGATTCCTGCTCGCGGGGCTGCTCATCACCATGGGGGCCTTGGGCGACAGGATCGGCCGGCGCAGACTGCTGCTGTTCGGGGCGGCCGGGTTCGGTGTGGCCTCGGTCCTCGCGGCCTATTCGAGCAGCCCCGAACTGCTCATCGCCAGCCGGGCGTTGCTCGGAGTCGCGGGAGCGACACTCGCGCCGTCGACGCTGTCGCTCATCCGGAACATGTTCCACGACGAGGGTCAGCGCCGGGCGGCTGTCGGACTGTGGACCGCGGGGTTCGCCGCCGGTGCGATGCTCGGCCCCATCACCGCGGGCGTGCTGCTGGAGCACTTCTGGTGGGGCTCGGTGTTTCTCATCAACGTCCCGGTGATGCTGCTGGTGCTCGTGCTCGGCCCGATTCTGCTCCCGGAGTTCCGCAGCCCCAGCCCGGAACGGTTCGACCTGTTCAGCGCGGGGCTCTCCCTGGCCGCGGTGCTGCCCGTGGTGTACGGCGCGAAGAAGTTCGCCGAGGGCCATCTCGACGGGACGTCGGTGTCCTCCGTCATCCTGGGACTCGTGATCGGGGCGCTGTTCATCCGGCGCCAGCGCCGCTCACGGGACCCCCTCATCGACACCCGGCTCTTCCGGGACCGGGCGTTCAGCACCGCGATCGTCACCACCACGGTGGTGCAGCTCGCGATGCTCGGCATGATGATGCTGAGCTCGCAGTACGCGCTGTCGGTGCTGGGCCTGCGGCCGTTCGTCGCGTCGATGTGGCAACTGCCCGCGATCGCCACGCTGTTCCTCGGACTCACCGTGGCCGGTGTGCTGGCCCAGCGGATCCGCCCCGCGTTCATCCTCTGCACCGGCCTCACCACCGCCGCCGTGGGCTTCGCCGTGATGAGTCTGGTGACCGCCGACAGCGGTCTGGCCGTCATCGTCGTCGGTAGCAGCATCATGACCTCCGGCGTGGGCATGGTCGTGCTGCTGGCCACCGACGTCGTCGTCGCGACCGCACCGCCGGAGCGAGCCGGCTCAGCCTCCGCCCTGTCGGAGACGAGCAACGAGTTCGGCGGTGCCATCGGCATCGCGATGCTCGGGAGCATCGCACTGACGGTGTACCGCCGTGAGGTGGAGGACGTCATCCCCGCGCAACTGCCGGCCGAGGCGGGTGAGGCGGCCCGCGGCACGCTTCAGGCCGCCCTGGAGGTCGCCAGGACTCTGCCCGAGCCGGCCGGCAGCGCTCTCGAACGGGGCAGCATCGAGGCGTTCACGGACGGGTTGCAGGTCGCGGTGCTCACCGGTTCGGGGATCCTGCTGTTCGTCGCCGTGGTCGCTGCCGTCGCGCTGCGCCCGGTCCGTATCGATCCGAAAGGGGAGGGGGAGTGACATGAGCCGGCTCAGCTCCGGTCCTTGCCGACCGGAGGACCAGGCGGTGAGCGCGCCGCGCGGCTCGGCCGCGACGGTGGAAGGAACGGCCTTGCGTACCGCCCTGCGGCCCTACGCCTCAGGGGTCGCGGTCCTGACCGCCGCCGGCGCGGCGGGCCCCGCCGGAGTGACCATCACGTCACTGACCTCGATCAGCACGGAACCCGCGCTGATCTCCTTCGCCCTGGCCGACGCGTCGTCCACCTGGGCCCGGATCAAGGACTGTCAGTGGTTCGGGATCCAGATCCTGGGCGGGGACCAGACGGAGACGGCGCGGCGTTTCGCGACCTCCGGCATCGACCGATTCGCGCCGCCGACCCGCTGGCACACCGGTCCGCAGGGAGTCCCGCTGCTCGACGACTGCCTGTCGTGGCTGGTCTGCTCCCGGTACGACCTGATCAGGCTCGGAGACCATCACCTCGTCGTCGGCGCCGTGGAACACACACAGGCGGGCTCGCACGGAGACGGACTGGTGCATCTGCACGGTGAGTTGCAGTCGGTCGCCTCCGTCGCGCTCACGAAGGCGGTCGCCGACTAGAAGCGAACTCGTCGGCCACCGGGGTCCCTTGTGCTCGCCGGCCGGGGGACGGCCGGCGGTGGGAGAGCAACCGTATGCCGTACGGCACCGGTTGCCGCCCCACTCGCCGGTGGCTCAGCCCTTGGGGACCTTGACGACCACCGTGTTGCACACCTTGTCGGCGAAGGTCTGCTTCTTGGCGTCCCACAGCGGCCACAGCCAGCCGATGTAGCAGGCGATGCTGTCGAGGAAGTGGGCGAGCTTGCGCACGAACGCCATGCCGAAGCCGAGCGTGCTGCCGTCGGCCTCCCGGAGCAGGCTGATGCCGAGGACCTTCTTGCCGATCGTCTGACCGGTCTTGCCTTCCTTGAACAGCTGGAAGAAGCCCATGCCGATGGCGTAGACGAGGCCGATGGCGAAGAAGGGCCCGGGGCCGGCGTTCGCCGGGTCGTCGCTGCTCGCCAGGTCGATGAATCCCAGGGCGTACATCGGGCCCACGATGATCAGTGCGTCGAGCAGGTACGCGCCGAAGCGCTGCCCCCAGTGGGCCAGCGGCGGCATTCCCCCTCCCGGCATGCCGGGCATTCCGGGGGGCGGGTACGCGCCGTACGGCGGCGGCGTCTGCTGGGGGTAGCCGTACTGCGGCGGAACCCCCTGCGGTGCCTGCTGCGGATACCCGTACTGCGGGGGCGCGTCGTGCGGTGCCTGTTGCGGATAGCCGGGCTGGCCCTGCGGAGGCTGCTGGCCGTAAGGGTTGTTGGGGTCGCCGAAGCTCATGGCGAAGTCTCTCCATGCCTGAAATGGGGACGAAGCAGCCGGAACGGAGAGCTGTTTCGCGGCATAAGCCATGTGCCCCCCGTGCAGCCGCGATCTTGCGATCCCATCGTGTTCATAAACCGGCGGCTTGTCCAATCTGATCATCAGCCCTGCGCGGCGCCGCAGGCCGAGCCGCCACCGCCGACGGCACACCGAACCGCGGTCGTGGAGCGTCACTGCTCCGCGACTTTGCCGACGTCCCGGGCGCGGTCGCGTCAGACTCCGGGCGCAGCCACGTGTGCCTGGCGTCGTGCGGCATCTGCGCGTTCAATGCCGTCGTGTGACCGTGGACGACTCCTCACGTCCGTGAACGCGCCGACGCCTTGGCCGTCTTGGGGCCACCCGCTTTGCTGCCGGCGGCTGCCGAGGACGGGGTGGGCCCCTCGGGGGCAAGGGCGTCGCGGACGGCGGTCAGGATGTCGTCGGTGTCGGCTCCGAGCGCTCGGGCGGCGGAGCTGAAGTCCCGGGCAAGGGTGATGAGTTGGTCGGCATCATGGGCGCGCTGCCCGGACGGGAGCGCCGCGACCCGGGTGCCCGCGCCGCGGCGGGTGCGGATCAGCCGGGCGGCCTCCAGCTCGCGGTAGGCGCGGGCCACGGTGCCCGGCGCCAGATCGAGGTCGGCGGCGAGCTGCCGCACGGTGGGAAGGCGCTCACCCTCGATGAGCCGCCCGGTACGGATCAGCGCGGCCAGTTGGGCGCGGACCTGCTCGTACGGCGGTACCTGGCTGGTGGTGTCGACGCGGACGGCTGGGTCACTCATCGTCGAAAGTCCCATCGTCGGCTGCTTTGTCCGCGACCGCGCGGGGTGCCACCACGGTGACCAGGGACCAGTAGAAGGTGAACAGGCCCAGCAGGCCCAGGGGGCAGATCACCGCGATGGTGGCGACGCCCAGCGGGCCGGCGCAAGCCTTCTCCGTGAGCGCGACGAAGACCATCAACACGGCGAGCAGCACCTGGCTCGATACCAGCAGCCCCCAGGCGCCGGTGATCGCCCAAGCGCGGTCGCGGCGCTGCTGGTCGTCGCCCGGGCCGTGGGCGATACGGCGCAGGGCCCACACGCAGACGGGGGTGCCCACCGCGAGGGCGGCGAACATCGGGACGCTGTAGTAGAGCCCGGGCCAGGGGCCGAGGGACGTGGGCATCCCTTCGCAGGTGACGGTGATGACACGCCCCGCTCTGCCGATACGGTCACGGCCGGAAGAGGCCGTGACCGCACCGATCGCGAGCAGGGTGACGAGCGAGGCCGCCTGCAGGAGAAGCAGTGGCACCATGCGGGGCGGCACGTGGTCTCGGACCAGGCGCGGAGTGAGGCTCGCGGTGCGTACCGCTTCCTGGGGTCGCAGGGTCAGCGCGTCGCCGAGCAGGACACCGCCCACCGCACACAGGCCGAAAGCCGTGACGGCGAACACGAGGGGCATCGTGATGTCGTCGCTCTCCATCATGACCAACTGCTGCGCGACCACGACGCCGATGGCCAGACCGGACCACCGGGCGTAGTGATCGGCGTGGTCGAGGAACCGGGACTGGAGCGGGACGGTGTCGAGCATATGGAGATCCCCCCAGATCATCTTGTATCAAGCGGTGGGTACAAGATGCCGTGGCCGGGATCTTGTGTCAAATGCTCGATACAAAGCGATGTGAAGAGGGGCGGCTTCCGGCGCGGGGGAGTTCCTCTCCGGCGCGGTTCCGATCCGGGCGACGTGGACGTTGGCATCCCTGTGACCACAGCCGGCTTCGAAACGACGGCCGCGGCACTGCCTCGGTGGTCCCCGTCTACCGCGCACTGCGCTGGTGTGGGCGTAGCGGCCCCCGCTGTTGTTCAATGAGGTGTGCGATCAGGGATCTCGGGGCCCCCGCACGGGTCCGCGTACAGCCCCGGTGGCGCGCCGGGCACTGCTGAGAGAGTCGTATGGACTCCACACCTGTCCCGTCCTCGTCCTCGTCGGCATTCGACCTGGTCAGCCGAGCCCTGGGACGGTACATCCCGCGCGGTGGAGCAGGTGCCGGTACCACCGACGCGCAGGAGCACCGCGGCGCGCGCCAACCCGCACCCGACGACCGGGCAGCCGGTCATCACGAGCAGATTCTCGGCGCGGTCAACCTGAACCAGGACTTGATGATCACCCGCCGCAATCTGGACGCCCCCGTCTTCGCGGGTCTGGACGTCGAGGCCGGCAAGCCCTTCGTCGATCTCCTGCCCCCGTGGGATGTACCGACAGTCACGCGGCGGCTGCGGCAGGTCGTGGAGACCGGCGAGGCGCACGTCGCCCGAATCCAGCGCCTGCGTCGCCGCGACGGGTCGGAGCTGGTGGTCTCCCTGAGCATCCTGCCTGCTGCGGCGCCCGAGGGGGGCTTGACCGTCTCCATGATCGCCATGGCCAGGAGGCTGCACCTCTACGCCGCCGAGACGGCGATCGGCACGTCGCTGGACATCGGCGAGACCGCGCAGTCGCTCGCGGAGTCCCTGCTGGCCTGGGGGGACGTGGCCGCCGTCGACCTCGACTTCGCCGTGTGGACGGGTGAGGGAGTCACCGGGCAGGTTCAGCGGCGCATCCGACTGCGGCGGGCAGCCCTGGTGCCGGACCGGGCATGGCCCGAGGGCTACGTGACCCCTGGCGACGACCTCCCCAGCGACGCGAGTCGCCTGCTGGCGCAGGCGGTGCTGCGGAACGATGCTCCGCAGACCATCGTCATACCCGACCGGGAGGCGGTCGAGCGGCTGCTCCAGAGCCCGCGGGTGGTGCGTGCCCTCGTACCCGTGGACCGGTCGGCGGGCGTGGCGTGCATACCCCTGGTGCTGGACGGCGTGCCACCCCTCGTACTGGGCGTGGCGGAGGTATGGCGGCGGGCGGACTGCCCCTTCCGCGACAGCGAGCTGCTCGACCTGCAGGAACTGGTGGCGAGGACCGCCCATCACGTCGACCTGGCACGTCAGCACCAGCGGGAGCACACGCAGGTGCTGGCACTGCAGCGCCGGCTCCTGCCGCGGACCGGCGGCGACACCATCGCGATCGCGAGCGTCTACCAGCCCGCCACCCCGGACAGCGCGGGCGTCGGCGGCGACTGGGTGAACAGCTTTCCGCTGCCGGACGGCCGTACGGCGCTGGTCGTCGGTGACGTCGTGGGCCACGGCCTGGGAGCGGCGGCGACGATGGGCCAGCTGAGTATGGAGGCCCGCGCGCTGCTGTCCGCGGGGCTCGCGCCCGACGAGGTGCTGGAGCACCTGGACGAGACCGTGACGCTGCTGGACGACGCGGAGTCCGGGCTGACGGCCGGGTACAGCGCCCTCGGCTCGACCTGCTGCATAGCCCTCTACGACCCCGTCACCCACGAGGTGGCGCTGTCGAGCGCCGGCCACCTTCCCCCGGTCCTGGTCACCCCGGACGGGCACGCGGGCCCGCTCGTGCTGCGCCCTCACCCCGGCCTGGGCGCGGAGTTCGCGCTGCGGGAACCGTTCGACGTGCACACCTTCGCCGTCCCTCCGGGCTCCCTGCTCGCTCTCTACACCGACGGCCTGGTCGAGGATCCCGCCCTGTCGATCGACGAGGGCATCGACCGGCTGGCGGAGGTCGTGTCCACGGTGCACCCCTGGGATGCCCTCCAGCAGGCCGCACGGCACGTCGTCTCCGCGCTGGCTCCCGTGCGCCAGCGCGATGATGTGACCCTGCTGCTCGCGCGGATGATCGGCTACCGCGAGGGGGACACGGCGACCTGGCGGCTGCCCGCCCGCTTGGACG
This sequence comes from Streptomyces sp. NPDC058685, assembly GCF_042714725.1. Classification (NCBI taxonomy): domain Bacteria; kingdom Bacillati; phylum Actinomycetota; class Actinomycetes; order Kitasatosporales; family Streptomycetaceae; genus Streptomyces; species Streptomyces sp. NPDC058685. The sequence goes on from NZ_JBHXSL010000033.1 coordinate 50,789, forward strand.
CCCCCGCTCGCGCCCGAGCGCGGGTCTTCTCGCTGCTGGGGCAATGGGGCACCAGGGACGAGACACGGGACGAGATGGTGTTGCTGGTCAGCGAGCTGGTGACGAACGCGGTCCGCTTCGCCACCGGTCCCCTCACGGTGCGGCTGATCAGGTCCGGCAACGGCCTGCTGTGCGAGGTGGGCGACACCGGCAACGGCAGGCCGCGCCTGAGGCGGGGCGACCTGCTCGCCGACGGCGGTCGTGGCCTGAGCGTCGTGCACAGGCTCACGACGCGGTGGGGGGTGCGGTGGACGGACACCGGGAAGGTCGTCTGGGCGGAAGTCGCGAGGTGACACCGCTCCGCGTCGAGGCCGCGGAAGGAGTGCGGAGCGGGTTCCTCCGGTGCGCACCGGTCCTTCTGGGATGGGTGGGCCGGCCTCGTCCTACAGCCACTGCCCTTCCAGGGCGGTGGCGGTGAGGCCGGGTGCCGCCGCGTACAGAACGGCGCGGTTGCCGGGCTTCTGCTGCCCGGCGTCGTGGGCCCGCCGCAGGATGTCGAACACGGCGGCGCCGCCGCGGTTGCCGCTGGTGTAGCTGTCCCGGCTGTAGTCGAGCAGCCCCGACGGCCACGTGTCCGGCATCGTCTGCTCCATGTACTCCAGCACCCGGGTCCCGCCGGGGTGTGCGAGCAGCACGTCGGGGTGCCAGGAGTCGGGGCAGTCCTGGTAGCGCGAGCGCAGCCAGTCCCACATGGCCGTGACCGTCTCCTGTACGGCGCGCGGCCCGCGCCGGTCCATCACGAAATGGGTGCCGTCCGCCCGTGTCTCCAGGCGGTGCAGGTCCTGGGTGCCGGGCAGGGTGTGGTGCCAGGTGGCGTCGAGCCGCAGTATCGACTCGGGCTTCGGGCGGCCGGTGACCACCACGGCGACGGCCGTGTCCGCGAACAGCAGCCGGACTATCAGAGACTCGAGGGTGTCGTCGGCGGGCTGGTAGGTCGTGCTCAGGGCCTCCGCGATGACGACCAGGACCACCCGATCGGGGTCTGCGGCCACGAGGTCCGCCGCGAGCGCCAGGGAGCGGGTCCCCGCGACGCAGGCCCACTGCGTGGCCGGCAGCAACATCACGTCGTTGCGGAGCGGAAGCCTGTTGGCCAGGGCTATGTCCAGTCCGGGCAGCGCCGGGGTGGTGGAGTGACTGGTGATCAGGCAGTCGACGTCCGAGACGTCCAGCCCGGCTGTCTGAAGAGCCCCCCGCGCCGCACGCTCCCCGTAGGACTGCACGGCCTCCCAGGCCGGCGCCGTGCGCTCCTGGACGGTCTGCGGCGCGGGAACGGTTTCGAGTGCGGCGACCACGCGGTCCACGTCCTGCTGGGTGAACCCGTCGCGCGTGAGCGCCTGTTGGGTCGGCTCGATGCCGAGGGTCCGCAGGCCGCTGCCGTTGCCGGGCGCGACAGCGGTCTCCAGCGGCAGCATCCACCCGCGAGTCTCGATGCCGGTACTGGCCGCGATGCCGTCGATCCGCGGCGTCCACGCCGCGTGCCGGTGCCGGTCGCCGACCTCCGCCACGATCTGGCTGGTCTTCACGGCGTGCTCGCCGTGTATCACGGCAGGAGGGCAGAGATATGCGGCCATGGTGGAGCACCTTCCAAGGGGAAACCGGGGAACAGGGGAGGGGCGACGGGGAAGGACACACGTGCCGTCCCATGGACCACGTCGGTCCTTCGACCCCAAGAGGATGGAGATGGGCTCCACTTCGGGAGTCCGTGTCTGTTCCGAGCATGGAGCTAAATGGACATTTGCGCTGTGATGCAGACAACGTGGGCACGTACTGAATACGTGACACGGCACACACTGCTGAATCGAGGGCGCCGTCGGAGCGGCTTGCCGGATCTTCTCTGATGCGCCGTCAGCCATGGAGCTGCTTTGTCACTGTCACTGTCATTGTCACTTCGCTGAGCCGGGCCCCGGCGACGCGTTGCGACGGAAGTGCGCCGAGTCTCCGTGATGCGGACATCGACGTGCCGCGCGAGGGTCAGTCCTCTTGAGGTGCCTGCCCTTGAGGCGATGCGGCGGAGGGGGTGACGTCACCCGGTGCTGCCCGGCCGAGCACGGGCGAGACCGATGCGGCAGCGCTTCGACGGGGCTCGATGTCCGGTGTCCGGCCGGACGGCGCGGTCTCGAAGTGGATGGTCACTGGTGTCCGACCTCGAGCTCGGAAGTACTGCCTGTTCCGACAGCCGGGTGACCGACGTCAGGTCGGCTTGCGCCATACGGAGATGTGCTTCGCCGAGTCCTGGACGAACGGCGCCCCGTCCCAGTCCGCGACGCGACGTTCGAGCTCCAGCCCGGCAAGCCTTGCCATCAGGTCGAGTTCTGCCGGCCAGGCGTACCGGTGCCGGGAGTTGCCGCGACGGTAGCGGTCGTTGTCACCGTCGCGGGTGAAGTGGTGCGAGACGAGAATCTGCTCGACCAGGTCGAAGGTGTCGAAGCCGAGATGCTGCTCGGACACGTCGAACGGCACCGCGACCTGTCCGGGCGGCAGGAATCTCAGCGGCGGCACGCCCAGCTCGATGACGAATCGGCCGCCCGGCTCCAGATGGCGTGCGGCGTTGCGGAAGCACTCGACCTGCTCGTCCTGCGTGAGCAGGTTCGTGATGGTGTTGTAGACGAGATAGACGAGGGTGAACTCGCCGGGTACGACGGTGGAGGCCATGTCCCCGATGGTGACCGGCAGCGTCCTCTCGTCGACCTTGCGCCGCAGGACCGCTGCCATGTGCTCGGACAGTTCGATGCCCACCACCGGCACGCCGCGTTCCCGGAGAGGGACGCCCACACGTCCGGTTCCGATGGCGAACTCCAGTGCCCGGCCGTCTCCGGCGAGCTCGGCGAGGAAGGCGAGAACCGGCCCGAGGACGGCTTCCGAGGACGCTTCCGTCTCCTCGGCGTCGTAGCGCTCGGCGGTTGCGCGGGTCCACAGCTCACTGCTCGTCACGGACGGCCACTTTGCCGGGCGCCGAGGGGCGCTGTCGACGCAATTTACCTTCCACCGGCTCCGATCGCACAGTTCGGGGCAGGTCGGTGCCGACATCGCACGGCACCGTCCACGTCGTCATGTCCTGCGGGAAACGCGCCGGTCACCGGTGCGGCAACGGGATCAACCGGCCTGTCGGGACGCGGCCTTGCGGAATCGTGATGTGACTGATCGTGGGCAATCCCGCACGCTCCGGGTTGCCGCCGTGCTTCGATGGGGACGCCCACAAGGGCGTCGTCGAGCCGACCGGGACCGGGGGACAAAAGGCATGTCTGGTGAGCAGTTCGCCAAGATCGTCAACAGTGATTTGCAGCCCGTCGCTGTGGTGGCACAGTGTCTCGACAATCAGTGGGTGTCGAGAGAGCTGCTCGACACCATGATGAGGCGAGGCGTGTCACTACGGGACGGCCACGTTGCCGAGCAGCGCCGGCGCGACGTCCGGCACGAGTACTTACGGTCGCTCCTCAACTGTCAGCAGGTCGTCGTCAACCGGGCCTTCTTCCTGAACAACCAGGTGGTGTACGGCGACTTCCGGGCCGACGGCGCGGCCCGCGACGCCTTCAGGCATCTCCTCGGCGGTTCGGCGATCGTGTCCTATCTCTACAACGAGGCCACGCCGACGGAGGACCGGGCCTTCAGCACGCACGCCGAGGGCCTCAACGCGTGGCGCGAGGTCGTGTCCGAAACGCCCACGAGTTGTCTCCGTCTGTCCTGGGACGATCAGGAGAACGCGCGGCTGGCGCGCAACATGCAACGCTCGTTCCGCCGGCAGCTGATGGTCATGGCGGACTTCGAGGCAGACTCGCTGCAGCGCGACTTCGGCCTCGACGAAGACGGCGCGGAACTGCTCCGGCGCCGGTTGACCGACGTCGCGCGGTGGGCCATGGACACGGAATCGGTCACGCGCGAGGAGTTCTACAAGAAGTTCGTCGTGGCCGACGGCACCGCTCCCGCGGACGGCGCATACGACCGTGTGAAGCCGTTCGCCGGCGTGCTGAAGCAACTCGCCGATCTGAAGTACAACGTCGCCCTGCCGGACGCCCTGAGCCGCTACCCCTACACACCGGCGGACTCGCTGGACCGCACAGCCCTGCAAGAAGTGGACCGCGTCGTCTCACACGGCGGGAGCGTGTCCCCGGACGATCTGTTCCAGGTCCTGAAACAACAGGCGTTCGCTCTCGTCCAGCGCCCCCTCGACGTGGGACTGACCGGGCTCGAGATCGACCATGTCCGACAGGCGCGGGACACCGACGCCTGGCACCGGTACATGAGCGGTCTGCTGCGCCTGCTCGCCGAGCCGGAGCGACTGCTCAAGGAGCCCGAGGAGTTCACCGCCCGCAGCCAGAACGTGTACGACCAGTACGTGTCACTCGCAGAAGAACTCACGGGCATCGTGGGCAAGCGCCGTGAGAACGCGGCAGACCGCTGGCAGCCGATGATCAGATTCAGCGTGCACACCCTTGGTTCGGTCATCTCCATCACATCCGGTGACGATCCCTACATCGAAGTCATGGGCGAAGTCGCCGATTCGATCGCGGCGCAGGCGTCGAAGGCCGTTGTGCGTTTCGCGGTCGTCGGCAGGGACAAGCGGCGCGCGGGGAAGGAACTCGAGACGAGCGTGGACCTGATGCAGGTCAAGTTCGAGCGCACCGGCACCGAGTGGAACGATCTGGTCGCACGATTGACGGATGCCGGATACGTCCGGCGCGAGTCGACGGGCGGTCCTCGCCAGGACGCGACTCTCAACGCCCCCGGGGACGGTCAATAGCCGGCCGACCCGGCTGACGCAGGCGAGAGGCGTGTCGGGCGCCGTACCCCACCCGGGTGCGGCGCCTCCGGGACCGGGAACGCCCCTTACAAGAGGCCGCGGACCCGGGCCTGGATCAAGGCGGCGAGGGTGAAGCCGTCCGCAAGAGTGCCGTCGGCGATCTTGCGGTTCACGTCGTCCGTGGTCAGGAGGACGACGCGCCGGATGCCCGCGCTCGTTTCCACGGCGCCGAAGGACTCGAGCCGGGCGAGGAAGAGAGGGACGGCGTCGGCCTGCATGCCGGTGTCCGGATGGACCGAGCCGATCGGTGTGAGAGAGGCGACCTCCCCGCAGATCTCCTCCCGGAGTTCCTTGAGCGCGTTCTCGTGGGCGGACAGGCCGTCCGTTCCGAATCCGCGGGGGATCTCCAGCACCCACGACCGAATCGCGTGCCTGTAGTTCTCCAGCAGCGCCACGCGGCCGTCCAGAACGGGAAGGACGGCGCAGGCCGCCCCGTCGGAGGCCTTGAGAATCCGCACGTACGTGCCTCGGCGACCATCGGGGAAACGGACCGCGTCGCGGACCACACGGATGTAGGGGTCGCTGTAGAAGACACCGGCGCCTTCCCCTGAGTCCGTGGCGGCCGCATCCGGATCGACGATGTCGATGCCTCCTGCCTCCACGCTGTTGCGGAAGTACTCGGGATGCTCACGGCGCAGCAACTCGTAGGCGGCCAGGGCAGGGTTCTGACGTGAGGCGCACATACGGCACAGTATGGAGTCCGGTCTGCTCAGGCCGAAAGCGGCGGTGAGCGGCCTGCTGCCACGGCTCGTCGGCACTGTGCTGTCGTGTGGCATCGAGGTGCGGTATCGGTGGCGAGCGTTCCTGCGGGCCCGGCGGTGCGTCGTCCGGGCCCGCAGAGAGTGCTACGTCAGGAAAGGGCTTTGTAGCCCTGCCAGCCGGAGCCGATGTTGGTTGTGGAGCCGAACGACCCGGTCCCGCTCCCATTGTTGCGCAGCAGGGCACCTGCTGCGTTGCGGGAGATCAGGTCCGCCTTGCCGTCTTGGTTCAGGTCGCCCGCACCGACGAAGGCATTGCGGCCGGTGGCCCACTTGTTGCCGAAGACGAGTTTCCGCGATTCGACGTTGCCGACTGCTGTGCCGTCGTAGCGCCACAGGGAGTTGGTCGCGTCGACGGCGAGCAGATCACCGCGGCCGTCGCCGTCGAGGTCGCCGGCGCCGAAGACGGCCCGGTAGAGCTTCCAGTTGGTCCCGATACGTCCCCGCGCCTTCAGCTTGCCGGCGCCGTCGTCGGCGTACAGGTACATGTCGCCGGTGGTCGCTTGCCGTGCCACGAGGTCGGGGCGGCCGTCCCCGGTGAGGTCGCCCGGGGCGGTGAGGATGTTGAACTGTGCCCAGACCGTGCCGAGGGACGTGTAGGGGGTGGTGGGGGTGAGGGGCTTGCCGCAGGCGGGCCTGTAGGCGCGCAGTTCGGCGCCGAGGCGGACCAGAGTGTCGCTGCACCGGTCGCCGTTCATATCCCCGAACGGTACGGCGACGGCGCTGGTCGGCCAGCCGTGACCCGTGGTGGCCCCGGACAGTGCACCGGATCCGTTTCCGTGCCGGAAGGCGAGGGCTCCTGCAGAGCTCAGGGACAGTAGGTCGCCGATGCCGTCACCGTTGTGGTCGCGGTGGACAGCCGTGCCTCCGGTCAGGTTCAGCACGCCGGTCGTCGTCAGTGCGGCGCCCTGGTTGTCAGCCGGGTGTGCGGTCAGGGTCCAGGTGTACTGGCCGTTCGGAAGGTATCCGCCGTCCGTGGCACGTCCGTTCCAGGTGGTGGCGATGGAGTATTCGCTCCTACCGCCTGATTGGGCGTGGACGAGGCGACCGGTCGTCCGGTTCCTGATCGTGATCTGCCAGTCGGCGGCCGGCTCGCTGAGCCACCATTCGCCCTTCCATGCGATGGGGGTGGAGTCGGTCTCCACGGCGGTGCCCACGGCTCGGTACGGTGAACTCAGCGGGACGTCCGTGTGTGTGTCCCGCAGGACGCGGACATCACCGTTGGCGATGGAGTAGGCGAGGTCGCCGGTCCGGGCGTCCAACGAGTACCGGACGTGAGAGTCGGCAACGCTCTCGCGGACAGCCGCGCCGCTGCGCAGGTCGTAGGTGTCCAGTGCTCCGCCGCCGGTGCCGGTCACGATGACGCCGTTGCCCAGCTGGGCCTTGCGGTAGTCGCTGAAGGGAACGTTCCTGCGCTCGCTCACATTGTGGATGCCGGAAGCTTCGCCGGATGTGATGGTGCGGCATCGCCAGTACAGCCACTGACCGACCGCCTGGAGTTCAGAGATCTCCTGGCAACCCGATCCGGGCTTGACCGTGGCCAACACTGCACCAGTCCGCGCGTGGGTGGCGACAGCGCTCGCCGCGCCGTCGGTCGATATGCCGGCGGTCCACATCGTCGTTCCCCACAGAGCGCCGGCACTGAAGGGCGCCCGGCGCAGAACCTTTCCTGTATCCAGATCGAAGAGATGGATCTCAGAGGCATCGGAATGCGTACGGCCAGTGGCCAAGGCGAGGCTCCCCGAAACGCCGACGATCTGTACGCGCTCGGCGTCGACGAATCCTGTCTCCCAGACGGTCCCGGGAAACTGCCCATCCTTGTTCAGGACGAACAGCTTCGGTCGCCAGCTGTCGCCTTCGTAGACCCGCGCAGTGTAGACGAGGCGGCCGTCACCCGCGGGGTAGAGCTGCGGGCAGTTCTGGTCCAGGCCGCATCGTGTATCCGACGGCATGCCACGCGCGATCCGCGGCCCGAAACCCGGAGCCGTGCCGGTCAACGACCTTTGGAACGCCTCTGTGCGAGCATTACCGGCCTCGAGCGTGGTGACGGTCCCTCGGTCGATCGTCAGAGAGGCGACGCGCAGGGGTACCGGTGGGACACGGCGCAGCGGGCGGACGACTGGCGTGCCGTTCTCCTGGGCGGTGATCGCATTGTGCCCGTAGTCCAGTGCGGAGGCACCTCCGACGACCATCGCGCCACCGTCGGGACGCAGCCGAAGCCTGTCCACGCGGGCCCGCGCCAGCAGCAGTCGTTCCGGCGAGCCGTCGAACGGCGCAGCCAACAAACGCCAGTTGGGGGCGCTCAGATCCGGCTTTCCCAGCGCAGGGTCGTGGCGGCCGATGATGAGGGAATCACCGACGACGGAGGCTACCCTGGCGCCGGTCATGTCGATGGCCATCACGTGCACCGGCGTATCGAACTTGCCCTGCTCGTAGATGCGCACCGTATTCCCGTCCTGCGTCACCACGTGCCGGGCGGTGACGGTCGTGTGGGCGGGATTTGCCGCGGCGGCGGGCAGCACCGTCGCTTCGCCGGACTTGACGTCGATCCATACCGTCTTCGACGAACTGCCGTCGGAGACGAGGGCAAAGTACATGACCCCATGGATGCCTCCCTGACCGTAGAACCGGAAGGCGTAGCCTGCGGGGACGCCGGAGACGGGCCGGTCGACCGTGACCCCGTTCTCCCTGCGGAGGAGGTGGATCTCCGTCCACGATCCATCGTCGAGACGGCCGGCGTGAGTCACGAGCGTATCGCCGATTGCTCTGGCGTAGGTCTGACCGGCTGGAACAGTGACGTGCCAAGACTCGCCGGTGGCCATGTTCACCAGAGGGATGTTGCCCGTTCGGGACGGAGTGGGCAGCACGACGATGTCAGATGCCGCCCCGTGAAACTCATGGGACGAGGTTCCCTGGCCGTTGCTGCCTGGGACGCGTCGAGTTGTGCCGTCGTTGTCGGTCCAGTCCAGACCTGGAGGCGTGCTGCTGCTCGTGTGGAGGTAGCCCGATGGGCCGGCACTCTCGATGTAGGTCGACGCCGGTGCGTTGCGCATCGTAGCTGGAATGGTGATGTCAGTGGGCCCAGCCGCAGCGGCGGGAGCCGCGAGTGGTGGACTGAGCGTGAGACACAGGGCTGCTGAGACTGTGACCCCGGTTCCGCGAAAGACGGAACCACGAACAAAACGGCCGGATCCGGCCAAGAGAACCCCTCCCGAGAGCCTGCTGAGAGCGAAGCCGTGTCCGAAGGGCACGATCGACAGCCCACCCACGTGTGATGCACATCCCCGCCACAGGCGCACGGATCTTAACAGCCTCTCCACATGCGGAGAAAGAGGTTTCGAACCCGTTCAGTGATCGAGACTGTCGCTTGCGCACGGGTCGAATCGGTCGTCCGGAGCCGGTCTCCCGACAGCGACAGGAACCTGGCTCCGCAGGCTGCGACGCAACTCCCGCCTCGCGCGTCAGGGAACCGTCCGCCCCAGGCAACGCCCATCCCCTCCCCGCCCTCTTCCGTCCCGAGAGCCAACCTCAACTCTTCGGGAAGGTAAGCACCTTGGGTACGAGACACGTACGCCACGCACGACACGCAGCGCTCGCCCTCACCGTCATCGGGGCCGTCATCGCTCCCGCCGCCCCGGCGTCCGCCGCAGGGCCGCCGCGGGTGGATCTGCGGGCGGATGTGAACCGGGACGGTCAGATCGACGTCACCGGGGGCACCGACACCGCCGGTGAGGACACCTGGACGGCTGACAGGGGAGCCGTCTTCCTCCCCAACGTCGACGACGACACCAAGCGGTGCCCGACCAGGGCGCCGAACGGCAAGCCCCTCTCGGACGCCAGGCTCGCCGCCTGCAACGACGCGGCCGACAACATCATCAACGGCGGCGCCGACCTTGCCGACCTCGCGCGGGTGCGGTCCGTGCCCATGGCCGAGGTGCCCGCTGGTGCGACCGGCACCATGCAGGTCAACGGGGGCCGCAGAACACGGGTCTTCGTCAAGCGCCCCGCCGGGTGGGCGATGGTCACCCCCGCCACCCGGCTGTCCGCCGCCGAGCTGCGTGCCGGCGTCGAGTTCGCGGTGGAGAGCAATGACGTCATACGCGACACCAAAGTCTGGGACGGACGGGCGGTCATACGCCTGACCGTGACCGCATCCGGGAAGAGCACATCGGACGACATCACCCTGCGCGTCGCCCCGCTGCTCACCCACCACCATCTGCAGAACGCACAGCAGTTGATGGTTACCAAGATCGGTGGAAGCGACGACTGGGCCCGCCGTCAGCAGGCATTCGTCAAGGGGCTCGCGACCGAGGCCAAGTCGGCCGGGATCAACACGCCGCTGGTGACCTTCGACAAGTACGCCGACATCTGGGCGCAGGACTTCGTCGAGCCCGGATACGTGAGCATGTCCGGGCCCGGCGGACGCCGTCAGACCATGCGCGTGATGCTGCGCAGCGCCCAGCCGGACCGGGTGGCCGGCCGCGAGCTGTTCGAGAAGATGCGCGGCAACGGTGTCGGCGTGGTCCAGGTGTCGGGAGTGCGCAACTCGGAGGAGTGGACGCTCAACTCCATGGGGAACCTGGAGACCATCCCGCCGTACGCTCACAACGGCCGCAGCTTCCCCGCCGGGCGGATCATCCAGGGCGAGCGCAAGGACAGCGGATCGAAGCCCGCGCTGGCGATGCGCACCCTGCTGAAGTCCCAGGGCCTCCAGGACCCGCTGCTGCTGGACACATCGTGGCTGCATGTGGGGCACGTGGACGAGTTCGTGCAGTTCCTGCCCGCCGACACCCCACGCGGCTGGAAGATAGCGGTCGCCGATCCGGAGGCCGGGCTGCGGCTGCTGCGCGAGGCGCAGAGGTCCGGGCATGGGGCCACGCGCATGTTCTCGGTGCCGGACAGCGAGGAGATGCTCGCCCCCAAGGAGACCATTGCCCAGGCACTCGCCTCGAAGTTCCTGGTGAAGGACAACACGTTGGCCGCGGAGCGGATCGCCGCGAACCTGGCGACTCTCCAGCGTGAGACCGGGGTGACGGACGCCGAGGTCGTACGCGTGCCCGCGCTCTACACCCGCGGCAACGGAGGCCCGCGGGGCGAGAGCATGATGCCGCGGCTGAAACGGATGGGTGCCGGCGAGATGCCGGAGTCCGTGCGCGAGTACGGACAGCAGAGGAAGCTCGGACGCCACAACGACGCGAAGCCCTCGAAGGCCGCGCGGGACGGTGCCGTGGAGGCCATCATGACCAGCGCGTACGTCCCGGGGGCGGTCAACGGCATCCTGCTCGGCCGGGACCGGTATCTCGCACCGAAGCAGTGGGGGCCGGTCATCGGCGGTAAGGACGTCTTCACCGCCGCCGTGACTGCCGCGTACACACAGGCAGGTATGAAGGTGTCGTACATCGACGACTGGTACACCTACCACCTCGGCGCGGGCGAGGTGCACTGCGGGACGAACACGCTGCGGGACGCGTCGGCCGCGTGGTGGACGGCGTCGTAGGCAGAGCCGGATCCGACGACGCGTCGTCTTGAGCCAAGCCAAGTGAAAGCCGGAGCCCGCCCCGCTCACGCCTACCGGCGCGGGGCGGGCATCCTGCGCTATATCGCGAGGGCGCTGAGTCGCACGACGATGTCCCTGGGCGTTGTACTCGTCGGCCACTTGATGCTTCCCGCCACGAACACACGGCCGCCGTCCTGCGGACAGACGTCGCGTATTTCCACCCTGGCCACACCAGAGATGGGTTTGTGGGTCGCTGCGTGGACTTCGCAAGCCGACACCCAGACCGACGTCACGGAGCTGACGATGTTCGCGCCCCAGTCGAGCGGCTGCTTGAAGTCGCCAGGGCGACCTGTGAAGAAGAAGTGGTCGACGACCATGTGGACGTCGGCTGCGGTGGTGGGGCCGGGTCCCAGAGGATGCTCGGGAGTCAGTGGGTGCTCGTCCCCCAGCCCGGTGCTGTACGAGGACTTCGTCGTCGTGACGCTCGGACCACCGTCCGGGCGCGATGAAGGAGTGGTCATCTCATTTCCTCTTCTGCCGGCATGCGTCAGTGCCGCGGCTTCGCGTCTCCGCCGGAACGCGACGAAACGCGCCGGTTGAGGCGTCAACGGGTTTCGGGTCTGCGGGCATCTGCGAAGAGATTGACGCGGAAACAATTGCGTGCGGCAACTGACGCAATGCTGCTGTGGTTTCACGTTACGCTCGCCATTCAGAGCTCGCAGGGGGACGGTATCGACAGGCAATCCGCCCCCGGGCGCGCTGGACGCCCGCACGGTCACGATCGTCGCGACACTCCCGTGTGTGGCCATCGACCAGGTCCGCATCGACCGACGCGCTCTGCGAACTGAGCGCACCTCAGCCGAGATCACGACAGGCTCAACGAGCAGGGATGGGCCATCGGTGGTTTCGTAGAAGTACGTGATGTCGACTCAATCCGAGGTGGGCACGATGCCTGACTTCAACCTTGGCGATTCACTGGATGAGTACGCGGAGGACGTCATCAAGATGCCGCCCCCGGTCGTCTTCCATTCGCAGCCCGATCGCTACGTGCTCATGAAGACCCCTGAACAACTGCGGGCATGGGAGCAGGCGGTCCGGATGACCACGGGGCTTGAGATCGTGGCCGACAACCTTGCAGGTGTGGCCTCCGAAACCGGGTGCTCGTATGGCGAAGCGAGCCACAGCGACGACTGCGGTATGGCGTGATACTGGCCGTCTCGGTCCGCGATGACCTCCACGCCCTCGCTGTGCAACATGCCGTACGCAGCCGAGGGAAGCATGAGTTCCACATTTTGGAGAGCGACACCATCGCCGGAAGGGCGTCGCTCTCCTGGTACTCGCACAGCGACGAAGGCGCTCACGGGAAACGGACCACGACCCTTCTCACCTCCGAGGGGGTCGCTGTCGCGCCTGAGGAGGCGGATGTCCTGTGGTGGCGGCGGCCGAGGGCCGATCAGGAGATCGCCGCACACGCGGGCAGCACCCATGAGCGCAGTCTCGTGAACAACGACTGCCGCGGTGCACTCGGCGGCATCCTTGCCGCCGCTTTCGACGGCCAGTGGATCTCGCCACCCGAGGCGACCGATTGCGCCGCCGACAAGGTGTACCAACTCGCGGTGGCGCGGGACGCCGGCTTCCGGGTGCCACGTACCCTGATCTCCCAGTCACGAGAGGAAGTCACCACCTTCGTACGGCAGGTCGGGCGAACCATCGTGAAACCGGTCGTCGGCGCCCGCGGACCGTCCCTCTGGACCCGGTGGATCGATGACCCCGAAGCGATCCCGGCGGAGTCGTTCGAGGTGTGTCCCGCCACTTACCAGGAGTACATCGAGGGCTGTCGGCACGTCAGGCTCAACTGCTTCGGCGAGCGAATGTATGCCGCGCTCATTGAGACGGAGGAGCTCGACTGGCGCCCTGACCTCCAGGTACCCATTTCTCCCTGGCCCGTTCCCGGGGACGTCCGCCGCCACGTGAGCACCGTTCTGTGCCGACTGGGGCTACGCATGGGCGTGGTCGATCTGAAGCTGACGCCGGACGGGCAGCCGGTATGGCTCGAGGTGAACCCGCAGGGCCAGTTCCTGTTCCTGGAACCACTCACGGGCGAACCGCTGACCGAGCACTTCGCTGATTTCCTGCTCTCCGCTACAGGCACCTCGCGCAACGAGCAGACTTGAGGAGGCCGGGCCGCGCAGCGTCTCGGGATCTACCTCGTGCACCCGGCCGAGTCTCGTCGAGCCGGGTTGGCCCACGACCTCATCGGGCGCCGGCCACGCGGGGCCTGCTCGTACCTGCAACCAGAAAGCATCGGCCGGTGTGGAGGCCGGACGTGGTCGGTGGCGGCCTTCGATGCGACTGGGAAGTCCGAGCCACGTCGGGTGGTTCTATGTGACCTTCGCCGTAACGGGGGTGCCGGTTTCCACGGTGCGGCTGACGGTGCAGAGTTTGTCGTGGGAGACCTTGACCGCGCGCGGGAGGATGGCGCGGGCCCGGTCCCCGGCTTCGCCGTCCGGGAAGCTGACAGCGAAGACCAGTTCGAGGTCGGTCATCCGGTTGCCCAGGTCGTCGCTGACTTTGTGGCCGGTCACGGTGACGGTGAATCCCGTGGGTTCGCTGTGCCGGGCAGTGGCGACGTCGACGTCCACGGCCGTGCAACCGCCGAGCGCGGCCAGCAGCAGCTCGACCGGCGTGAATTCGGTGCCTTCTTCGCCGGCACTGCCGCCGAAGACGATCGTGCCACCGCGGGTGTTGGTGGCGTGGAAGGATCCGGGGCCGGTCCGTTCGACGGTGACGGAGCGCAGGGAGGGGTCGGTCATGCCAGGAGACTAAGCCCGCCCGCCACCTCGGGCGTGCACAACGACTGCTGACACGGCCCACTGACGGCACTTGGACGAACGGGTCCTCACCGGCCGACCGTGGCCCAGGAACCCTGGCCGACCGTGGTCCAGGAACCCTGGCCGACCGTGGCCCATGAACCTTGGCCGACCGTGGCCCAGGAACCCTGGTCGTGGACCTGAGCGACCGCTTCCTGATGCCCCGGAGCCATGAGGACCGGCCCTGCTCTGCCTCTTGCCCTCGTGTCCGTCTGTACCGGCGGGCTTCATCGCCAGGTGTGTTGCTCGGCCACGCACACGGCTGCCGGCGCTACGACGTCGGCTGGAAGATGCCGATGACGGCTGCGGAGGTTGAGGTCCGGGTGGCATCGATGAACCATTCCCGTCCCAGGATCATTCCGAAGACGGGGGCCGGCAGCCGAATCAGCGCCTTCATGACCGGGGCCAGTCGACCGGTCCCCGACACCTGGGATCGGTGTGCGGCGAGTGCTCGTTGCTTCTGGTGGGCGAAGCGGCGTGCGTCGACCTTGTGCGTGATCGTCGAGCGCGCGCTGTAGGCGGTACGGGGAGCCACAGCGTCGTGGCGAAGAGGGATTCTCAATCGATCCACCAGCTTGAGCACGCGGGCGATGAGGTCGCGCGGAAGCGTGGCCTCGAACACCTGCTGCACCCCGGCGCGGGCGGCTGCGCGTCTGCCGACCTCGTGGACTCTGACGTGGTCGCGGTGGCCGTAACCACCGTTGGCGTCATAGCTGAGGAGAACATCGGCGTTCTCTTCCTTGAGGATGGTGGCCAGTCGCTCTGCGGCTTCCTCGGGGTCGGCCCGTACGAAACGCGCCCGGTCGGGCGGATCGGGATAGAGCAGCTTGCCGTTGCCGCTGTCGGCGTATCCGAGGTGCACAACGCGGGCGGCTCCCAGAACGGCGGCACTCGCGCGCAGCTCACCCATGCGCGGCGACTCTCCTTGCGCTGCGGGACCCATCAGGCCGTCGGTGGCGACAACGATCACCACGCGATGCCCCTCGGCGGCGATGCGCGCAAGGGTGCCGCCGGTCATGAGCACCTCGTCGTCGGGGTGTGCATGGAAAGCGAGAACGGTTGCCATAGAGCCTCATCCTGCACCAGACGTCGGCTGCCCCGCTGAACCGCACGGCAGCCGATCCGCTGCCACCACTGCGCTCAGGACCTGATCCATCCGAGGAGACGCCCGCTCCGGAGGGCCACTCCGCGCACCTGGACGCGCCGGGTCTGGATATCTGTCTCCCAGGTGAGAATGCTTTCGGAGCTTCCCCACGCCTGGGCCGCCAGAGCGTTGATGCGGGCTTCAACGACACGCACATGACGACCTATGCGCTGGATGGCCAGATTGATGCCGCGCAGCCATACGACGGCAAGGAGGAGCAGGAGAAGGGCGACGTACATGCTCGGACCGTCGAACGTGAACTTGTTCGTCACCACCAGCAGCGCGGACACGACACCTGCGAATCCGATCATCTGCATGCGTGCTGCGACCCGTTGGGTGACCTCTTCGCGCAGGGCCCGGTACTCCTCGAGCAGGACCATGATCTCCTGCTCGTTCCGGTGCCGTGAGAGTTGTGCGGCAGTGCCCGATGCATCTGTCCGGCCTGACGATTCCATGTGTCCCCCAGAGTTCGAGACGGCCCCGCGGAGGCGGACAGACGCGCAGCTCAGGCAGGACCGGCGCCGTCCGCGCCGGGGCGCCTCGGTGGCGATCCACGAACTGCCCGGTCCTCCCCACGGTGAATTGGACTCGTGCACCTGGTGATTCGGCGGACAGTGATCTTGGCGGTGAATGAGTTGCTACGGGCATTCGTCCGGTACCAGGATGCTTGGAGGCAGGCATCGGCCGGCAGGGCGTGCGGGGGGCGCATAGGGGCCCGCTCGATCAACTGTTGCGCGGCACGGTGAGGACGTCGTCCCCGGCGGTGGGGCAGCCCTTGGGGGCTTGACGATGTCGTGCAGCAGCAGCCGTGGGCGCAAAGAATCCCTGATCGAATCATCTTTTACTCTGTATGTCGGAGTAGAGTGGAGATACCGGGAGTATCCCGCACATCCGATGCAACTCAGGTGTCATTTCCGGCGATCAATACACCGGGCCGTCAGAATGTGGGCGGCCCGGGGACAGGTCCCCGTCATGACCGTCGCCCTGGACCGCACGGCACCTCTCGCGCCCTCTTCCGCCTCGCGACTGTCCCTCACACCGACGACCACGCTCGCCGGGCAACTGGACGGCGCCTGGTGGCCTCGCACCCGGGACCTCGAAGCCGAGCTGCCGGCGCTGACCCAATCGCTGGAAGAGCCCTGGGGACGCGTCACACGCGTCACCGTCAACCCCTCCCGGTGGCCCGTGATCCCGCAGACCGTGCGCGTCCCAGGCCGCACCGTGCACGTGGGCTGGTTCACCGAACAGGACCCCGACAAGCTCATCCTGCTCTCCTACTCCGCCCGCCGCTGGGACCTGCTGGTCATCCCGCCCGAGACCGCCCCCGCCGCCGCGGCCCGCCTGATGGCAGCCGCCGCGATTCCGGGCAGCGTGCTCACGGCCGGTGCGCTGATGGCCGCTGAAACCGCGACCGCCGGCGACATCCGGGAGGCACAACGACGCGACGACGCCTGGGAGAGCGAAGGCGGAACCTGCATGTCCCCCATGGGGTTCCCCCCTCCGGCCCGGGAACCCGTCGGCCCTCTGGCCGCCGGGGCCTGGTGGTGAGCACGATGGACACTCTCATCCTCCTCGTAGCGATCGTCATCGTGACCGCTGTCGGAATTCGCCTGATCCACCTCCTCAATGCCCAGCACGACGCACGGATTGTGGCCTACCGCTTCAGTGATCCTCTGCCGGGCGTAGGGCGGACGGCAGGGGGCCGGCGCAGTCGGAACCCGCGAGGTTCCGGACGGGATACAGGGAAACCCGACAGCGCTGCCGCCGGGGCGGATGGCGCCTGACGCAGGCATCCGTACTGATCCGGTCAGTCCGCGGGCCGCCGCCGGACTCTCACCTCGTGGAATCCGGAGTCCGCCGTCACCTGGCCGGGCCAGGCATCCCGACCCCCGGCAGTGAGCCGGAGTTCCGTCAATCCGGGTCACCGCTACTGCCGTTCGGCCCTCCTGGTGATGAGCTACGGCGGCGACGGTGGTCGGCGGGTTCTCGCTCGCCGCCGCAGTGGGAGAGTGCGGCGCAGGCGCTCGACCGGCCACCCGGATCAGTCACCGTGCGATACTCGCCCGCATGGATTTTCGGTTGGGCCGGCGTCATGTCGTCGTGCCGGTCATGGGTGCCGCCGTTCTCCTGGCAGGCATGACCAGCTCGACGGCGTCTACCGTCCCGGCAGTTGCGCCCGTGAAGCTCACCATCGGTGCACCCGCGACGTATGTCATGTACTCCGCGGACGAGGGCGCGAAGGCGTTCAACACCTCCTTCACCGTGCCGGTGGGTGTCACGGGGAGCGGAGGTGCGGAAGCCCGGAACATCAAGCTCACCATCGACGTGTCGGCGCTGTCGGGCACGGCTCGGCTCGGAAACTCCAACTGCAAGCAACGCAACCAGGTGTTCACCTGTGACTACGGCTCCCCGAACGACGGTGAGAGCATGACGCCGTTCACCATCAGGGGTGTCGACGGAGTGAAGCCGGGCGACGGCGGACCCATCACGTACACCGCGTCCGCCGACAACGCGCCCACCGTCACCGCGACGACGCGGATGCAGGTCGGCGGTCCGCTGCTGGACCTCCGCGAGCATCCCCCGGTCGACGGAGTTCGTCCCGGTGGAACTGTGCGGATCACTCCGGCCTTCGCCAACCACAGCCGGTACGCCGCGGACAAAGGCGTGGCGATGAAGATCCACTCGTCCGGCCGGGGCCTCACCTTCGCGCGGGAGCACGACAACTGCTTCTACAACTCCGGTGCGCCCGGCGACCGTTCGGACTCCGCCTGGTGCGTGTTCTCCACTCCGGTCGATCCGGGAACGGCATACGCGCTCAGCAGGCCCCTGACCGCCACGGCCGGCCCCAGCGTCATGGCCGACGCGCTGGTGTACGAGGTGTCGTCCCGGCCGGCGAGGGATGCCGACCACACCGTGCGGGGCAAGGGCGCCGCTCTCACGCTGACGCGCGTCGCCGTCGAGGGATTCGGCGCACAGCGCTCCCCGAACCGTGTTGTCGAGGTGCGCACCACCCAGCAGGCCGACTACCGACCGGTCACGGGGACCGTTACCGGCAGGATCGGTGACACCGTCCGCCTCGCCCTCGGCGTACACAACGAGGGCCCGGGGGATCCCGGGGAAGAGCCCGGCCGGTTCGAGGTGATCCCGCCCGAGGGCACGACAGTCACGTCCATTCCCTACGTGAGCGACGACAACGGACCGGACTGGGTCTGCGACAGACCGAAGAAGCCGTCCAAGGCGTTCGTCTGTGATCTCGAAACGGACTCCTTCGGATGGCTCGCGCCCGGTCGGGACACCACCATCGAGTTCCACATCCGGATCGACGAGAAGGTGCCCGACGCCCGTGGCCGGATCCGGGCCGTCGGTGCCTTCGACCGCACGCACACCAACGACACTGCCGCCATCCTGGTGGACGCGAAGCCGGCGCCTCCGCGGTGGCCCCTGACATGGGTCGCGGCGGCAGGCGCGGCGGCGGGCGCGGTGGTCGTCGCGGGAGGCGCATGGCTCCTGATCCGCCGGCGCGTCAGCAGCGCACGGTGAGCGACTCACCCTGTGCGCTGAGGTGCGCATGCACGGCGGAGGCTGCCGTCCTCGAGGCGAGTCGGTGCTGCCAAGAAGAGGCAGGCGGTGTCAACCTCACCGAAATCACGATCCTGCCCACCGAGCAGGCCATCTGAACTCTCCGCCCGCTGTCACCCGCCACCAAGAGCGACGGTGACAGTGGGTGTGGGGCACCCGGGGGAACCACGGCCTGGTTGTCCTGGCGAGCCCGGACGACGCTGGTGTTCCAAGCCGTTGCGCGACGACCGCGCCCCCCGTGGAAGGACATCCGATGGACACCGACGACACCACCAGCGCCGGCGTGCTCGACCACATACAGCGCCAGTCCTCCGACTCACACCGACGTATCCTTTTCACCGGTGCGACCATCGTCACGATGGATGCGGACCTCGGAGTCCTCGCCCGCGGTGACTTGCTCGTCGAAGGCGACACCATCACCGCCATCGGTCCCGATCTGAAGGCGGACGGCGCCGTGGTTGTCGATGCCACCGGCGCGATCCTGGCCCCTGGATTCGTCGACACCCACCGCCACGCCTGGGAAGCCCAGTTGCGCCGGATCATGCCGGACGTCGACGACCTCGGCGCCTATGTGATGACCACCCTGGCCGGTTACGCCACCGTCTACCGACCTCAGGACATGTACATCGGCACGAAGCTGGCTGCCCTGACCGCGATCGACAGCGGAATCACGACCATGCTCGACTTCTCGCACAACTCTCGCACCCGGGATCACTCCGACGCCGCCATCCAGGCCCTGCTGGACACGGGCATTCGCGGTGTGCACGCCTCCATGGGACCGCACTTCGGAGAGTGGGACCGGCAGTGGCCCGGCGACCTGACCCGGATCAAGAGCCAGTACTTCAGCACCGACGACCAACTGCTGAGCCTGCGCCTGGCGACCCTCGCCACCGACGAGATCGCAGGGCCGGCTCTCGCCTATGGACCTGAACTCGCCCGTGTCGCACAGGACCTGGGTGTGGGGGTGAGCGTCGACGCCGTTTTCGGCGCCTCGTCATCCGAGGCCGTGTTGGGCTGGGCCAAGGCCGGCATTCTCGGCCCGGACGTCACCCTCATCCACGCAACGGGCCTCACCGCCGAGGCCTGGCAGGAGATGGGTGCCTCAGGGACCACTGTCGCGCTCGCACCCACGTCGGACGCGCAGATCGGTCTGGAGACCGCGGTCCCCGCCATTGACGAGGCTCTTGCCGTCGGGATCCGGCCGGGACTCAGCATCGACGTCGAAGTCGCTCTGGCCAGCGACATGTTCACCCAGATGCGAGCCCTGCACGCCATACAGCGCATGCGCGCCGTCAACGCCGCCTACGGTACCGACCAGCAGGTCAGGCGCATCAGCACGCACGATGTGCTGGACTTCGCCACCCTCCAGGGTGCACGCACCAACGGCCTGCAAGGTGTTACCGGCTCGCTCACGCCGGGCAAGAAGGCCGACCTGCTGGTCATCCAGGCCGAGGGCCTCAACAACATGCCCCTCAACGACCCGATCGGCACCATCGTGCTGGGCTCCGACGCACGCAACATCACCGCCGTCCTTGTCAATGGTGAGCCGCGAAAGTGGGATGGCCAGGTCCTGGACGTCGACCTGCCCGCGTTGCGCAGCCAGGTGCACGCATCGCGCGAGTACATCCTGAACAACGCGACCGACTGAAGCCCACTTCAACGCAGCACTCCGCGGCGGTTTTTGCATCGCCAGGGCCCCGGGCGTCACCACAGCCACGCCGGGGGAGGGGTGCTGCACCGGGTAGTGCGGAGCCCCAAGCGCCCACATCAATCATGACCATGACGTCAGGCCGGGACGCCTTGCGCCTCGGGCCCGCCGACGACCACCAGGAATTGCCATGACGAACATCCGTACCACTACAGGTCCCCGCCGTGACGACGCAGTCCGGCGCGAGCTGCTCACCCCGCAGGGGCGGCCCCTGCTGCTGTCCGGCGGCGCGGTCATCACAGGAAACCCGCTGATGGGCGACTGGCAGGAAGCCGATGTCCTCATCGGGGGCTCGCTGATCGTGGGAGTCGGCCCCGGCCTGCTGACCGCTGCGGGCGACGACAACATGATCGTCATCGACTGCGCGGGTGCCCTCGTCCTGCCGGCCGCAACCGACTTCACCGCGCCCGCCGACAGCGGCACTCTGACCCCGGGCAATGTCGCCGACATCGCCGTTCTCCAGCTGGCCGATGCCCCCGGAACTCCGGTCGGCGCAGTCCCGGCCCGCGGGACGCACCTCGACATCCTGGTCACCGGAGGCCAGGTGCGCCTCTGGAACGGCCGCCCTCTGGACGAAGCCGCCGCTGCCGCACCTCCGGACGGGGTGCCCGCCTTCGACTCGACGCACCCGTTCACGGGGATGTGGGTCGATGAAGACGACTTCGTACGCCAGGAACTCCTTCCCAACGGGCGCTACGACGAGGCGCGCGGGGACCGACCCAGCGCTTACCAGGGCCGCTACTGGGTCAGCGGTAGTCGCATCGACTACCTCGACGACCTCGGTTTCTGGGCCTTCGGCGAGTTTCGGGACGGCACGCTGCACCACGCCGGATACCGGTTCACTCGGCGCTGATGTCCGCGGAGATCTCGGTGTCACCGACCATGTGACGCCCGGAAGTCTTGAGACTCACTACGGCGTAGCCGCTCGAAAGACCAAGTCGTGCTCCGGACCCTGCCGCTCGCGAAGCTGGGTGCGCTGCCCCCAGGAAGCCCTCACCTGGGCAGACGGCGGCCTGGTTGCCACAGGCCGCCGAGCCGACTCTGGAGACATGACCACCGACGAAACGCCCCGCGCCCTGCACCCGTACGTCGGGATGTGGGTGACCGCAGACGGACACATCCGCCAGGAGCTCCTGCCGAACGGCCGCTACGACGAGGCCCGTGGCAACCGCAGGAGCGCGTACACCGGTAGCTACACCGTCTCCGGCAGCCACATCGACTACACGGACGACACCGGCTTCACCGCCACCGGCGACATCCGAGACGGTGTGCTCTACCACGAACACCTCGTGCTGCTACCGCGAGAGTCACGTGCCACCGGCGGCGCGGCAGTAGCGGTGTTCGTAGCCGGAGACCGCGTCTGTCGCCCCGCTGTGTGGCCAGCGGGACGACCATCAGCCCTCTCAACACGCGCACTCCAGGTGGTCGTGTCGAGGGGGCTGGAGCAGCGGCGCACTACAGCTGCCGGCTGCTGCTCGGCGAAGGTCTGCACGTGCCGACGGACGAAGTCTGGTGCTCCTCGTCCTGGGTGTCATACGCCCACCCTTGCCCGCTGGTTGCGTCGTGCCTGTAGGTCGCTGACTCATGGCGTTACGACAGACCTGGTCGCAAGGTAGGGCCGCCACGTGGTCGACGACAGCGCCCTGCGCCTTCAGCATCGGCTGACGAGGAATGCGGTGCGGTCAGTCGAAGGACCATGCGACTTGCTACGAGCCGCGAGGAGGGGCCGCACCCTGTCCGGCGCAGCCCCTCCTCGTCGACACCACTGCTGCCTCCTGCGCACGGGGCAGTCGCCGGTGTGCGAGTCAGATGGCTTGAGCGGTCGGCATGATGGTGATCTCGGTGAGATTGACATGCCGCGGCACAGCAGCCATGAAGGCGACGGTCTCGGCGATGTCCGCAGACTGAAGGCAGTCGATGTCGCGGATCAGCCCCGCCATCAGCTCACTGGCGTCAGGGTCCTCGACGTGGTCCGGGAGTTCGGTCTCGACCATGCCGGGCTCGATCGTGGCGACGCGGACCATCTTGGGGCCGAGCTCAACCCGGAGCAGCCGGGTGAGGTGGCTGATGTATGCCTTGGTTCCGGAGTAGATCGAGAACTTCTCCAGAATCCGGGTGGCGGCGATCGATGACGTGTTGATCAGGTCGGCGGGCCGGCCCTTCGAGGCTGCTGCCGTGAGCTGGGGCAGAAATGCGGCGATGACGTTCATGACGCCGGTGACGTTGAGGTCGATCTGGCGCTGCCAGTCGTCGACCTTGAGCTCTTCGATGCCGGAGATGAGCTGGACGCCTGCGTTGTTGAACACCAGGTCAGCGGTGCCGAGTTCGGAAGCGATCTGCTGAGCAGCAGCCTGAACGGCGTCCCGGTCGGTGACGTCGACGGCCAGGGCGAGGGCCGTGCCGCCCGCAGCTTCGATGCTCTTCACGACCTCGTCGAGCTTGTCCTGGCGGCGTGCCAGAACAGCGACCTTGGCGCCGAGACCGGCGAGGCGCTCCGCGGTGGCGGCTCCCATACCGCTGGACGCTCCCGAGACAACGGCGACACGGCCCGGGAGAGGGGAGCCTGACAGAAGATTGGACATGGCACGTTCCTTTCAGGGAGATCAGGTGACTGTGGCAGGCGGACGTTCGCGCCCGTGGATGGCACCCGACCGGGCCGGCAGGAGGGAGCACGGCCCGATCGGGCTGCTGGGACGGCGGCCGGGTGTCGAGGACGGGCGCCAGGGAACCGGCGCTCAGGCGTCGTCGTGCGCGGTGGCAGCGGACTTCTCGCGCCAGGGAGCGAGGTCGTTCTGGACCTGCTGGTACTTCACCTCGAGGCGCTCGATGGTGTCCGCGCCCAGGTAGAGGTGCGTCGGCAGCTTCTCGCCGGAGGTGACCTCGTAGATCAGCGCGCCACCCTTGACGGGGTCGCCGAGCTGCGCGTGGTTGGCCTTGTCGATCCAGTCCAGCGTCACATGAGCCGGGGTGCCGTCGTAGGCCGCGATACGGTCGGCGGCCACGGACAGGGAGCTGGAGTCGAGGAAATCGGTGCGGAATACGCCGGGTTCGACCACCATCGACTGAACGCCGAAGGGTGCCATTTCCGCGGACAGGGCCTCGCTGATTCCGGCGACTGCGAACTTGGAGGCGCTGTACAGGCTCACGCCCGGCTCGCCCTCGAACCCGGAGCGGGAGCCGATGTGAACGAGCTTGCCGAACCCCTGCTTGCGCATGACGGGCAGGACGGCGCGGGTGGTGTTGATCAGGCCGAATACATTGAGGTCGAACAGCGACCTGGCTTCCGCGTCGGTGACTTCTTCGAGAGCCCCGAGAAGACCACGGCCGGCGTTGTTGACCAGCACGTCGATTCCGCCGAAGCGGTCGACAGCGGCCTCGACGGCTGCAGGAATGCTCGCGGTATTCGTCACGTCCAGGGCAACGGCCAGAACCCGGTCGGATTCCTTGAAGTCCTCCGGAATCCGGTCCGGGTTACGCACCGCGATCACGACGTTGTTGCCGTCGGCGAGCGCGGATCGTGCAATTTCCACGCCGAGACCGCGAGATGCGCCGGTGACGAACCAAGTAGTCATGACAATGCCTCTCTTCTGCGTTTCACTTCGGTCATCGGGCCTCTGTCCCGACGAATTCGAGTCTGCCCGTGGACGTGAGCGGCAGGAAGGCTGAGAGTTTCCTGGGAGAAATACTCCTAGGCTCCCGGACAATTCTTCCTCGAGGCGAGGCGAGGCGAGGCGAGGCGCGGTGCCGGCGTCGTTGCCCGCCGCGCCACTGTGCCGGAACGGGGAGCGGGGCGTCGTAGGCTGGTTGGACCACTCTTCAGGCAGGGGTCCGGTAGACAGATGGGCCGCGATGGGTGGTGCCTCAAGGCGCAGGAGCCCACGGTTCGCTCGGCATGGAGCGTGTGAAGCAGCCGCATCGGCGAGGACCGCCTGCGTCCGGCGGGCGGCCGGTGAGGGAACGCGCTCCTGGGAGAAGCGCACCCCCTTTCCCGCCCACCGCACGGCCGTTCACCCACCTAGCCTCGACTGCATGGACACAGACAAGCGCCCGGCCGCCGAGAGCGCGCTGGGAGGTTTTCTCCGCGCTCGGCGCGCCCAGCTGCGCCCCGAAGACGCCGGCATCACGACGTCCGGCCGCCGTAGGGTGCCCGGTCTGCGTCGCGAAGAGGTCGCCCTCCTTGCCGGCGTCAGCGTCGACTACTACATGCGCCTGGAGCAGGGCCGCGAACGGCATCCCTCCCAGCAGGTCCTCGACGCTGTAGCCAAGGCTCTGCGACTGGATGATGCCGCTGTCGGCTACCTCTACCGGGTGGCCGTGCCGAGTGCCCGCCGTATGCGCCGCTCCCACCGAGTCGAACGCGTCGGCCGGCCGATGCAGCAGCTCATCGAGAGCTGGTCCGGCACGCCTGCCTTCATCCTCGGCCACAGCTTGGACATCCTGGCGCGCAACCAGCTCGCCGAGGCCCTCCACGCAGGCTTCAACCACAGGGACAACCTCGTTCGCATGACCTTCCTCGATTCCTCTGCACGCGACTTCTACCGGGAATGGGACCGAGCCGCCGTGTCGTGCGTGGCCGCCCTTCGCCAGGCTGCCGGCGGCGACCCGGACGACCGACGGTTGATCGAGCTCGTCGGTGAACTGTCCGTCAAGAGCGCAAGGTTCCGAGATCTCTGGGCACGCCATGACGTACAGGTCAAGACCCGCGAGGCGAAGCTGTTCCGCCACCCCGCGGTGGGTGACCTCGAGCTGCACTACGAGGCCTTCACCATCCATAGCGCCGCTGACCAGCAGCTCGTTGTCTACCAAGCCGAAGCCGGCAGCCGTTCGGTCGACGCCCTTGCCCTGCTCGGGTCTCTCAGCGCCGTCCCCGCGCCACAAGCGCGATGACTGGCGCCGCCGGTCACGCCGCCCGCCGCCGCCCCTGAACCGGCACCGCCGGGCGGCCTGCGGGACCTCACAGCCTGGCCTTCGGCTTCCTGGGTGTACTGCGGCCAGGCTCATCTCTCCTCTCAGCGCCGAGTGCGTCGGACAATGGTCTGCATGGATCAGATCGTGGAGCTGGGAGAATTCCTCCGTTCGTGCCGCGGCCGACTCGAGCCCGGCGAGGCGGGGGTGCCCCTGACGGCCCGCCGACGCGTCCCCGGCCTGCGGCGCGAGGAACTGGCTCTGCTCGCCGGCGTCAGCGTCGACTACTACACGCGGCTGGAACAGGGACGCAGCCGAACAGCTTCGCCCGAAATACTCGACGCGCTCGCCACCGCCCTGCATTTGGACGACACCGAACACGCACACCTGTTCGACCTGGCTCATCGCCGGCCTGTCCAGTCCGAACGGGCCCGCATGTCGCCACCCGAGCGGCTCACCCCTGCGGTGCACCAGTTGCTGGCCACCCTCGACACGGCCGACTGCCCCGCCTTCGTCCTCGGGCGACGCACCGACGTCGTGGCGAGCAACCCCCTCGCCCGTGCGCTGATCGCAGATTTCGACGCCATGCCGGCCAAGGAACGCAACCAGGCCCGCTTCGTCTTCCTCGACCCCGAGGCGCGGGAACTGTACACAGACTGGGAGACAGTCGCCGCCGACACCGCCGCCCTGCTGCGCATGGACGCGGGACGGCACCCTGCTGACGCACAGCTCGGCGAGCTGGTGGGCGAACTCGCCACCCGTAGTCAGAGCTTCCGTGAGTACTGGGCCGAGCGCAGGGTGAACGAACGCACCGAGGGGGCCAAGGGATATCACCACCCCGTCGTGGGCGATCTGACCGTCACCTACCAGGCGCTGACGCTGCCCGGAAACACCGATCAGACCCTCTTCATCTACACGACCGAGCCGCAGTCACCCTCCGAAACCGCGATGCGACTGCTCGCGACCTGGTGCGGCGGTGACGCCATCGACCGTGGTCAGGCCGGGCCGATGGGCACTGAGAATGAGGAGCCGGTCGATGTCCCGACCCCTGCCCGAGCCACCCACCTCGACTAGCCTTGCACCATGAGCGACGCTACCCCGCTGGGAGAGTTCCTCAGAGCACGGCGCGAAGCCCTCAAGCCGCAGGATGTGGGACTTCCGGAGCACGGCCGCCGGCGAGTTCCCGGCCTGCGCCGCGAGGAAGTCGCCCTGCTGGCCGGGGTCAGCTCCGACTACTACATGCGCCTGGAACAAGGCCGCGAGAAGAGCCCTTCGCCCCAGGTCGTTGATGCGGTCGCGACGGCCCTGAAGCTTGACGACGAAGCTGTCGAGCACCTGCGCAGACTTACCCGGGCGCCGTACGAAAGCCGCAGCCTCGTTGCCGGAGACGAGCAGGTCGACGCTCAGCTTCTGCAGCTCCTCGACAGCTGGCCGGACACCCCTGCCTTCGTCCTGGGCCCGGCCCTGGACGTGCTGGCACACAACAGTCTTGCAGCTGCCCTGCACAGCGGATTCCAGCGATTCGACAACCTGGCTCGCATGGTGTTCGTCGACCCCGCCGGTCGCGATTTCTACCAGGCATGGGAGAGGGCCGCACACTCCTGCGTCGCCGAGCTCCGTGCCGCCTACGGATACGATCCGGAATCGCCACGGATCAACGAAGTCGTCCGGACTCTCTCCACCAAGAGTTCGGAATTCGCGGCTCTGTGGGCACGCCACGACGTGAAGGCCAAAACTCGACAGACCAAGCCCCTGCGGCATTCCCAGGTCGGCGACCTGGAGATCCAGTTCTCCGCTTTCACCGTCAACGGGGCAGCCCACCAGCAGTTGGTCGTCTATCAGGCCGAACCCGCCAGCCGGACCGCCGCCGCGTTCATCGAGCTGCGATCCACGTTCGAAGCTCAGCGCGAAGTGGCCGGATCGCAACGGGCGGGCGTCGACCGCTAGCCGCCGACAACGCCTCTGGGCACTCCCTGGGATGTCCTGCCCAGTCTTGACGGGCCCTCGACGGTCCATCGGAAGCTGTCGCGGCGGGTGGCCGACGGCGAGGCCCCGCGCTGCGGTACTCAGCAGCAGTGTCATGGAGTTGAGCGGTGGCGAGCGGATACCTCTCAAGCAGGCCACAGGGCAGGCGAGTTGAAGCAGGGCGAGCTGCAGGTCTTCACGCATCCCGAATTCAACCGCCGTGCACCGGTGGCGGCGGTGAACGCCGTGCCGTTCGATGCCGACCTTCCAGGTGCTCGGTTCAGTAACCGGGCGGGATCCGGTCCTGCGGACCATCAGCCGCCCGCGCCGCGCCGTCGTCCACCTGCGCCCGCTCGGCCACGGCCGGGTCGGCCGAGTCCGAGACCAGCTCCGCGATGCGCAGGGTGCACTCCCACTCCGTCAGCTTGCCTTTGATCACCACCAGGTATGACTCCTGGTCGGCGAAGCGGTACACGCGGCGGCGCTTCTCGACGATATTCTTGCTCGGTACATACGTGTGGACGGCAGCACGGAGTGCCTCCAATGCATGGTCCTTCGTTTCCTGCCCACTGCAGATGAACTTGGTCCTGTACGCGTCGCTGTAGTACTCCGCGATCACGACCCAGTTGCCCATGCCCACTCCCTCACGGCGCCGTTGTCAGTGAGCCACAGCTCAACCTCCGGAGCAAGAGTGATGCAGCCCGACGGCCTGCGCCGCGCCCTGCGCTGCCGCCATGGCGCCGGCCTCGGGGCGGGCCATGCGCTGAACGGGCCGCCTTCTGTGGACTGAGCGGTGATGGAGAGCGCCGTGCGCAAAGGACAGGAGCAGCTGCTTCGCCACGTTGGGGCCAGGCACCCAGTCCTTGCCTATCCTATCGATATTCGATAGATTCCCATCGCAAATCGATGCAAGGATGGGTCATGGGAAAGCTGACAGTGGGTGCGCTGCGTGCCGTGCTCGTGGTGGTGTTCGCCGGCACCGTGTTCGTGCAGGCAGGGATGTTGTGGGCGTTGGTCAGCGGGAGCGACCCGGAGGACGGTTCACTCCCGCTGACACCGCTGCGCGTGATCACGATCCTGGGCATGGTGTCGGTCCAGGTCGCCCTGGTCTGCGTATGGCGGCTGGTGTCGATGGTGCGCCGCGGAACCGTGTTCTCCCACGCCGCCTTCCGGTACGTGGACATGGTGATCGGTGCGATCGTCGCTGCTGCCCTCGTATGGTTCGCGGTCACGGCCATCAATGCGCCGGGCCAGCGAGACGACCCCGGGGTCACCGTCATCATGGGCGGAATCGGCGTGGCCATCCTCGGGGTCGCGCTCTTCGCGCTCGTGCTGCGCATGCTGCTCGCCCAGGCCGTCGCACGCGACGTCGAAGCGTCGCGGATGCAGGCCGAGTTGGACGATGTGATCTGATGCCGATCACCGTCCACCTCGGCGTGATGCCGACCGGGCGAATGACGTCCGTGGGCGAGCTCGCGGACCGTATGGGCATCTCGACGGTCGGGTCGCCGAGATCGCCCGGGGCGGCTCCAGCGGCGCGAAGCGCCGGACGTACGGCGGTGGCGTCACGAAGGTGACCTGTCGGGATGCGGGTGGCACGGAGATCAGCCTTGGCGGCGGCCGGGGCTGACGCCACATCGAGCGTGAGGTTCCGGGGCGCCGCGGGCGCATGATCGGATCGGATCGTAGCGATCGGGTGCAGCCAGGGTGCTTGCTGCCAGGGTTGAGGTCGAAAGGGAGGCCACATGATCTCGGCGCTGAACCAACTTGTTGATCTGGTCGAGGAGCATCTCGCGGAGGAGCTCGACGTCGATGGGTTCGCGAGCGCGCGGTACGACCGAGTACCACCTGCGGCGGATGTTCTCGTCGTTGGCCGGCATGCCGCTGTCGGAGTACGTGCGGCGGCGCCGCATGACCGTTGCCGCCGCCGACGTCGTCCGGGGCGAGGGAGATCTGCTCAGCATCGCCGTCCGGCACGGATACGGCTCGAGTGAAGCGTTCGGACGTGCGTTCCGGGCCGTTCACGGCGCCGGCCCCAGTGACGTGCGCCGTGATGGTGGCCCTCTGCGCACGCAACCGCAGGTCAGGTTCCGCCTGACCGTCGAAGGGAGTATCCCGATGGAAACCCGCCTCGTTGACCGCCCCGCGTTCCGGCTGGTCGGACACGCAACCCGGGTTCCCCTGATTCATCAGGGCGTCAACCCGCACATCCAGGCACACATCGCGGCGCTGCCGCAGGAGGAGCATCTGCGGCTGAAGGCGCTCAGCGATGCCGAACCCCCGGGCTTGCTGCAGGTCAGCGATGACCTCGATCCCGACGGCAGGGAGGGGAGCGAACTGACCTACCTGCACGGAATCGCCCGCAGCCGGGACTCCTCGGTTCCGGACGGGCTCGACGTCATCGAGGTGCAGGCTGGAATGTGGGCGGTCTTCCGGACGAGCGGACCGCACCCGCAGGTCCTGCAGACAACCTGGGCGGCAACGGCTACCGAGTGGTTCCCCTCCAACCCCTGGCGGCTGCGGCCTGGCCCCTCGGTCGTCGCGATCCTGGAGCGCACGGACGACTTCAGCACCGCGACCTGCGAGCTGTGGCTTCCCGTCGAACCAGCGTGAGGCACTCTCAACGGTCGGACGCGGGCGGAGCGGAGCTCACCGGCTCAGGCGCTCAGGTAGGTCACCGGGGGCCACCCACCGCAGGTCGCGCACGGGCTTCCTGCCTGGTGAGTTCGACGGCGGTGTCCGCCGCACGCATACGTGCGGATCTCCCCGTGGCCAGAAGTTCCGCTGGGCTTGCTCGGCAAAGCCGTCGGAGAGAGGCTACGGGAGCCTCGCGTCGGTCGGGATTCTCCCGGGCGGCCGGTGTGGTGCCGGCTACCGCTTGCCGACGGTGTAGGTCAGGTGGGTCACCCGGGATGATGCGTCCGTGCGGGTCTGGTCGAGGATGAGGCGGGTCGGGTCCACGCGGTCGAACAGGCGGATGCCGGTGCCGAACAGCACGGGCGCGAGGGTGATCGAGAACTCGTCGATCAGGCCGCTGTCCAGGTACTCCTGGATTGTCTCGGCGCCGCCGGCGATGCGGACGTCGCGGTCGCCGGCGGCCTCGCGGGCCCGGTCCAGTGCGCTGGAGATGCCGTCGTTGACGAAGTGGAAGGTCGTGCCTCCCGGCCGCTCCCACGGATCACGCTGCGTATGGGTGACAACGAATACCGGGGTATGGAACGGGGCCTCCTCCGGCCATGCCAGCTCGCCGGCGTCGAACATGCGCTTGCCCATGATGCTCACGCCGGTGCGCTCGTACGTCGCCCGAGCGATGTCGTTGTCGAGTCCCTCCTCGCCGCCCTCGCCGAGCTTGAGGTTCTCCCGGAACCACCGCTGCGGGAACAGCCACGCCTGCAGTTCCGACCACTTCGTCATCCAGCGCTGGACCCTCGGGTCGTTCTGACCTTCGGGCGAGAAGACGTCCTCGACGGGCACGGCCTCCGGCGCCATGAAGCCGTCGAGCGACATCGTCACGCTGAAGAACACCTTCCCGGCCATCAGCCCTCCGCCCCCTTCCGCGCGAGGTCGCTGACGTAGGCAGCCAGGTTGCTCAGGGTCTGCCGGCCGCCCTCGATCGCGTGGTACTTCTCGACCGCCTGGTCGCGGAGTTCCTTGGTGGGGAACACCGTGCGCATCACGATCCGGGTCTCGTCGCCGATCGGCTCGAAGGTCAGGACCGACTCGAAGGCGTTGGGGTCGTCGCGGGACTCGCCGTGCAGCATGGCGATCCGCTCCGCCGGGACGATCTCCCGCCAGGTGATCCACTCCTGGTAGTCGGTCCCGTCCGGTCCGTGCATCACGAAGTCCCACGCCCCGCCGACCCGGAACTCGAAGGACCGCGTGGTGGTGGAGAACCCCTCCGGTCCCCACCATCGCGACAGGTGCCGGACCTGTGTGAACGCTTCGAACACCAGCTCCCGTGGTGCGCCGATGGCCCGGGAGATCACGATCTCGCGGTCCGCGGTCGCGTCTTCGGGCCCGCCGCCGCTACTGGTCGTCGTCATTCGGTGGTTCCTCCTGCCTTGCCTGATTCAGATCCTGCACGTACTCGTCCAGCCGGTCGAAGCTCTCGTTCCAGAACCGTTCGAAGCCGCCCAGCCACTC
The DNA here is from genome assembly GCF_042714725.1 of Streptomyces sp. NPDC058685. Lineage (NCBI taxonomy): Bacteria > Bacillati > Actinomycetota > Actinomycetes > Kitasatosporales > Streptomycetaceae > Streptomyces > Streptomyces sp. NPDC058685. The sequence goes on from NZ_JBHXSL010000033.1 coordinate 82,195, forward strand.
GTGGACCGGCCGCAGACCGCGGGCGTCGAGGCCGTACAGCCGCTGCTTGCCCAGCCCGCGGACCCGCACCAGCCCGACCTCCCGGAGCACCCGCAGGTGCTTGGACGCCTGTGGCTGGCTCATGCCCAGGTCCCGCGCCAGTTCGGTCACGGGCCGCTCGCCGCCCCGCAGCAGGATCAGAATCTCCCGCCGCTGCGGCTCGGCGATCGCGTTGAACGCGTCCGAGGTTGTCGCCGCTCGTGCCATGGCTCCATCATATGCCTATATCGGAATGCGTCAACGATCGGCCGAGGAGCGGCCGCGGAACGGCGCCACGAGTGGTGTGACCATCGGTCGGCGACGGTGAGACAGGTGGAGGACCGCGGGAAGGTCTGTCGCCCGGTGCGGACCTTGCCGAAGGCCCGCCGGTTCTTCTGGTGGGTGCTCGACCGGTGCCCGGACTCTGGCGAGGGTCTTGTCGGACCGTTTCGGCCCGCGGATCGGTCCTACGGGGAGGGGGTCGGGGTGTGCTGCCTCGACTGCGCGGCGGACGGCAGATCGAATACCTGGTCGGGGGTCACGACGGATGTGACGGCACGGCCGAGCATGGTGCTGAGTGAGTCGCCCTGGTAGTTGATGTCGGAGTTGATGAGGATCACCAACGTGGCCTTCTGCGACGGCAGCTGGACCGCGAGGGTCTCGTAGCCGGGTAGGTCGCCGTTGTGGCCGATCCACCCGTTCACCCGCATGATGCCGAGCCCGTACGAGACGCCCGGGTAGCCGACCGGGCGGAACTCCAGGCGCTGTTTCTGCGTGGTTGGTTCGAGCAGCCTTCCGTCTGCCAGGGCCGGGACCCAGGTGTGCAAGTCGTCCAGGTCGGAGATCATGGCTCCCGCGGCCCAGGCCCACGAGGGGTTCCAGTGGGTGGCCGCGGTGACGCTCTCGTCCTTCGTGAAGTTCGTGTATCCCTGGGCGTACGGGTCCGGAATCCCGTTGGCCGTGGGGAACGACGTCTCGTCCAGCTTCAGCGGCTCGTAGACCGCTTGCTCCAGATAGGCCCCCAGGCGCTGGCCGGTGACCTTCTCGATCACCAAGCCGAGCAGGACCAGGTTGGTGTTGCTGTACTCCCACTTGCTCCCGGGCGGAAAGTTGAGGGGGTGCGCGAAGGCATAGTCGAGCAACTGCTGTGGCGTGTAGCTGCGCTGGGGGTCGGCGAGCAGGGACTGCATCCAGCTCTCGTCCTCCGAGTAGTCGAAGAGGCCGCTGCGCATGCCGGCCAACGCGCGAAGGGTGATGCGGTCGCCGCTGGGAACGTTGGCGACGTACGTGGCGATGGGATCGTCGAGCCCGACCTTTCCCTGGTCCGCGAGCAGCAACAGTCCCTCGACCGTGAAGGTCTTGGTCACGCTGCCGATCCGCATGTGGAGGTCGGACTTCATCGAAGTGCCGGACGTCGTGTCCGATTCCCCGAACGACTTCACGTACTCGCCTCGCCCGGGAAGCCACAGGCCGATGGTCACGCCCGGGATGTCCGCCCGATCCATGACCTCGGTGACCTTCTCGTTCAGCCGCTGGACGGTCGCGGCGTCGAAGTCCTCCTGCCGTGCCGCCTGTGCGGGCACCGTGCCCGCACCCACCAGAAGGAGGGCGGCGAGCGCCGTCAGGATCGTTCTGAGCATGCTGAGCCGGATCATCCGCAGCCACCTCTGATGATTCAGAGAACGGGTGAGTATCCATATGGGCCGTTTTGTGCGCTGGATATGCCCATCATAGGAATCACGGCGTCGGCGAGCGAGCGGGCCGGGACCGGTATGCCACGGAGCCGTGACCGGTCAGGCCATCAGGGCCCTGGGCAGTCAGCCATGACAGCGGGGCCGGACAACGAGGCATGTGTCCCAGGTGCACTCCTCGCGCGCTGCGACTGATGGCGCCCTGTGGCCGCCGCCTTCCCCGCGCCAGAGAACCGGACCCGGTAGCTGACGAAGCCCTACGAGGCGTGCGCCAGACAACCGGGTCCGGGCAAGAGGCCCTGAACGAAGGGGACTCGGGCCTTCGTCAGGAGGGGAGATGAGTCCTTCCGCGACGTCCCGTCCGGTCGATGCGAGTAGCGATGACTCAAGACGCGGGCGGCGCCGCGGTGATGTTGTTGTCCACGGGCCCGCGGCCAGGTGCCGGGACTTTCCCAGGCCGCCGGGGCGGCCGATGCGGACCGGGAACAGCTCGGCCGACGGGGGACGACACCAGACGTGAGCGCTGGTGCGGTGAGAGGAGCTGCGGTGCAGACAGGGACGACGAATCTCGGGCCGGAAGGGTGCGCCGAGGTCGACCACGCTCTGTCCTTCGCACAGGACCGCATGTGGTTCCTGGACCGGATGGCGGGCGGGCGAAGCACCGCGTACGTGGCGACCCCCATGTGGCGCGTGCACGGCCCGCTCGACCGGAAACGCCTGGAACTGGCCCTGTCCCGCCTCGTGGCTCGTCACCAGTCGCTCCGGATGAGGTTCGTCGAGCGAGACGGCGCCCCTCGCGTCCTCGTCGCGGACCGTCTCGACGCCCGCATCGACTGGCGTGACGCCGCCACCGCTGCCGAGGTGGAAGCGGAAGCCGCAGCCGAGGCCGGCGAACCGTTCGACCTGACCACGGGTCCGCTGTTCCGCGTCGTGGTGTGGCGGCTGAGCGACACCGAGCACGTACTGCTGGCGGCGATGCATCACATCGTTTCCGACGGCTGGTCGATATCCCTCTTCGTCCGCGACCTCGGCGCCCTCTACGACGGCGACACCCTGCCCGAGCTGAGCCTCCCTTACACGGAGTTCGCCGATTGGCAGCGGCGTGAGTTGGGTGGGGTTGGCGCGGCGGGGGAGTTGGGGTATTGGCGGGAGCGGTTGTCGGGGTTGCCGGTGTTGGAGT